>NZ_JAMYOI010000015.1:0-152969 GCF_040319775.1 Mesorhizobium sp. M0870
CCCGTTTTTTTTTTTTTTTTGGGGGGGGGGGGGGGGGGCCGCCCCCCCCCCCCCCCCGTGGGGGGGGGGGGGCCCCCCGCCCGGGGGGGGGGGGGGGGGCTCTTTTGCAGCGCCGCGCCCCCACCCCGTCCCACCGACCTTGCTTCGCAACGCCGGTGCGCCGACCCTCCCCACAAGGGGGAGGGTGAAGCGCTGCGGCGCTTGCGCCTCTTTCTTTGCGGCCATCCTTCGCGTAAGGCGCCGGGCAAATCCTTTCACGCAAGCATATGGCCCGGACACCGCATGATCAGACTGGAAAGCATCAGCAAGCAGAACGGCCGTCAGCTTGTCTTCATCGAAGCGTCGGCGTCGCTGCAGAAGGGCGAGAAGGTCGGCCTCGTCGGGCCGAACGGCGCCGGCAAGACGACGCTGTTTCGCATGATCACCGGCCAGGAGCAGCCCGACGAAGGCCAGGTGCAGGTCGATCGCGGCGTCACCATCGGCTATTTCAGCCAGGATGTCGGCGACATGGAAGGCCACAGCGCCGTGGCCGAAGTGATGAACGGCGCCGGGCCTGTCAGCGAAGTCGCGGCCGAGATGGCAGCCCTCGAGGCGGCCATGGCCGATCCCGAGCAGGCCGACCGGATGGACGAGATCATCGAAAAATATGGCGAGGCTCAGCACCGCTTCGAGGAACTCGACGGTTATGCGCTGGATGGCCGCGCCCGCGAAGTGCTCGACGGTCTCGGCTTTTCGCAGGAGATGATGGACGGCGATGTCGGAAAGCTGTCCGGCGGCTGGAAGATGCGCGTGGCGCTGGCCCGCATCCTGTTGATGCGGCCCGACGCCATGTTGCTCGATGAGCCAAGCAACCATCTCGACCTGGAAAGCCTGATCTGGCTGGAGTCCTTCCTGAAGAACTATGATGGCGCGCTGTTGATGACCTCGCACGATCGCGAGTTCATGAACCGCATCGTCAACAAGGTGGTCGAGATCGACGCCGGTTCGCTGACCGCCTATTCCGGAAACTACGAATTTTACCAGCAGCAGCGGGCGATCGCCGACAAGCAGCAGCAGGCACAGTTCGAGCGCCAGCAGGCGATGCTGGCCAAGGAGATCGCCTTCATCGAGCGCTTCAAGGCGCGCGCCTCGCATGCCGCACAGGTGCAGAGCCGGGTGAAGAAGCTGGACAAGATCGACCGCGTCGAGCCGCCGAAGCGGCGCCAGACGGTTTCGTTCGATTTCCTGCCGGCGCCGCGCTGCGGCGAGGATGTCGTGACGCTGAAGAACGTCCACAAGGGCTATGGCAGCCGCTCCATCTATGAGGGGCTCGACTTCCAGGTCCGCCGCCGCGAGCGCTGGTGCATCATGGGCGTCAACGGCGCCGGCAAGTCGACGCTCCTGAAGCTGGTCGCCGGCGCTTCCGAGCCCGACACCGGCACGGTGGCGCGCGGGCCAAGTGTCAAAATGGGTTATTTCGCCCAGCACGCGATGGAGGTGCTGGAAGGCGAGCGCACTGTGTTTCAGACATTGGAGGACGCGTTTCCGCAGGCCGGCCAGGCGCCGCTCAGGGCACTTGCCGGCTGCTTCGGCTTTTCCGGCGACGAGATCGAAAAGAAATGCCGAGTGCTGTCAGGCGGCGAGAAGGCGCGGCTGGTGATGGCGCTGATGCTGTTCGACCCGCCCAACCTTTTGGTGCTGGACGAGCCGACCAACCATCTCGACATCGCCACCAAGGAGATGCTGATCACGGCACTGTCGCAGTACGAGGGCACCATGCTTTTCGTCTCGCATGACCGGCATTTTCTGGCGGCACTTTCCAACCGCGTGCTGGAATTGACGCCCGAAGGCATCCACACCTATGGCGGCGGCTATACGGAATATGTCGAGCGGACGGGGCAGGAAGCACCGGGGTTGAGGAGCTAGCCCTTACCGCAGCGAGATGCTCATGCCGCTGAGGTCGGCGTTGACCTGCAGGCCGACCTGCCTGCCCGTCAATTCGAGCCGGGCGCCCTTGTCGTTGCTCATGACGATCACCTGAGCCCCTTTGCCAAGCGCGCCGCCACCGCCTGCCGCACCATAGACCCCGGTCACGTCGCGGGCGCGTCTGATGTGACGCACGGTGCCGCGGAAATATGTCTTGGACACGCCGAAGGCCAGGCCTCCGGACACGGCGCCGATCGAGATCGGGTAGCTCTTGCCATGGAATGTGAAGGTGCCCTTGCCTCCGGAACCACCGACGAAGAAGGCCGCCTTGTAGACGGAGAAGCGGATCGTGCCGCTGTCGGCATGCGCGGCGCTGGCAAAGCCGATGCTCGCGGTGGCGATGGCGGCAACCGCGATGGAACGAAATCCGGATGAAATCTTCATGGTGAGAACTCCTCAATGTCGCCGCTTTGCCGGCCGCAGCGTGGGATCAAAGTTACAACTGAACAGTCTCGCCCGTGATTTGGTTCCAGGCCCCGCGATTTGGTTCCAGGCATGGGTTCGAATCCGGGCGGGCTGGAGGGCCGGGGAGAGGGCGGCGGGTTGAGGAGGGTGGGGAAGGCGCCCGACCGCAGCTATCGCCTTGTGGGATGAAGAGGTCTATGCAGGCCCTCTACAAGGCTCAGGAGAGGCTTCGGATGAGAATCGCAATCTGCCTCGCATTGACTGCGGCAGTGGCCGGATGCGCGACCTCCCCGGTCGACTATGAGGCGTCGCTTTCGCAGCAGGACCAGAAATGGGCTTCGCCGGCATGCCAGCAGGCCCGCATGGCGGCTTCGGATTACGAGGCTCGCGAGAAACAGCATCCGGGGTGGGGATTCGGCGTCTTGCTTGGTCCATACTCGATGGGGCTCGTCGCAGCCATCAAGGAGCATGAGCAGAAGCAACGAAAGCTGTTCGCCCGCGAAGTGCACCTGCAATGTTCAAGCTTGCCGCTGCCGAAGGAACTGCAGGGCGATTTGAACCCTGGCGTGCCGCCGACGAAGTATCCATAGCCCTGCCGCGCCTTCCCGGCCCCAAAGGCACCGGGGCTGCGAAGCGGCGCGAGTGGAGAGCCGCCGTTGGACCTAAGCAGTCATGGCGCGATCAACATCAGCCAGTAAGTGCCAAGCAAGTCACCACTTGACCCGCAAGCCCAGTGAACCGGTCAGCGCATGACTGTCACCGAAGTCTTTGAGGCCCGTCCGGGCGGCGGCTTCGCCGAACACCGAGAACCTGTCGTCGGCCCAGTTGATCGTGCCGCCAATACCGAGGCCGCCCCAGAGTTGCTCGTTGCGGTTCGAAAGGGTGCTGCCGGCGAGGTCGACAGATGAGCCATCCTCAAAGTCGTAATAGAGGTTGGCGATGCCGTAGAGATTCGTGTGGCCGGCGCGGCCCGTGCGGTCCTGCCACTGCGTCTGATGGCCGAGCGAGAGGCCGAGGCGGCCAAGCAGGCTGTCGTTGGTGCCTGGGGTGACCCTCGCGCCAAAGGCGTCGGTGAAGGCGTCGAGGTCGACCGACGACCAAGCCAACTGGGCTTGCGGCGTCAGCGACCAATTGGGATCGAGCATGATGCGTTTGCCCGCTTCGACGCCGAGCGCGTAGCCGACACCGTTGTTGCCGTCGACGAGCCGCTGTCCGGCGGTCGCCGAATCGAGATTGCTGTCGTACCAGATCACCTGCGCCTGGCCGTCGAGGTAGAAGCCTTCCGCGCCGTACCAGGTCAGCGAGCCGGAAACCCCGGTGCCGGTGCTGTCGATCGACCCGCTGCCGAAGACCGACGAGACGTCGGCGGACACGGTGCCATACTGGAAGGCGACGCCGCCGATGAGCTGGCCGGCCGCGCTATCGGACAAAAGCATGTCGGCGCCGGTCTGCAGCCTCCAGGTCGATGTGTCATATGTCGTTGCGGTGGTGGAGCTTTCCGGATCGTAGGAGCCGCTGGTGCCCTCGATCCTGCCCCACAGCCCGATACCGGCCTCGGCCTTCACCTCGTCGGAGATTCCGTCGGCGCCTTGCGCTTCGATGGTCCAGGACCGGTTGCCGAGCCGCTGCTGCAGCGTGCCCAGCTGGTTGAAGGTCTGCAATACGCCCGCATAGGCCTCATAGAGCGGTGCGCCTGCCTGATAGAGCGGAGTTCCGGGTCCACCGCCATCGATCAAGGCAGAACGCAGATACCAGTCGCCGTCGCCGGTCGTGCTCGTGCCGTCCTGGTAGAGCCTGTAGGCATAGGCGCCGCCGACCACCGCCTGATCGCCTTCGAAAGTATAGTTGCCCTTTAGCGAGAAGCTGCCATTCGAGACGCCGCCGACATCGACGATCTTGATGCCTTCGACCGTCTGCGCCCCGCCGCCGCCGAGATTGACAACCTGGAGCGTACCCGTGCCTGACGTATCCCCGGCGATAACCAGCATGTTGGTCTGCGAGTTGTCTGCACCCAGGGCGGTGCCGATGAGAATGTTGCCGCCATTGCCGACATAGTCGCCGCTGACGGTCAGCTTGCTTCCAAGGCTGCCGGCAATGCCCACGGTCCCGGCATTGGTCAGGCCAGCAATGGTCTGCGAAGTGCCGGCGAGATCGAGCGTGGCGCCTGAGGCGACCGAGAACTGCGAGGAGGAACTGAATGCGTTTTCTGCGCCTGCGGCAAGCGTGCCGCCGCTGACCGATGTGGCGCCGGTAAAGCCTGAGTTGCCGGACGCGAGCACCAGGGTGCCCTGGCCGTCCTTGATGAACGTGCCGGCACCCGAGAGCACGCCGGCATAGCTGGAGTTGGCGACCTGGTCGAAGGTGAAGGAGTTGCCCGCGCCGATAGAGACATCGCCACCGAAGCGCTCGGCCGCCGAGACGAGGCCACCCTGGTCGACGGTCCAGTCGAGCAGCGAGGTGCCGGCTAGCTTCAGCGTGCCGGCACCGTCCTTCACCATCGTGCCGGTGCCGGAGATATCGCCGGCAAAGCTGGCATCCGCCACCTGGTCGAACACGACAGTGCCGGAATTGCCGATGTCGCCACGGATCGAAGCCGCGTTGCCGACCAGCGTGCCGGCACTCACCAGCGTGTTGCCGCCATAGCTGTTCGTTTCGGTCAGCGTCAGCGTGCCGGCGCCGGTCTTGGCAAGATTGCCGGCACCCGAGATCGCGCCGGACAAAGTGAGGTCGGCCAAGGTGTCGAAGGTACCGCCGGGCGCCGCAAGCGTGATGTCTCGCGCCGAGGAGAAGACGGCGGTGTTGCGCAGCGTACCGCCGGAGAGGGTCAGGTCGCCGGCGGCGTCGCCGAGATTGTTGTCGGCCGCAACCGAAAGCACGCCGCCCGAGACGGCCGTTCCGCCTGTGTAGGTGTTGGCGCCCGACAGCACCAGCGTGCCGGCATCGGTCTTGGTCAGGCTGCTCGCCCCGGTCAGCACGGAGGCGATGGTGGCGGTATAGCCTGCTCCGGCCAAGGTGCCGTCGCCGACCCGAATGATGCTCTCGCCGCCAGCGCCGGCAAGCGTGATGGCGTCTCCCTCGATGCGATAGCCGTCGGCGGCGAACTGCATTCCGGTGACCGCAAGCTCGCCAGCGCTGTCGTCGGCGCTGACGGTACCGCCAAGTGTCTGGAAGATGGCGAAACCGGGCTGCGGCTTCATCGCGCCTGTCACCAAGCCGGTGCTCGTCGTCCAGTTCGGGCTCGTCGCCGTCCAGGTGCCGTTGCCACCGTCGACCAGATTGTTGTTGGCATTCCCGGCCGCGTCACCGTCCCAGAACAACAGGTCATTGCCGGCGCTGCTGACCAGATTGACCTGGTTGGCGACCGAGGTCTGCACCGTCAGGTCGGCTGTCGTTACGCCGGCCGGCAGATTGCCCAACTCGAGGCCGTTGTCGGTCAGCGCGCCGCCATAATTGATCAGCCGGTAGACACCGGGGCCGAAGCCGCCGACATCGGTAATGTCGAGGCTGCCGTCCAGCGTCAGGTTTCCGGTCACCTCAATCAGGTCATTGACGCCGCCGCCGACAATGCCGGCTTGGCCAAGCTCATAATCAAGGATCGAGCCGGAGCTCAGGCTGAGCGATCCGACCGTGAGGGTGCCAGGGCTGGACCCCGGCGCCAGCATGCCGCCATCGGCGATGATGACCGCGCCGCCGATCGAGCCGGAGCCGCCCAGCGTCGCACCGCTGTTGACCGTCGTCTGCGAGCTGCCGAGCGAACCCTCGACGACAAGCTTGCCGGCCTCGACCGTCGTCGGGCCGCTGAGAGTGCTGGTTCCCGTAAGGCTCAGATTGCCAAGACCCTGCTTGGTAAGGGAGCCGCTGCCATCGATGGAGCCGGCAAAGGTGGCGTCGGTCGGCTGGTCGAAGACGAGCGCTCCGTCGTTGAGGATTCCGCCGGTGCCGAGGCTCGAGGCTTGACCGATCAACGTGCCGCCGGTGATCACCGTGCCGCCGCTGTAGCTGTTCAGGCCGGTCAGTGTCGTGCTGCCCGAGCCCTGCTGAACCACCGCGCCGCTGCCTGAGATCGTACCATCGACGATCAATGCATCTGAGCGGTTGAATGTCAGCGTGCTGTCGTCGAGGACATTGCCGACAATGCTGCCGCCATCGCCGACTTGGAGCGTGCCGTTATTGATGACAGTGCCACCGGTGTAAGTGTTGGCGCCCGACAAAACCATCGTGCCGCCACCGGCTTTCGTGAGAGCGCCTGCGCCGGAGATGACATTGCTGAGCGTGAGGGTCGTGCCGACATCAGTCAGAAACGTTCCGCCTCCTGTCAGGGCGATTGTCCGGCCGCTGGTGATGTCGGCGGTCGTCTGCAGCGTGCCCCCATTGAAGGTCAATCCGCCGGAGGCGGCGCCCAGATTGTTGTCACTCGAAATTTGCAGGGTCCCGCTGCTCAAAGTCCACGGCGTAAGGGCGGTCGTCGTCCCTGTCAGGGTCCAGGTGCTGCTTCCTGTCTTTTCATAGAGCCCGAAGCCGTCGTATTTGGCGCCAGCGCCGATCTTGGACACATCGAAACTGGCGTTGGTACCGCCGCCCAGCTTGAAAGTATCGGCAGTGCTGAATGCAACCACATTGCCGCCGATTACCGAGCTCGCTTGAAGCTCCAGAGAATTAACTCCGCCTGTGAACTCGATAGCCTTGCCGGTGATCGGAGTTCCACCACCGGCGCCGACGGCGCCGCCGCTGATCGTGCCCGCATTGATAACCGCGATGTTGGAGCCCTTGATCCCCGCGGCGCCATCGCCGCCGGCCAAGGAGCCCTGACCGCCACTGCCGCCAATGATCGTCGCACCTTGATTGTTGATGACGGTTCCACCTGAAAGCAGCAGAACAGCGGCGCCACCGTCGCCACCGCCGCCGAGAGTAGTTCTTCCGCCGGCGCCCCCGAGCAGATTCCCGCTGTTCTGGATTGCCCCGCCGCCGATCAGGACGATGGCAGCTGCGCCGCCACCACCACCTGATTGGACCCCAACTGTGGAGAGACTCGTGCCGCCGGTAACGCTGCCGCCCGCCTCTACAAACACGTTTGCGGACGAGAATATGCCGACGCCGCCACCACCGCTGCCGCTTTGGCCACTAGTCCCGCCTCGGCCGCCAGTGCCGCCACTTACCGATCCTGTACCAGTGACGGTAACGTCGGCCGTCGCACTGACGCCCACTCCGCCACCGCCACCGCCGCCGCTCCTGACGACGCCGATCGTACCAGGTGAGCCTGATGCGCCCGCCCCGCCGCTGATGCTGGTGGAAATAGTACCGTCTGTGGAGATGACCAGACCCGTAGCACCAGTCGCACCGGCAACGCCATTAGGATTGCTGGCTGTGGTAGTTAACGATCCCGATCCCCCAGGCGCACCGTTGCCCGTCGTGAGGTCAATGCCGCCGCCACCACCACCGGCAGCCGCCCCATTGGGGATACTCTGACCCGTGGCGCCCGCTAGTGCACCGTCCACACCCCCTTGTCCGGCCCCTACGCCGACGCCATTGCCGCCATCGGCCCGAGCCGGCGCGGCGCTCAGTGCAAGGGCAACAGTTAGGATCGTCAAGGCAGAAGTGCTGGAGCGAAGCGACACGACCTGCTGCAAGCGCGCGAGATGCAAAACCCAAATCCCATCGCGCGCCAACATCCGCTCCGCCATGCCAAAGCTCCCTGATTCCTGAGTGCGCCGAAAGCAGCATGAAAGCTATTCGCCCGCAAGACGTTTATAGTCATGAGAGCTACCAAGAAGCTAACAGTGACCAGTAAAATCAAGTCTGCGACGTTTGAGTGACAGATAATACGTCGATATTAGATCTAGCTTATCAAAGAGACCTTACGGAATCGCGAGAACAATCTCGCCGCATGGGTCTGCAGGGAAATTTTCGGAGCTCCTGGCCCTCAGCGATCCCATCGAGTGAGCTCGAAGGCTGCCCAGCGCAAGCCGGGTGGACAGAGCGTCATCACTGGACCGGGATTTCCCTCTCACGCCATACCCCTGTCGCCGCGGGGGCCTCAGCGATGTCAGCTACTGGGATGCGGCTACAGTCTGTTCGATGACCGACATGAGGCGCGAAGCAGACTTCCTCCCGGTCGGACGCAATAGCGCTTCGTAGAATTACGGTGACAGTGTAAATTACGGCGGCAGTGCACTTTTGCCCCGCCAGCTATCCGCCTACCCCCCAACCAACCTCGGCAACAAAAAAATCTCCGCCCCCTCCGGCAGCTTCTTCGACCACGTGTCCCTATAGATCGTCCCGTCGATCGCAACCGCGATGCCTTTGTCGATCCAGGGCTCGAGGCCGGGATACTGTTCAGCCAGCTTCCTGAACAGCTCCCTTATGTCCTTGGCCTCGATCTCGACCTTGCTGTTGCCTCCGGCGGTCGCGGCGAGCGAGCCCCAGAGCGTTACTTCGACCATTCGCGAGACCCCTATTCGGGATGGAGCATGATGTTATCCGAAAACCGCTCCGCACTTTTCGGCATCATGCTCTAGCCGCCTCGATCGCCGCCAGGATACGCGGCGGCGACATCGGGATATGCGTCATGCGCACGCCCGCGGCGTTCGACACCGCGTTGGCGATCGCCGCCAGCGGCGGCACGATCGACGTCTCGCCGACGCCGCGCACCCCGTAGGGGTGGTTGGGGTTGGGAATCTCGAGGATCTGCGTGTCGATCATCGGCAGGTCCGAGCAGACCGGGATGCGGTAGTCGAGGAAGCCGGCGTTCTGCAGCCGACCGTCCGAGCCGTAGATATACTCCTCGTTGAGCGCCCAGCCGATGCCTTGCGCGGCGCCGCCCTGGTACTGTCCCTCGACATAGGTCGGGTGCACCGCCTTGCCGGCGTCCTGCACGACCGTGTAGCGGATGACCCTGGTGGCGCCGGTATCGGGATCGACCTCGATATCGCAGATATGGGTGGCGAAGGAGACGCCGGCGCCATCGGCGACGAGTTCGCTGTGGCCGGCGATCGGTCCGCCGGTCTTGCCCGACTCGACCGCGATCTCCTTCAGCGACAGCTTGCCGAGATTGCCGTGCTTCTCGCCCTTGGCGATCGCGTGGCCCTTTTCCCAGACCACGTCGTCGACGGCAATGTCCCACATCTGCGCGGCGCGCTCGCGCAGGATCTTGATCGCATTGCGGGCGGCGGAGATCGTCGCCATGGAAGACGAGAAGGTGCCGCGGCTGCCGTCCGTCATGTCGTTGTAGCCGAGGCTGGACGTGTCGGCGACGATTGCCTTGACCTGGGAATAGTCGATGCCGAGCTCTTCCGCCGCCACCAGCGACAGCGACGCGCGCGAACCACCGACGTCGACCGTGCCGACGGCCAGCGAGACAGAACCGTCCATGCCGATGTTGAGGTCGGTGCAGGTCTGGCCACCGAAGTTGAACCAGAAACCGCAAGCCATGCCGCGACCCTGGTTTTTACCCAGCGGCGCCTTCATGTGCGGATGGCTCTTCACCGCCTCGAGCGTCGGGCCGATGCCGATCGGGCCGTAGACCGGACCGTAGGAGGATCTTGTGCCTTCCTGTGCGGCGTTTTTGATCCGGAAGTCGACCGGATCCATGCCGATCTTCTTGGCCAGCTCGTCGACCGCGCTTTCCACCGCGAACGCCGCCATCGGCGCCGAGGGCGCGCGGTAGGCCGCGGTCTTCGGCCGGTTGACCAGCACTTCGTAGCCGACCGTCTTGACGTTATCGAGCTTGTAGCAGGCGAACGCGGTCATGGCGCCGATCTCGGCCCAGGAGCCGGCATACGGGCCGCAGCTGTAGCGAAGCGTCGCTTCGGCGGCGGTGATCGTGCCGTCCTTGCGGGCGCCGATCTTGACGTCGATCGAGGTGGCGCTGGTCGGGCCCGAGGCGCGGAACACCTCGTCGCGGGTCATCACCAGCTTCACCGGCCGTCCGGCCTTGCGCGACAGCGCCAGCGCCACCGGCTCGGCCCAGACATGGGTCTTACCGCCGAAACCGCCGCCGATCTCCGAGGAGGTGACGCGCAGTTTCGAGGCTTCCATGCCAAGCAGCTGGGCGCAGTGCTGGCGGTAGACGAAATGGCCCTGCGTGCAGACCCAAAGGTCGGCGGTGCCGTCGGAACTAAAATTCGCCACGCAGGCATGCGGCTCGATATAGCCCTGGTGCGTCTGCTCGGTCTTGAAGGAACGCTCGACGATGAAGTCGGCGTGGCCGAAACCCTGATGGACATCGCCATGGCCAAACTGGCTGCGCTTGGTGATGTTGGAGGGTTTTACCGGCTTTTCCTCAAGGCCCTCGGTGAAGATGGCATCATTGATCAAGGGCGCCGTGTGCTTCGCCGCCTCGTCGACATCGGTGACATGCGGCAAAAGCTCGTATTCAATCTCGATGAGCTTCAGCGCCTGCCTGGCGGTGCGGGCGTCGATCGCGGCGACCGCGGCCACCGCGTGGCCGTCATAGAGCGCCTTCGTGCGCGCCATGCAATTGTCGAGAACGTCGTACATGGCGGCATCGCCATCGGTGAGGTCCGGCAGGTCGGCCGCGGTGATCACCGCCTTCACGCCGGCGAGCTTCTCGGCCTTCGAAATGTCGATCTTCACGATCCTGGCGTGGGCGTGCGGGCTTCTCAGAACGCGCCCGACCAGCTGGCCGGCCATGTTGAAGTCGGCGCCGTAGCGCGCGCGGCCCGTCACCTTGTCGATGCCGTCGGGACGGATCGGACGCGTGCCGACGGAGGTGAATTTACGTCCGGAAAAACGTGGATCGAAATTCATCTCAGGCTCCCTTCATCACGATGGCCGCGTCCTGGACGGCGCGCACGATCTTGTCGTAGCCGGTGCAGCGGCAGAGGTTCCCGGCAAGGCCGAAGCGGATTTCTTCCTCGGTCGGGTCGGGGTTCTTGGCCAGGAGGTCCTTGGCCGCGATCAGGAAACCCGGCGTGCAGATGCCGCATTGCAGCGCCGCATGCTCGAGGAATTTCTGCTGCAGCGGATGCAGCGTATCGCCATGGGCCATACCCTCGATGGTCTCGACGCGGCGGCCTTCAGCCTCGGCGCCTAACACTAGGCATGAACACACCAGCCGGTCGTCGAGGATGATGCTGCAGGCGCCGCAGTCGCCGGTGCCGCAGCCTTCCTTAGCGCCCGTCAGCCCCAGCCGATCGCGCAGGACGTCGAGCAGCGTCTCGTCCGGCTGGCACAGGAACTCGACGTTGTCGCCGTTGATTGTCGTTGAAACTGCTACACCAGCCATCATTTGCCTCCTGCACGTGCATAGGCGCTCGTGGCGGCCCGCTTGGCCAGCACGCCCGCAACTTTCCTCCGGAATTCGATGGTGCCGCGCTTGTCGTCGATGGGACGGCAAGCCCCTGCGCAGACCTGGGCGAGCCGCTCCAGCGTCGCCTCGTCCAGCTTGGAGCCGATGAGCACCTCCGCCGCCTCTTCGACCAGAAGCACCGTCGCCGCCACGGCGCCCAGCGCCACGCGGGCCGATTTGACCACACCGTGCTCATCGAGCGTCAGGTTCACGCCGGCGCTGACCACCGCGATATCCATTTCGGTGCGTGGAATGAAACGCAGATAGGCATCGCCCGAGCGCGGCGCTTGGCTGTCGAGCAGGATCGCCTCGATGATCTCGCCTTTGGCGAGTGACGTCTTGCCCGGCGCGGTCGGCACGCTCTGCACGGGGATCGTGCGCCGGCCCGCCGGCCCGACGACCACTGCCTTGGCGCCGGCGGCAACCAGCGCCGGCACGCTGTCGGCGGCCGGCGATGCGTTGCAGAGATTGCCCACGATGGTGCAGCGTCCCTGCACCTGCTTCGATCCGATCAGCTTGGCCGCCTCGACGACACCGGGCCATGCCTTCCTGAGCGCGGTGTTCTCCCCCAGGACGGCGCAGGGAACCGCCGCGCCGATGCTGAAGCCTTCAGCCGTTTCCCGGATCTCGCTCAAGCCGTCGATCGCCTTGATGTCGACGATCAGCTCTGGTTCGGCAAAGCCGCCCTTCATTCTGACCAGGAGGTCGCTGCCTCCCGCAAGGATGGCGGCCGTACCAGCCGACCCGGCCAACTGGCCAACGGCATCTTCTATTGAAAGCGGACGTATGTAGCGCATCGTCTCCCCTTGGTCATCGCGATTTCAGCGACCGTTATAAACAGTCTCCTCATAATGGCTATCCGGTTCCTCATCTGCGGCGATTAGGCCAGGCGCCGCAATATCCAGTCCAACAGACGGAAGGTGGCGCGCTGAATGGCAGCAACCGGCTTTGAGACGAGTTTCGTGAAACTTCGGTTGTGGATCAAGTGCGCTCATTCGCTTTTGTCCGCCATTGGACCGGAACGTCCTTTAAGCCGGGCAGAGCCGCTGCCTGGCCGCCCCGGCTGAAGCCCCCTGTGTTCGGCGGCCGCCC
Organism: Mesorhizobium sp. M0870; assembly: GCF_040319775.1. Lineage (NCBI taxonomy): Bacteria > Pseudomonadati > Pseudomonadota > Alphaproteobacteria > Hyphomicrobiales > Phyllobacteriaceae > Mesorhizobium > Mesorhizobium sp. M0870. Next base: position 12,770 of record NZ_JAMYOI010000015.1, read on the forward strand.
GAAACGCCTGCGGCGGCTGGCCAAGGGTACGCAGGAAGGCGCGCCGCATGCGGCCGGGATCGCCAAAACCGGCGGTTTCGGCGATGCGCTCAAGCGGGAGATGGCTGGTCTCGATCGCCGTTCGGGCCGTCTCAAGGCGCATGCGCTCTACGGCTTTTGCCGGCGTGACGCCGGTCTCGGCGGTGAAGGCGCGGGCGAAGTTGCGGGGACTCATGGCCGCGTGATCGGCCAGGCATTCGACGGTCAGCGGTTCGGCCAGGTTTGCCCGCACCCATTCGATCAGCGCGGCGAAGCGGCCGGTGGCGTCGGCATCAACATGCTCCCGCACGCTGTCAAGGAGTTGGCCGGGCTTGGGCTGATGCCGGCGCTCGACGCGGAGGGGGTGAGGACACGCGAGCTTGTCTACACCAACCGCTTCGGCCAGATCGTATGGCAGGAATTGCGCGGCATCGATGCCGGCTATGAGGTTCCGCAAATCAGCATTCATCGCGGCAGACTGCTGGGGCTGATCCACAGGGCCGTGGTGAACAGGCTTGGCGGCGACATCATCAATACGGCAAGCCTTGTCGATGCCTTCGAGCAGAGCGAAGGCGGGGTCGTGGCGCATTTCCGCCGGCATGACGGCTCGCGAGGCGAGGCGCATGGCGACCTGCTCATAGGCGCTGACGGGATCCATTCCGCCGTCCGGGCCGTGCTCTATCCCGAAGAAGGGCCGCCGATCTGGAACGGCACGATGCTGTGGCGCGGCGCCACGCCATGGCCGGTCTGGCGCGACGGGAGCACCATGGCGGTTGCCGGCGGCAATTTCGCCAAGTTCGTGTATTATCCGATCGAACCGGATCGCGAAGAGCCGGAGACCAGGCTGACAAACTGGGCGGTGATGGCCAATACCGGTGATAGCGGCACATCACCGCTGCGTCCCGGCGACTGGAGCCGCCCGGGCGTGATCGACGATGTGCTGCCCTTCGTGCGCGACCGGTTTCAGCTTGATTTTGTCGACCCTGCCTCGATCATCCAGGCAACGGATGGCTTCTACGAATATCCGAACTGCGACCGCGACCCGCTGCCGCGATGGTCGTTCGGGCGGGTGACGCTGCTCGGCGATGCGGCGCATCCCATGTATCCGGTCGGGTCGAACGGAGCCAGCCAGGCAATACTCGACGCCGGTTGCCTCGCGATGCATCTGGCCGCGGGACCAACCGTCGAAGCCGCGCTCGCGCGATATGATGGGGAGCGGCGGCCGGCCACATCGGCCATCGTGCTGGCCAATCGGCAAGGCGGGCCGGAAGCGGTCATAGACTTGGTCGAGGCCCGGGCGCCGCATGGCTTTGATGACATCGACGCCGTCGCTTCGCGCGAAGAACGCAAGAGCGTGGTACGCGGCTATGCGTCCCTGGCCGGGTTTGCAAAACCGAATTGACCGGGAGCGGGCGTTTTTGCGCCCTAGAGATCGGCCTCGGCGAAGATGCGCGAGGCCCAGTCGAGGAAGACGCGCAGGCGTGGCGAGAGCTGACGGTTCTGCGGGTAGAGCGCCGACAGCGGCGTTGGCGATGGCGGATAGTCGACCAGCACCTCGACGAGCGTCCCATCCGCCAGATCCTTTTCGAAGCGATAGCGCGGCGCCTGGATGAGGCCGAGGCCAAGCCGCGCCAGATCGGCGGCGGTGTCGGAATTGTTGGCGGCGACGCGGCCTGGCAGCCGCACCTCACGGATATTGCCGGCGACGGTGAATTCGAACGGAAGGGTCTCGCCAGTGCGCGACGAAACAAAGCCCACCGCCTGGTGACCGTCGAGCGCATCGGGGGAGGCGGGCGTGCCGTGGCGTTCGAGATAGCCAGGGCTGGCGCAGGTGATCTCGCGGATGACAGCCAGCCGCCGCATGATCATGCCGCTGTCGGGTAGCTCGCCGACGCGGATGACACAGTCGACGCCTTCACGCACGAGATCGACCAGCCGGTCGCTTTGGCCGATCTGCAGGTCGATTCTGGCATAGCGGTCGAGGAACTCCGGCAGGCGCGGCAACAGGAATGTGCGGGTGAGCAGCGTGCTGGCGTCGATGCGCAGCAGCCCGAAGGGCTCCGCATTGCGGAAGGCGGCTTCGGCATCCTCGATTTCGGCCAGGATCGACAGGCAGCGCCGATAGTAGGCTTCGCCGTCCTGGGTGGCGTTCACCTGCCGCGTCGTTCGTTCCAGAAGCCGCGCGCCGAGATGCTCTTCCAGTCGCCGGATGGCTTCCGTCGCCGTTGAACGCGGCAGGCCGAGATCGGCTGCGGCAGCGGTGAAGCTGCGCCGCTCCAGAACGCGAACGAAGAGCCGCATCGTGTCCAGTCGATCCATGGCCTTTGTTCGCAGTTTCCGAATAGTGATGTCAATAGGTGGCTATTATCCGGAAAGCGGGCCGGCCTATATCCGTGTCACCAACACGGAGAGACTTCCATGACATCCAATCAAACAGATACGGGTGGCCAAACCAGAACCGCGATCGTGACCGGCGCCTCCAAAGGCATCGGCGCCGCCATCGCACAGCGGCTCGCCCGCGACGGCGTCGCCGTCGTCGTCAACTATGCACGGGGCCGCGCCGAGGCCGAAGAGCTTGTGCGCAGCATCGAAGCCGGCGGCGGCAAGGCGATCGCCGTTCAGGCCGATATCGCCGATCCGAATGGGATCCCGGCGCTGTTCGACGCCGGCGAGAAGGCGTTCGGCGGCATCGACATCCTCGTCAACAATGCCGGCGTCATGAAGACGTCGCCGATGGCGCAGACCGACGATGCTTCGTTCGACACGCAGATCGCGATCAATCTCGGCGGCGTGTTCCGCGGCATGCGGGAAGGCGCGCGCCGGCTTCGCGACGGCGGCCGCATCGTCAACTTCTCCAGCAGCGTCGTTGGCCTCTACCAGCCGGGCTATGGCGTCTATGCCGCCACCAAGGCCGGCGTCGAGGCGATGACCCACATCCTGGCCAAGGAGCTCGGCGCGCGCCGTGTCACCGTCAACGCGGTGGCGCCCGGACCGATCGAGACCGCGCTGTTCACGGACGGCAAGAGCGAGGCGCAGATCGAGGCCATCGGCAAGATGATCCCGCTCGGCCGGCTCGGCCAGCCCGACGACATTGCCGGGCTGGTCTCGTTCCTGGCCGGTCCGGACAGCTTCTGGGTCAACGGACAAATCATACGAGCCAATGGCGGCGTCGTCTGAGCCGTCACCGACCGCTCCACCCCGAACCTGAAATTCCACAGAAAGGAAAAGATCATGCCATTCGCCAACATCAAGTTACCGCAAGCGGCGCTCTCCATGGCGCAGAAGGAAGACCTCATCCATCGAACCACCGCCATGTTCGTCGACTTTTTCGGCGAGGGTGTGCGCCCCTTCACGATGGTGCTGGTGGAGGAGGTCGCCGACGGCGGCTATGGCCGGGCCGACGAAGTGTTCGTCGTGCCGGAAGTTTTTCGTACGAAGGAGTAGCGCAAAGGCCAGCGACAGCTCTGGCAAAACGGGGACCTGAATCCAGATTCTTCAAGATTTGCGCCAGCACCCCCACCCGGACCTTCGGTCCGACCTCCCCACAAGGGGGAGGTAGGGAGCCCAGCTTTTCCGCATTTCCAAAAAGGCGCTGTTCGGCAGGCGGGCAGGGCGCCTTCCTCACCCTCCCCCTTGTGGGGAGGGTCGATGCGAAGCAGCGGGGTGGGGGGTCTGCGCGGCGCTGCAGCGCTTGGGTTTGCAAGCGTAGACCTCCGCTTCAATCGCCCTTCGTCGCACCAATCCAGTCAGCCGCCATTTCGGCAAACAGCCAGTCGCGGAACGCCCTGATCTTCTTCTGACGCAGCGCGCCGTCGCGGTAGACGACGTAGTAGCGCGAGGCGGATTTCAGCGCGCGGTCGAAGGGACGAACCAGCCGCCCGGCGGCGAGGTCGGCCGAGACCAGCGCGCTTCGGCCCAGCAGCACGCCTTCGCCATGCACCGCGGCCTCGACGGCGAAGGTGGCGGAATCGAAGCGCACGCCGCGCTTCGGATCGACATCTGCCACGCCGGCATGTTGCAGCCATGTCGCCCAGTCGATGCGAAAGGCATCATGGATCAATTTGTGATGCCTGAGATCCGCCGGCAAGCGCAGCGGATGTTCGCCTTGCAGCAGTTCCGGGCTGCAGACGGGGAAGACCTCTTCATCGGCGAGAAATTCCGCTGTCACTCCGGCATAGCCGCCCTTGCCGTAGCGGATGGCGATGTCGATGCCGTCGCTGACGAAATCGGAAAGCACGCCGGAGGTCGACAGCCGCACGTCGATATCGGCGTTGGCGCGGTGGAAACGATGCAGCCTCGGCACCAGCCAGCGGCCGGCAAAACCGTCCGAAGTGCTGACATTCAGGATGCCTGTCGTGCGGTCGGGCGTGGCGGCGATGGTGGCGGCGGCGATCTGGTCCAGCGCCGTCCTGACTTCCGATGCATAGGCGGCGCCCACCGGCGTCAGGCGAACGGACCGCGTTCCCCGATCGAAAAGCTGGATGCCCAGCCTGTCCTCGATGTTGCGGATTGCGCGGCTGACCGCGCCATGGGTGACGTTGAGTTCAGCCGCCGCCTTGGAGAAACTCAGATGCCTGGCGGCGGCCTCGAAGGCGGGCAGGGCAGTGAGGGGCGGTAGTCTGCGCGGCATGATCCACCTGTGAGCGTTGCTCACAAATCCTGCACAAAGAGTCGTTTGTCGTCCAGCCCAGAAATGTTCAATCTGTTGGTGTAGCAGCGCATGCAGATCGGATTCTCCATCTCACCGTTGCGCTGAACGACCAGAAACAGTGTGAGCAATCGTCATGCTCGTCCTCCGCGGACGGCGTCGGCACGCTTGCGCCTAGGCAAATACAGGAGACGGACAATGAACCCGACCTTCGAATCCATCGGCGCCGCGATGAGCGGTCTTGCACTCAGAACCGCTGCAGTCGTCGAGCGCCGCCGGGTGCTTCGCCGAGTTTCACGCTTCTCGAATCCTCGCTTGCACGACATCGGCTTCGAGCGCGACTGGGACGGTTCCATCCTGCGCAATGGGAGGGCGATATGACCAGCACCCTGATCATCGGCGCGACGGGGCTGCTGGGTGGCGAGATGGCGAAGGCCAGCGCAGGCAATGGCGATCGCCTGCACGTTCTGGTTCGTCCGGCAACAGCCGGTAATGAAGAACGGCTGCGTTCGCTGAAGGAGCTCGGCGCCAAAATCCATGTCGGCGATCTCGACGACTATGACAGCCTTGTCCGCGCCGCCGGTGCGGTGGATCGCGTCATCAGCTCGGTGCACGTGGATTCGGCCAGCGAGATGACGCTGGTGCGCGCGCTCAGAGATGCCGGCGTCTCCCGCTATGTACCTTCCGCCGGCTTCGGCCTCGACTTTGCCGCCGCTGCACCGGGCTCGGTTCCGCCGCTCGACCTCAAGCGAGCCGTGTTCGACGCGATCAGGCAAGCGGATCTGCCCTATACGGTGATCTACACCAACGGCTTCTTCTCGACCTGGGTGACGACGCTGGGCGACCTGATGCGCTTCGGCTCGTCGCCCTTGCCGTCCGAAGAGGTGACGCTTTATGGCGACGGCAATGTGCCGGCGACGTTTGTCAGCGAGAAGGACATCGCCGCCGTCACCTTGCGCGCGTTGAACGACCCCAGTGCCATCCGCAGCGAGATCCGCATCGCCCAGAACGAGATCACCCAGAACGAAATGATCGATCTGTGGCGCCGGGTGAGCGGCCGCTCGCCGCGCATCGTGCCCCAGAGTGCGGCGGAGCTTGAGGCGATGATCGCATCAGCCCCCTGGCTCGGACTGCTGCGGGCGTTTTGGATACGCGGTGAGACGGCGCTCGAAACGGCCACGCCGGAAGCCGGCGCGCTCTATCCGGAGCTGACGTTCGAGACCATCGAGAGCGCCTTTGTGGCGATGGCGGGCACCGCTGGGCGGTAGGAGCAGAAGCGCGGCGGCGCAACTGCCGATCTCCCCCACTTGTGGCAGGGCTATCGCATATGGAATTCCTGAGATGTCTGCCCGGCACGGACCCCCACCCCTAACCCCTCCCCAAAAGGGGAAGGGAGACTTCCGTTGGCGCTGACCCAGAAGCATCGCCTGTCTTTTCGGCGCCAACAAGAATTAAAGGCACGCGGCAGCATTCCCTCCCCCTTGTGGGGAGGGTTAGGGTGGGGGTTCTTCTTCGCAAGAATCCATATGCGATAGCCCTGCCACAAGTGGGGAGATCGGCCGTGTCACTCCTTCCGCTTCTCCACCTCGGCCTTCCTCAGCAGGAACCGCTGGATCTTGCCGCTCGGCGTCTTCGGCAACTCGCTGACGAACTCGACTTCGCGCGGATAGGCGTGGGCCGAGAGGCGCTTGCGGACATGCTGCGCCAGTTCCTCGGCCAGCGCCTCGCTGCCTCGAAAGGCGGGCGCCAGAACGACGAAGGCCTTGACGATTTCGGTGCGCTGCGGATCGGGCACGCCGACGACCGCTGCCTCGTTGACCGCCGGATGCTCGAGCAGCGCGCTTTCGACGTCGAACGGGCCGATGCGGTAGCCGGCCGAGGTGATGACGTCGTCGGCGCGGCCGATGAAGGAGATCGAACCGTCGGGCTCGAACTCGACCGTGTCGCCGGTGCGGTAATAGCCACCCGCAATGGCAGGGGTTTCGGCCTGATGATAGCCGCCGAACCAGCGCAGCGGCGAGTTGGCGATGTCGACGGCGAGAATGCCGGGCTGGTTGGGGCTAAGCTCGTTGCCGGCCTCGTCGAGCACGACGACGCGGTAGCCCGGCATGGCAAAGCCGGCCGAGCCGTGGCGTACGGGGTGCGACAGGCCGTGATGGTTGTTGACCATCATGCCGTTCTCGGTCTGGCCGTAATGGTCGTGGATGGGGGCGGCGAGATGAGCGTCGAACCAGCGGATCACCTCCGGGTTGAGCGGCTCGCCGGCGCTGCTCACCACACGCAGGCGGCCCTTGACGCGGGCGGCGGCCTCGGGTCCTTCGGCCAGCAGCAGGCGGAAGGCGGTGGGCGAGCCGGCAAGGCTGGTGACGCCGAGGCGCTCGATGATGTCGTAGGTGCTCCTGGCGGTGAAGGCGCCCTCGTTGAAGGTCGTGGCGATGCCAAGCAGCAGCGGGCCTGTTATGGCGTAATAGAGGCCGTAGGCCCAGCCGGGATCGGCGATGTTCCAGAAGACGTCGGCGGGCCGCAGCCCGATGGCATCGCGCATATAGGCGCCGAAGGCCAGCAGCGCGCTGAGCGGCACCGGAACGCCCTTGGGGAAACCTGTCGTGCCCGAGGTCGACATCATCATGAACAAATCGTCGCCCTTGCGCATCACCGGCTGGCAGTCAGGCGAGGCGGCGGCGAAGTCGGCGCGGAAATCGATGTCGCCGGCCGGCAGGGCTTCGCCTGGGGCAAGGATGGTTGCAACCCGAGGGCAATCCTCCACCTGGTCGAGTTTGCCGCGATTGGCAATGTTGGTGACGACGAGCTTCGCGCCGCTGGTCTTCAGCCGGTGGTCGATGGCCTTGGGGCCAAAGGCGGTGAACAGCGGCTGGTAGACCGCGCCGATGCGCCAGGTGCCGAGGATGAGCGCCACCAGTTCGGGAATGCGCGGCAGCATGCCGGCGACGATGTCGCCGGAGCCGACGCCAGCCGCTTTCAGCATGTTGCCGACGCGCGCCGACATCTCCTTGAGATCGTCGAAGCTGAACTCCCGCAGCTCGCCACCGGCGGAGATGGCGCGCAGCGCCAGCCGGTTCTGGCCGGTATGGCGATCGCAGCATTCGATGCAGGCGTTGATGCCCGTCGCGGGATCGCCGTGAAGTCTTGCGATCTCATCGTCGATGCGAAAGCGTGCAATGGCATCGGTATAGCGCGGCAGCGCCGGTGTATTGGTCATGGCAGTCCTCCCTGGCTGCGCCGCATCTCCCCATGCGGCGCTGTCGCGTGTGAACTTGCCCGAAATTGTGGGCGTGGTCGATGCGGCGAAAGTTGGTGGGTGGGAAGGTTGGCGCTTGAACACCCCCCTCTGCCCTGCCGGACATCTCCCCCGCAAGGGGGAGATCGGCGCCTCAACGACATCCAATCTCCCCCCTTGCGGGGGAGATGTCCGGCAGGACAGAGGGGGGTGTGAAGGATCACAGCGCTGACAATCTGCGTGGTTGACCTAATCAGTCATCCAGCGGATAGGTCCGGCCCAAATATACCCGCCCGAGAAACTCCGATGACCACAGACACCAAATTCCACCCCGATACCGCCTGGCAGGCCGAAATTCGCGCCGGCGTGCGCCACGTGCGCGATCTTGCCTCCCTGCCGTTGTCGCCAGCTGAGCGCGCGGCGGCGCAAGCGGCGGCCGCGAACCACAAGGTGCGCGCGCCCAAAGCCTATCTCGACCTGATCGACTGGAACGACCCGGCCGATCCGATCCGGGCGCAGGTCATCCCGTCGCCTGAGGAACTGGAGGAGGTGGAAGGGGAACTCGACGATCCGATCGCCGACCACGACTTCAGCCCGGTGCCGCGATTGACGCATCGCCATGCCGACCGGGTGCTGCTGTTCCCGACCTATCAATGCGCGGTCTATTGCCGGTTCTGCTTCCGCAAGGAATCGCTGACCTCGATCGGCAGGGGTTATACGCGCGAGGCGTTGGAGCCGGCGCTGGCCTACATCGCGGATCACCCCGAAATCCGTGAGGTGATCCTGACCGGCGGCGATCCGCTGTCGCTGCCCGACAAGGTACTGGCTGAAATCTTCGCGCGCATCGAAGCCATTGCGCATGTGCGGCTGCTGCGCATCCATACGCGCGTGCCGGTGGTGCTGCCGTCGCGCATTACATCAGGGCTCGTCGCGGCGCTGCAGGGCCGGCTGATGGTCACTGTCGTCACCCATTTCAACCACGCGCGCGAGATCACCGACGCAACCGAGGCCGCCTGCCGCACGCTTCGGCAAGCCGGCTTCGTGCTGCTGAACCAGAGCGTTCTGCTCAAGGGCGTCAACGACAGCATCGAGGCGCTGGAAGAACTCTGCCGCGAGCTGATGTACCGCCTCGGCGTCAAACCCTACTACCTGCACCATGGCGACCTCGCGCGCGGCATGGCGCACCGACGCACGACGATCGCGCGGGGACAGGCGCTGACTGAAGCGCTGCGGGCGCGGCTGTCGGGCATCTGCAACCCCGTCTATGTGCTCGACCTGCCGGAAGGCGGCGGCAAGGTGCCGATCGGGCCTTGCCATGTCGAGGGACGGGACGGCGAGAACTGGCGGCTGCGCGGGCTCGATGGCGAGGTGAGGGCGTATACGGAGATCGTTGGCGAATAGGGCTGCGCGCTACCGCGCGTTTTTCTCGACAAATGCCAGCACCACCACGCGCGGGGCAACGCAATAGGCGAGGCTGGCCTTGCGGCGCGTCTTCGTCGTTGCGCGGCCTGCGTTCAGGTCGATGGCGATGTCCTCATAGCCCAGCACCTCGCGATCGAGCGGATAGACGGCCTTGTAAACGGCTTCCTTGGCGGCAAAGAGGATGCGGCCGGCAAGATGCCGGTCGGCTGCGTCCGTGCGGTCCGCGGGTGTTGTCACGAGCGCCAAAATGTCATCCGGGAGAGGCTGCGCGGGCTCGACGTCGATGCCGAGCGAGGCGATATCGCCAATCGGTGCAATCGCCGCCACGGCCATGTCGTCGTCGTGCGCGAGCGAACCGGTTATTCCGTCAGGCCAGACCGGCGCGCCGGTTGGCGAGCGCAAGATGGCGACGTCGCCAACGCCAAGCTCCGCCAGCAGTCCGTGCGCGATCCACCGGGCCGCGCCGCTGGCGCGCCGCATGCCAGGCTGACGCGCGGGGATGGAATGCGCTTCCCCAGGCAGCAGATGGGCGTCGTCGCCGTCGCGGATCATCCGGCATCCGATCCGGACTCCCGATGGTGCGATGGCGGCGATCGCTTCGGCCAAGGCGATTTCCTCGGGCAGCCGCATCACGGCTCGTGCGTCCGGGCCGGCAAAGCGAGATCGGCGATCATTTCTCCGTCCTCGTCGAGCCCTTCTTCGACGAAACCGGCGCTGCGATAGAGATTTCGCGCCGCATCGTTCTCCGGTTCGTAGCAGATCGAGACGTGGCTGATGTGGCCGAGCCCCTGTATTTCGACCAGCACTTCGAGCAGTGCGGCCTTGCCGTAGCCTTTGCCCTGAGCGGCGCGGTCGATCATGAAGCGATAGATGCGTGCCTCGTCGTCATCCTCCGGCGCCTCGTACATCAGGAAGCCGACAACACGATCGCCAGCCATGACGACGCGTGGCCTCGCGTCTTCGTCAGTCCCGGCTTCTTCCAGCGAGTCCGCATTGCCGGCGACGAAATCCCTCTGCTCCAGCGCGAGTTCCAGGGCCATGACCTGGGCACGGTTGGCCTCGGTCACGGCAACGAGACGGATATCTCCGGTGTTCAAGCCGATGCCCTTCTTCAAGCCGATACCTTGGAGCCATCGTCGGTGATCGGCTCGACGAAGCGGTGCAGCTTGGCCGGGTTGCCCCGCCATATGGAGTTGGGCTCCAGCTCTTCGCCCTTCATGACGAAGGAGTCGACATCGACCACCGAGCCTTCGCCCATCACGACGCCGTAATGGACAAAGGCTGAAGGTCCGAGCGTGCAGCCCTTGCCGATGCGGATGAAGTCGGACTTGAAGGCGCCTTCCTCCAGCGAATGGGCCTGGATGACGCAGCCTTCGTTGAGGGTCGCGTCGTCGGCGATCTCCACCAGCGAGCGTTCGGTGAGGTTGCTGCCGCCGTCATAGACACGGCTGCCGATCTTGACGCCCAGCATGCGCAGGATCATCGGCCGGAACGGCGTGCCGGCGAACAGCCGCACGATCGGCGAATCCGCCAGCTTCCAGTGGCGTTCGTGGCGCCAGAACGTGACGTCGTAGATCGTCGTCATCTGCGGCTTCAGCCGGCCGAAACCAAGGCTCGCCCGTTCCACGAAGATGTAGAACGGAATGGTGATCGCCGAGGTCAGGAGCACGGCGACGAACAGTGCGACTTCAGCCCATTCGGTATAGTAGTTCAGCGCCCGGTCCCAGATCGCCAGCGTGGCGAACAGCATGACCCATTGCGTTGCCACGAACAGCAGGATCGTCACCAGATTGTGGCGGTTCTTCAACGGGATGCGCCGGCGCCGGTCGTCCTCGTCGATGCCGGCGATGAGTTCCTTGTCGCGGTTCACCATGCGCGGGATTTCAAAGGCTGGCGAACCCAGAAGCCCGACATTCTCGCGCAGCGGCCCGTCGATGGGGATCATCACCTTGGTGCCGAGCAGGACGTTGTCGCCGGTGCGACCGTCCGGCGGATAGTAGATGTTGTTGCCGAGATAGTTGCGCTCGCCGATCCTCGTCGGCTCGAGCCTGAAGGCGGCGGCGGATTTGTGCATGTTGATCATGAACAGCCCGTCCGACACCATGGTCTCGGTGCCGATCTCGCACAGAAGCGGGTTTTCGTGCTGCTGGTTGGAGCCGAAATTGGAGCCGGTCTGCACCACCTTGTTGAGGTTCCAGCCGATCGCTCGCATGTAGTGCACGATCGCCGAGCTGTCGCCGGCCAGCAGGCCGAGCACGCGGGAGTTGCTCGAGAATTCGGCGACAGTCTGCAGCCAGTAGCGGAAGCCGTACAGCGTGTAGGTGCGGCCGGGCTTCAACAGCAGGCTGACCAGGCGCGGCACCAGCGTCGCCGCCAGGAAGGATGCGGCCATGTAGCCGAACAGCGTGACCGTGGTGCCGATCGCGACGACGCCGATGGTTTCCTGGTAGTCGTCGCCGACGTTTTCCCAATAGCTGTGGAATAGCAGCGGCAAGGGAGTGACGATGGCAAACAGCCCGATCAGCTGAACCGCTTCGAACAGGAAGCGCCGGATGTTGGAAGGATCGACATTGCGCACCTTGCAATAGTCGGCCGTGGTCGGCACAGCCGGCGAGCCATGCCAGCGTTCGCCGTCGGGGATGCTTTGGCCGCGGTGCAGCGAGGACGAATGGCCGAGCTGGGCGCCATCGCCGATCCTCGTGTCGATGTCGAGCGTCGAGCCGACGCCGACGAAGGCATCGCGGCCGATGGTCAGCGGCCCGGTGTGGATATAGCCGGACTGCGCCCGGAAGCCGAGGATCATCGATTCCTTGCGCAGGATGGTGTTGGCGCCGATCGAGATGAGATCCGTGCAGACGGGCACGGATTTCGATTCGATGACGGCGTTCTTGCCGAGCCTGGTGCCGAGAAGCTGCAGATAGATGCTGTAGAGCGGGCTGCCGCGGAACAGCACGACCGGCGCGGTGCGGATCAACGTCTTGACCACCCAGAAGCGGAAGTAACGCACGCCCCAGATGGGAAACGCCTCCGCCTTCCAGCGGCCGACCAGCACCCATTTGGCGATAACGGCAAAGCCCGACATGCCGAAGAACACGGCGGCCGAAAGTGCCACGCAGCGCAGATACAGCTGCAGCGGATCGTCGAGCGCGTCATACATCCAGTTGAGGCCGTCATTGACCGCCCACAGGGCGCCATAGCTGTAGAGCGCGTAGAACAGCAGCTGTGCGGCGCCGCAGGTCCAGTAGGCAAGATTCGAGGCCCGGCGGGTGAGGACGGGCTCGTTGGTGGCCGTCGCCATCTCGTCCGCCACGCCCAGGTGAAGCGCCAGCCGCGCCACGGTCGGGTGGAGATAGATGTCGCGCATCGACGCCGTCGCCCATTCCTTCCTGGTGCGCACGCGGGCGCAGAAATGCGCCATCAGCAGCGAGTTGGCGCCGAGATCGTCGAAGAAATTGTCCTCGACGGACACGTCTTCGAATTTCAATACGGCGGCCAGTGCGTCGGCCAGGAAACGCTCGTCGTCATTGCCGGGCGCGACCATGGCGCGATCGCCCGAAAGCCGCACGCTTGTCGGCTTCGGCAGCTGGCGCAAATCCACCTTGTTGGAAACCGTCATCGGGATAACAGGCAGCTCCTCCAGATAGGAGGGCACCATGTAATCGGGCAGGCGCCGCTTCATGGTCCTGGCGAGGTCCGCGCGCGAAATCGCCTTCTGGCCGGCCTTCGCTGCGAAATAGGCGACGAGTTCGACGCGGCCGGGCTCGATCTCCCAGGTGGTGACCGCGGCCTGCGCGATTTCGGGCTGGTCGAGCAGCACCGCCTCGATCTCGCCGAGTTCGATGCGGTAGCCGCGGATCTTCACCTGGGTGTCGATGCGGCCGGCATACTCGATCTCGCCCTGGTCGTTGATGCGGCCAAGGTCGCCCGTCCGGTAGATGCGCTTCGACGGGTTGTTCGGCAGGCCGACGAAATCGGCGATGAATTTCTGTTCGGTCAGGTCCGGCCTGTTGAGATAGCCGACCGCGAGCCCGATGCCGGCAATGCCGATCTCGCCCAGTTCGCCCGGCTCGGCGAGCTGCGGCAGCGAGGCGTCCAGAATGACGATCGAGTATGTCGGCAGCGGCGCGCCGATGGTGACGGGACTGTCCGGCGTCAGCGCGCCCATTGTGGCGGTGACGGTCGCCTCGGTCGGGCCGTAGGTGTTCAGGATCTGCCGCCCCGGCTTCGACCAGCGCACCACCAGATTGTGCGGGCAGGCCTCGCCGCCGACCAGCAGCGTGCGCAGGCTGGGCACATCCGATGTCATCGACGACAGCAGCGTCGGGCTGCAGGCGATGCAGGTGATGTCATGGAGCCGCAGGAAATCGGCCAGTTCCTCGCCCACCAGCGGCATCTGGCCCGGTGCCGGCACCACCGTGGCGCCGGCGACGAACGGCACCCAGATCTCTTCGGAGGAAAAGTCGAAGGCGATGGTCATGCCCTGGTAGACGCGATCGCCCGGCCGGTAGCCGTAGGAGGCGGCGGCGACGCGGATGAAATTGACGAAACTCTGGTGCTTGATGACCACGCCCTTGGGCTTGCCTGTGGTGCCCGAGGTGTAGAGGATGTAGCAGGTGTCGTCTGATGAAGCGGCCTTCGCATTCGGCTTCAGCGGCGCGCCGGACTCTTTGGAGATTTCGGCAGCAGTGCTGTCGATCAGCAGATGCGGGACCGGCAGCTGGCCGGCGCGCGACGCATAGGCGGCGATGGTGACGATCAGGCTGACGCCGGCGTCTTCGATGATGAGCGCCATCCGCTCCTCGGGGAACGCGGTGGCCAGCGGCACGAAGGCAGCGCCTGCCTTCATCACGGCGAGCAGCGCGACATAGGTCTCCGCCGAGCGGTCGAGGATGAGCCCGACGCGGTGGCCCGGCCGCACGCCGCGCTTGACCAGCAGGCGGGCGAACTGGTTGGCCCGGCTGTCCAGTTCCCGATAGGTCCAGACACGCCCGTCGGAGATCACCGCCGGCAGCGCTGCGAACATTTCGGCGAGCTGCTCGAAGACGGTGTCGAGCCGCTCGCCGGGCAGGCCGTGCCGGGCAAAGTCGGCGCCCGTCAGGATCTGCCCGCGCCTGGCTGTCGCGGGGGCCGTTCTTACCAGCGCATCGACACCTGCCAGGCCGCTTTCCAGCCCCGATCGTTCCGCGTCCAGTTCGGCGATATCGACACCGTGATCCATTCCATACTTTCCCGTCCAGGCCGGGCATCGCCCGGCACGGCCATTTTTCCAGTTGTTGTGGGATGCTTATGCCATCCGATCTTTTCGCCAGTTTTTCCGAACTGTTGAATATTGTTTCTGAACTGTGTCTGGGCGGGGGTTTTGGCCCTCTTTGACGGGGCTTGCGGGGGAGGGAAGCCTCCGCCCGTGCGCCCTACGGCGCCCCCCTCTGGCCTGCCGGCCGTTCGTCGTTGGGAAAGCCAAGCAATTGGCTTTCCGTCCGCTACGCGGACCACTTCTCAACCCCCACTTATGGGGAGATTGGCAGCTTCGGCGCCGGCCTTTTTCTGGAACCAGCCTTGAGGCCCCGCATTCTATGAGCAGGGACTTAAGGAGCGTGTCGTGAAAGCGGTTTTGGGACTGGTCTGCGGCTTCGTGCTGACCCTTGCGGTCTTCGGGAGCGGACTGGGCTTCGCCGCCTGGCTGCTTGCCGCGAAGCCGCCGCGCCAGGCAACGGCTACTGTCAGCGTGGCGGAGCTGTGGACCAAGAAGGCGCGGCCGGTGAACAAAGCCGGGCAGGGCCTCGAACGCCTGCCGGCCAAACAGTCCGCGCCGCCCGACATCCCCGCCAAACCGCAGGAAACACCGCCCGACCCCACCGTCACCGGCGCCATCGCGCCCAAGACGACCGAATTGCCGCCTCCGCATCTCGCCTGGTGCGCCAGCCGCTATCGCTCCTACCACCCGGACGACAACAGCTATCTCTCCTACAGCGGGCAGCTGCGCCCCTGCATCTCGCCCTATCTCGAAGCCGCCGGCCAGCTCGTCCAGCCCACTGCCGACGATGGCGACGAAAACGGCGCCGGCCTGGGGGTCTACGCTGCCGACGATGGCGGCGAAGCACTTTCGGCCGACCATGTCGATTACTGCTTCAGCCGCTACCGCTCCTATCGCCCGGAAGACAACTCCTACCAGCCATACTCCGGCGGGCCGAGACGGCAATGCCAGTAGAGCCCGCGCGCCGCCCGGCATGGCGATCCGATCGCGCGGATTTTCCGGAGCGTTCGCATTGGCGCGACGTTCAACCCTGACCTAAGGAGGACTGACCATGAGCGACGACCGGGACGACAGAATTCGTGAGCGCGCCTACCAGATCTGGGAACGGGAAGGCCGCATGCAGGGCGACCCCGAACGGCACTGGCACCAGGCCCAGGCCGAGATCGACCGCGAGGCGGCCCTGCCGCTGACGGCGGACGATGCGCTGCCTCAAACCGGCGAGATCGCCAGCACCGACGTGCTGGAGGTCGAGGCGCTGGCGGTGCGCACCGGCATATCGGGCGACGAGGCACAGGAACTGCTCGACCGCCTCGGCAACGACCGCGCCGCGGTGGAGCAAGCCGCCCGCAGCCTCAAGGCCAAAAGGCGGCGAAACCCCGATGAGGGACTGGCCAAATGATCGAAAGCTGAAGGACGGAAATACCGGCTCCATTCACTCAAGAAGGGCGAAAACGGCGACGCCTCATCATCTTCGGCTCTGTCGCCAATCTTTTTCGCCATGGCCAGAGCCTTGGACTGGTCGTGAGCACGGCCCGCCAACGCGGCTTCTCGAATCGCTCAGGTTGCGACGGGCTGGTCGGTCATCACTTGCGCTGGACCGCGAAAGCGAAAGCCCGCGCCTCTGGCGGAGGACGCGGGCCGATCGGACGGCCGATCTTCGGCAGGCGGTGGAGGGCACCACCTGCCGCACATATCAACAATTAGCTATGACTAATGTTCCGTCAAGCTGGATCTACTTTCGTTCGAATGTCGGCATTGACTGCGATTGCGCCGCTGGCCTGGGCGGGCAGCTTGCGTCGATGCGATAGGAATTTTTTCTTGACCTGTGAGGGCAGTTATGCTACATTTCTGTCTATGGTGCTGACTTGCACCAGCGACCCGCCGCACAGGCGGGTTTTTTGCGTTTTGGCTGGCGCTGCGCCAATTTTCAACGTTGCCAGCGCGAGGTGATCGTAGTTGCGCAACATCCGAGCACAGAATACCCGGCACTAGCGTAGAGCGTTACGGCGACCCAGCAGCAGAGCGATGCCCAACGCCGGAAGCGTCGCCACCGCGACGGCGAAGAAGACGAATTGCAGCCCGGCCGACGCGGCGACCAAGCCGAGCGCTGGACTGCCGAAGCCGAGCGCCACGTCGAGGAAGACGGTGTAGAGTCCCATGGCCAGGCCGCGGCTGCGCGACGGAAGATGGCTTACTGCCTCGGCACCGAGACCGGGATAGACCAGCGAGTAGCCAAGGCCAGTGAGACCCGCTCCAATTGCGGCGACAACAGGCCCGGTCGCAAGCCAGATCAGCATTAGCCCTGCGGCCTCGACGGCGACGAAGATCACAGCGACGCGTGCGCCCCCAAGCCTGTCGGGCAGGTGGCCGAAGCACAGCCTTGCCACGATCAGCGCCGCGGCATAGGCCGTGAAGGGAAGCCAGATCGGCTGCCATCCCCGTTCGGCAAAGAGCAACGCGGCAAAGGCCAGGATTGCGCCATAGCCGAGGCTGCTGAAAGCTGCTCCCACTCCGGGAAGCCAGACCGCTTGAGCCACGCTCGTCCATGACTGCGGCACGCTGCTCGCGGCGGTGCTGGTGCCACGCATCGGCAGGATGGCAAGCAGCGTCGCAAGCGGCAGGACGATGGTCGCGAGTGCGATCGCGGTGAAACCGCTCGCCGCATAAAGCGCAGATCCGACCGGCGCTCCAAGCGCGAGCGCCGCAAACATCGCCGTGCCCACCCAGGCTATGACTTTTCCGGAGTTCTGTCCGCCCGCAAGGGAGAGGCCCCAGGCGACGCCGCCGGTGATGATGAAGCTCTCCGACGCGCCCAATACCGCCCGGCCGGCGAAGAGCGCCGATGCGGACGCTACCGGCCGGTCGAGCAATGCCAGTGAGCCGAGGTAAAATAATCCCGCCAGGGCAGCGGCAATGAGGCCGACGACGACGGCCCGCTTGCCGCCGCGCCCATCGGCATAGTTTCCGGCCCCAATGCGCGACAACATCGAGGCGACGAACTGGCTGCCCGTCACCAGTCCGACCGCGAAGGGGCCGAAGCCGAGTTGCTGATGAAGATGCAGCGGCAGGACGGGTAGCGCCAAGCCGATCAGAAGGAAGCCGGCGAAGACAGCCGCCATGATTGGCACCAGTTCCGCCATCGCTCCATTTCGGTCTGAAGTCCCCGCCACTTTGGCCATCGGCAACACCTTGAACCCAACAGTTCAGATCAGTAGCGTTCGTAGGTCACACGCCAGCCTTCGGCCGGATTGTCCGGCGTGAGGACCAGTTTGTTGTCCGAGACTTCGAATTTGCGTTTCATGCTCTTCCCGACAAGGTTGCGGACTAGGGAGGACTCGATCGTGATGACGAAGGTCTTGTCCTGGTCGTTGATGGCGACGGGCCCGTAATAGGCTTCGTAGCCATTCGCTGTGTAAGGCGTGTCCGGCGCCTTGGCGTCGGGGTTCTGGGCCTGCACCGAGAGGGAGCCGGCCTCGGTGAAGATGACCTGGCCGGAATACGGCACTGGCTTGAGGTTTCCCTCGGCACCGGCCTCGAGCGACCTCATGCGCCATGCGCCAATGATCGGGGACTCTTGCGAGAACGCCGGCGTGGCGACGGAAAGCGCAAGCGCAAGGGCGGCGATCTTCGATCTCATAGTCATATGTCGTTGTTCCTTTTCTGATTTGGCGGGGGGCGGACAGGCCGTCCGCCCAATCTTCGCTCACACGGAAAGCATGACCTTGATGGCACGCCGCTCGTCCATGGCGCGGTAGCCTTCAGCGACCTCTGCCAACGGCAGCTTGAGGTCGAAGACCTTGCCGGGCTTGATCCTGCCTCGCAGTACACGGTCCATCAGGTCGGGCAGGAAGCGGCGCACTGGCGCTGGGCCGCCCATCATTCGCTTTTGGCCGAAGAATAGTTTTTGGCCGTCGAAGCTCACGCCATGCGGCACGCCGACATAGCCGATGGTGCCGCCGGGACGAGAGCAGGCCAGCGCCTGGTCGAAGGATTCTCCCGTGCCGACGCACTCCAGCACGGAGTCCGCGCCGACGCCCTTGGTGAGTTCCTTGATGCGCGTGACGCCTTCCTCGCCACGCTCGGCCACAATGTCGGTGGCGCCAAACTCGCGGGCGAGCTTTTGGCGGCTGGCGTGCCGGCTCATGGCGATGATGCGCTCGGCGCCCATCTCCTTGGCCGCAAGCACGCCCATCAGGCCGACCGCACCGTCGCCGACCACCACCACCGTCGATCCTTCTCGGACCTCGGCCGCGTCGGCCGCATACCAGCCGGTGCCGAGCACATCGGACACAGCCAGCAAGTCAGGGATGAGTTCGGCCGGCGGCACCTCGGCGGTGGCGACCAGTGTGCCATCCGCCAACGGCACGCGAGCGTAAGGCGCCTGCGCGCCCGACATGAATTCGCGCTGCACACAAGACGACTGGAAGCCGAAGCGGCAATGCGGGCAGGTATTGTCGGAAAGGCAGAACGACCCGACGACGAACTGGCCGGGACGGACCGTGCGCACCTCTGCGCCGACCTCGACGACGATACCACAATATTCGTGGCCCATGTGCATCGGGCCGTCGACCGGCTGCAGCCCGCGATAGGGCCACAGGTCCGAGCCGCAGATGCAGCTTGCCGAGAGCTTGATGATTGCGTCCGTCGGCCGCATGATTTTCGGATCGGCGATTTCCTCGCAGCGGATGTCGCCCGGTTTGTGAAGAATGGTTGCGATCATTTTGGTTCCTTTCGAGTGGAGAGAATCAAGCGCCGTAGTCGGCGTCGCTGACATGTTCCAGCCAGTCCACGACCTTGCCGTCCTTGACCTCCTGGAGGGCAATGTGGGTCATGGCGGTCAGAGGCGACGCGCCGTGCCAGTGCTTCTCGCCGGGCGCGAACCAGACGACGTCGCCGGCACGGATTTCCTCGACCGGACCGCCCTCGCGCTGCACGCGGCCAAGGCCGGAGACGACGATCAGCGTCTGGCCGAGCGGATGCGTGTGCCAGGCGGTGCGGGCGCCGGGCTCGAAGGTCACCTGTGCGCCTTGGACCCGCCCGGCATCGAAGGGATTGAAGAGTGGATCGATCCGCACCGTTCCGGTGAACCAGTCAGGTGGTCCCTTGCCGGAAGGCCTCGTGCCAGCGCGAAGAATGTCCATGGTGATCTCCTTTGCGACCTCAAATGCGTTCGACGCGAAGCGGGAACTCGCCGCGAATGTGCAGGGCCTGCTCGCCCTCATCGAAGCGGCCGAGCCTGATCAGCCCGGGATGGCGATAGTCGGCGTGGAACATGGCCAAATTGCCCCAGGGCATGAAATAGCACAGGTCGTAGGGCTGCTCGTTGGCGAACGGGCCACTTCCCTCCTCAGTCAGCTTGCGCGGCAGATAGGCGATCTTCTCGTTATGCGCGTAGTCCTCGATCTTGAGATCGAGCGGCAGCATGGAAAAGAAGTCGCGCGCTGAGGGATTGTCGTAGAGGGTGGCGGTCATGAGGCGGCCGTTGAAGGCCATCCTGATCTTCATGTCGGTGGGCTCCTGGCTGACGGGAGATTGGCCTTCCTGGCTGGCGGCTGCGCGATGCAGGGCCGCCACCGCGAGCGCGGCGCCGAGCAATGTCCGGCGGCTAAGCGGCGCACGCTCGATGGTCATGGCAAAGACTTCCGGGCCATATGGGACGCGGCGAGGGCGGCGAGCGCCGATCCGCAGAGCAGCACCGCGCCTAGAGTGAACGCTCCCCACCAGCCGACCGTATCGAAGAGCGTGCCGCCGATTGCGGCGCCGCCGGTGATGGCTAGCTGAATGACGGCTACCTGCAACCCGCCGCCGGCCTCTGCGTCGTCCGGCAGCGTTCGGCTGAGCCACGTGCCCCAGCCAACGGGCGCGGCCGTGCCGAAGAAGCCCCAGGCAACCAGCAGCAGTGTTGTGGGACCCGGGAGTGCACCGAAAGCGATGAGTGCAGCGGCCAGCGCGGCCATGACCAGCGGGATAACGATGAGGATGCTGAACAGGCGCGTGCGCAAAAGCCGGCCGACGCACCATGTGCCGAGCACCCCCGCCAGCCCCATCGCCAGCAGGACCGCCGAGAGGGCAGCGATGTCGAGCCGGGTGACGCTCTCGAGGAAGGGCCGAAGATAGGTGAAGAGCGCGAACTGGCCCATGAACAGCATCATGATCGACGCCATGCCGATGGCGACTGAAAGACGACCGAGCAGCGCCAGCGGATTGCCAGGGCGCTTCCTCCGGCGCGGGGGCAGCGCCGGCAGGCTGGTCCACTGCCAGGCCAGCGCCAAGAGCCCAAACGGCACGACGAGGAAGAAAGCGCCGCGCCAGCCGACATAGGCGCCAAGAAAGCTGCCCAGCGGCGCCGCGATGGTGGCCGCAATGGCATTGCCCGCGTTTAGCATGGCGAGACCCTTCGGAACCATGTCTTGCGGCACGAGGCGCATGACGATCGCGGTCGACATCGACCAGAACCCGCCGATCGCGATGCCGAGCAGTGCCCGGCCGACCATGAGGAACGCGTAGTTCGGCGCGAAGGTCACAGCCAAACCGGACACGATGAGGAGGAGGGTGAAGCCAGTCACGACCAGTCGGCGGTCGATGCGGCGCGTGAGACCGGCGACCAGCAGGCTGGTCACGACAGCGAAAACGCCCGAAATCGAGATCGCCTGTCCCGCGTGGCCCTCGGTGATGCCGAGATCGGACGCTAGCGGCGACAGCAGGCTGACCGGCATGAATTCAGACGCGATGAGCACGAAAACACACAGCGCCATCGACAACACCGCGCCCCATGCGGCGCGGTCTTCGACAAGCCTTGTGTCGTACGTCGTTTCCACAATTGGCATCCTTGCAAGGCGACCGGGCGGATCAGCCGCCAATCCCTGTCGCGATGCCAAGAAGATATTGCAGAGGAACCCATTTTATTAGGCTAAGTAATCCGCATGGACTTATCTGCTCGTGATATAAATGCCCGAGGGGAGGTGCCCTATGCAGCGCGATGGCATGAAGGATCTGCTATGGTTCGTGGCGGTCGCGCGGGAGCGCAGCTTCACCAAGGCGGCGGCCAAGCTCGGAACCTCGCAGTCGACCCTGAGTTCGACAATCAAGGAGCTTGAAGCTCGTCTTGGCGTCCGTCTGCTGACACGTACGACGCGGAGCGTCGCACCGACCGAGGCCGGCGAGCGACTTTTCCAGTCTCTTGTTCCCCGCTTCGAGGAAATCGAAGCCGACCTTGCAAGCCTGGTGGCCTTTCGCGACAAGCCCTCCGGAACGGTCCGTATCACGCTGTCCGACCATGCGCTCCAGACGACCGTCTGGCCGAAGCTGCAGCCTTTGCTCAGCGACTATCCTGACGTGTGCGTCGAACTCTACAGCGACAACGGCATGAAGAACATTGTGGAGGAGCGCTTCGACGCGGGCGTGCGGCTAGGTGAGAGCATCGACAGGGATATGATCGCGGTTAGGATCGGGCCGGATTGGAGGCTCGTGGCCGTGGCTTCGCCGGAGTACTTTTCCCGCCATCCGGTTCCGACCGCGCCCCAGGGCCTGGTCGATCATGACTGCATCAATATGCGGCAGGCGACGTTCGGCGGATTATATGCCTGGGAATTCGCCAAGCAAGGCCGCGACCTGCGTGTGCGGGTGCAAGGCCAGCTCACCTTCAATTCGTCCATACCCATGATCGAGGCTGCGATAAGCGGTTTCGGGATCGCCTACGTCCCGGAAAACCTCGTCAACCACCATATCGCCACGGGATGCCTTAGGCTCGTGCTTGACGATTGGAGTCCGCCATTTGCGGGCTATCACCTCTACTACCCGAGCAGGCGACAGCTCTCGCCTGCGATGGCGATGATCGTCGAGGCGCTTCGTCATCGCATCTGACCCCCAAGATTGCGCATTGGCAAATGGTGTCCCGCGCGCAAAGCTTTCGTGGCGCGCTGCTGCCTCAAAAACCCGCAGCGCATTGAGTGAAGGAAACGGATCGACTGTCACTGCCTTGGCGTTGGCTGACCTTCCAACTTCTCGCAAATTGGCCCTCATCCCCCTCCCATTAACCTTTCATTAACCATCCTCCCGCTAGCGTTTACCTCTCAGTAAGGATTCGCCAGCCGTGACCTTTGCCGCCCCCCTCGAGGCCAAATCCATTCGTTTTCGTGCCCGCTCTTTCGTCGCTTTCACGTTGACTCCGGAAGCGCCTTTGGACGTGTGGCTCGAGGGGCTGGATCACTGGATCGGCAACTCGCCCGGCTATTTTGCCGGCCGCCCGGTGGTGCTTGATCTCAACACCTTGAAGCCCGATGTCGCCGCGATCGAATCGCTGGTCGGCGTGCTGGGCCATCGCGGCATCCGCATCTACGCCATCGAGCTCGACGGCCACACCGCACTCGAGCCCAACCTGCCGCCGGTGCTGGTCGGCGCCAAGGAAGCGACCACGGATGGGTTGCTGCCCCGCCAGGCGCGGGCGGAGGGTTTCGACAAGGCCGAGGGCAAGGCGCCTGACCAGCACGCCGATGCGGGCAGCGCGGCCAAGGTCGGCGACGGAAAGGCTGGCGCAAGCAAGGCCGGCGATAGCGAGCCGCAGGTTGAAGCTTCGGGTACGCTGATGATCAAGGCGCCGATCCGCTCCGGCCAGGCGATCGTGCACCCGCATGGCGATGTCATCGTGCTGGGTTCGGTCGCTTCCGGGTCGGAGATCATCGCGGCGGGCTCGATCCATGTCTACGGCACGCTGCGCGGGCGCGCTTCGGCGGGTGCGCTGGGCAACAGGGGCGCGCGCATCTTCTGCCGCAAGAACGAGGCCGAGCTGCTGGCGGTCGACGGCTGGTACGTCACCGCCGAGGAGATGGAAGGTGTTTCGCGCGGCAAGCCGGTGCAGGCATTTCTCGACGGGGACGCGCTGCGGGTTTCGACGCTGAGCTGACATTCCTTTCGATATTGGGGCGGCCGATGGCCGCTCGACCAAGAAAACAACAACGGAGGCTTTTCAATGGGCAAGGTAGTGGTGGTCACCTCGGGCAAGGGGGGCGTCGGCAAGACGACCTCGACGGCGGCCCTCGGGGCGGCCGTGGCCAAGACCGGCAAGAAGGTGGCCTTGGTCGACTTTGACGTCGGCCTGCGCAACCTCGACCTGATCATGGGCGCCGAGCGGCGCGTGGTGTTCGACCTCGTCAACGTCATCCAGGGCCAGGCCAAACTCTCGCAGGCGCTGATCCGCGACAAGCGGGTCGAGACGCTGTTCCTGCTGCCGGCCTCGCAGACGCGCGACAAGGATGCGCTGACCGAGGAAGGCGTCGGCGAAGTCATCGACAAGCTGCGCTCGGTGTTCGACTACGTGTTCTGCGACAGCCCGGCTGGCATCGAGCGCGGCGCGCAGCTCGCCATGCGCTTTGCCGACGAGGCGGTCATCGTCACCAATCCGGAAGTCAGTTCCGTGCGCGATTCCGACCGCATCATCGGCCTGCTCGACGCGCGCACCTTGCGGGCGGAGCAGGGCGAGCAGATCGCCAAGCATGTGCTGGTGACGCGCTACGATGCGGCGCGTGCGTCGCGCGGCGAAATGCTGTCCATCGACGACGTGCTGGAAATCCTGTCGGTGCCGCTGCTTGGCATCATTCCGGAAAGCCAGGACGTGTTGCGCGCCTCCAACCTCGGTTCCCCGGTGACGCTGTCGGAGCCGCTCAATTCCGCTGCCAAGGCCTATATCGACGCCGCCAGGCGGCTGGAGGGCGAGGAATTGCCCGTCATCGTGCCCTTCGAGCGCAAGGGCTTCCTCGATCGTCTTTTGGGAAGGAGGGCGGCATGAACCTGCTCGACATCTTCAAGCGGCGCTCCAGCGCGCCGGTGGCGCGCGAGCGGCTGCAAGTGCTGCTCGCCTATGAGCGCCGCAACCGCAGCCAGCCAGACCTCGTCTCCATCCTGCGCGAGGAGATCATGGCCGTCATCGCCAAGCATGTGCAGATCGACCAGGATTATCTGCAGGTCTCTATGGACCGCGGCGAGACCATGTCGACGCTGGAGATCGACATCCAGATCCCCAACAAGAGCGCCGTGCCGCTGGCCATGGCGGGGTGACTTTACCTTCCCCCTTGTGGGGGGCCGAAGGACGGGCGAGACCGGTGGCTCGCCCCGGCAAGTCGATCCGCAAAGCGGATCGGGGTGGGGGTTGGCGCCAGCACCCCCACCCGGACCTGCGGTCCGACCTCCCCACAAGGGGGAGGTGGGGAGCCCAGTCGGCTCCCTCCGCGTGTGGAGCGGCTTCGCCTGCCATCGTTAGGACGTTGATAAGCATTTGGTAATAAAAAGCCGGAAATGAGATGCTGGCTCGATTTGACATGCGCAATGCTGTCGTTCTCGGCGGAGCCATGACATGCGTATCAAGAGCCAGATCATTCTCTCCATGGTGGCCGCCGCGGCCCTGATCGGGCTGGTCGGCGGCGTTGCGATCTTTACGCAGATAGCGGCGACCAAATCGTTGGGGTTGACCGAAGCGACCAACGTCGCGCGGGAATTGGCCGACACCATCGTTTTCAAATCATCCGATGGGACGCCTTCGCTGCTCGAGCGGCCCGAGGCGCTCAAGCAATTCATGGAGCACCAGCACCGCCGCCTGCACCGGGATTTCCTGGTCCTCGACAACAACAAGACCATCCTTGTCCATGCCGCCGACGAAGAGCACCAGGTCGGCGACAAATTCGGTCACGACCCCGGCAACGAAATAGGCCAGACCTTGGCGGATGGCATTCCGCGCAGATTTGTCGACCCGGAGGAAGTCAACGCCATACTGGCCGTTCCGATCGAAAATCCCGAGGATACGATCATCGGCGCCGTGCTGCTGGAATATGACCCCGTTCTGCAGGCCGCCGAACAAAGCACCAACAGCCTGCTCTGGCTGGTTGGCCTCAGCGCGACGGCCGCCGTGCTGGTCGCGGTCGGCTTTGCATGGCTGCTGCTCCGTCGTTTCAGCTCTGGCCTCGGGGACATGATGCGCGGCATGGAAGCGCTGGCGAAAGGCAACGCCATGACGCGCATCAGCCACGCCCGCAACGATGAATTCGGGCAGCTGGCCGATGGTTTCAACACGATGGCGGACCAGCTTGCATCGGCGCGTGCGCATGTCGAGGACATCGTCGAAACGGCTGCCGAAGGCATCGCGGTTCTGAACGGCGACGGCCGCGTCGCCAGCGCCAATCCAGCGGCGGCAACGATGATCGGGCGGCGCGCCGACAAGATCGTCGGGCAGCAATGGGATTCGGTGCTGACGGTTCGCGACCCCAGAGGCGGTGCGTTCGCCGCTGGCGCTTCTCCCATCGAAATGGCGTTAGCCACGGGCCGGCAACACCAGGGCGAAGTGCGCCTGACCAGATCCGACGGCTCGCATCTGCCGGTCATCGCCAGTTGCAGTCCGCTCAGCAGGTCCGAAGGCGGCCTGGTCCTCACGCTCAACGATATCAGCGAGTTGCGCCGCGCGGAAGGAGTGGTCAACGAGCGTGCCGATCAGCTGGCGCTTCTCAACCGCGAACTGCACGACAAGTCCGAAACCACGACCCGTCTGGTGAAGCTTGGCGAACTGCTGCAGGCCTGCGTCACCTTCCCGGAAGCGTTCTCGGTGGTCGGCACGGCCATGGCCGAGTTCCTCGGTGGCTTGAGCGGAACCGTCCACTTGACCAGCGCGTCGCGCAACCTGGTGGAAGAGATGGCGCATTGGGGCGACGTCCGCTCGAGCGCCACGCAATTCGCGCCGGAAGACTGCTGGGCGCTCAGGCGCGGCCAGGAACATGTCGCTGGCCCCGGCATGCTCACGCCGCGCTGCGCGCATATCACCGAGAACGGCAAGAAGGGCTATGTCTGCATGCCTCTGGCGGCCCAAGGCGAGACGCTGGGCATCCTTCATCTGTGCGAGCCGAATGCGGCCGAGAAGCCACAATGGCTGACTGAAAGACAGCAGATCCTGCGCGGTGTCGTCGACACGCTGGCGCTCGCCCTGGCCAATCTGCGCCTGCGCGAGACGCTGCGGCAGCAGTCGATCCGCGATCCGAACACCAGTCTGTTCAACCGGCGATATCTCGAGGAGACGAGCAGCCGCGAACTGCGCCGGATGGAGCGCTCGGGCCAGCCGCTGGTGATCATCATGCTCGATGTCGACCATTTCAAGCAGTTCAACGATACGTTCGGCCACGAAGCCGGCGATCTCGTCCTGAAGCAGGTCGCCGCCACCTTGATCGAGCACGCCAGGGATAGCGATGTCGTGTCGCGCTACGGCGGCGAGGAGTTTGCCCTGGTCATGCCGGGAAGCTCGGTCCAGGAAGGTGCCGAGCG
Organism: Mesorhizobium sp. M0870; assembly: GCF_040319775.1. Lineage (NCBI taxonomy): Bacteria > Pseudomonadati > Pseudomonadota > Alphaproteobacteria > Hyphomicrobiales > Phyllobacteriaceae > Mesorhizobium > Mesorhizobium sp. M0870. The sequence goes on from NZ_JAMYOI010000015.1 coordinate 39,647, forward strand.
GGCGGAAGCGCTGCGCCAGGCAATCAGGAAGCTTCATTTGACGCATCGCGGCCGAACGCTGGGCACCGTCACAGCCTCGTTCGGTGTCGCCGCCTACCCCGAGCATGGCGTGGGCTGGGCCGAATTGACCAACGCCGCGGATCACGCGCTCTACGAGGCCAAGGGTAGTGGGCGCGACCGCGTCGCCATCGCGCTGGGCAACGCGTCCGGCGAGCGACCTCCGATCCAGTTGGTACCAGCCCCGAAAAGCAGCTGAGACCGTTTGGGGTAGAGCACTCGGCCCGGCCCGCGATAGTCATCCTGCGCCTGCCAAGAGGGATCAGGCAAGTTCTCTCTGCCCTCGAGGTCTCGCGCGCGGGCTCTTCCTGAGCGGCCGCGGTCTTGCCGTCCTTCAGACCTCCACACTGTCAGAGGATCCGGCTCTTTTCGGCTGCGGCATTGGTTGTTCGGGCTATTTCAACCCCCAAATGTCCCAAATTTACCTTTGTGCCGACGGGGCTTCCCCTGCGCAAGCAGCGGATGTAAGGATATATTAGCAATTTGTTAAGTTCGAAGCGAGGTATGCGTAAGGGGAGTTTGGTGATGAACTTCAGAGGCCTGATCAAGCGTGCTGAAGACGTGGATAAAGCGATCCAGGACCTGCAGATCGATTTGGCGGACGCGCTGGATGCAAGTCTCGACGCCGACGACCTGGTGCCGTCGGAGAGCGACGATGTGCCGGATGCCCAGGCGGCACCCGATGACGGGCCACCCCAGGCCGACGCGGCAAATGACGACAACGCCAGCAAGGCCGACGCCGCGGGCGATGCGGACAGTTCCGAAACCGCGCCACGACTGACGGCCCATACACAGACCCGGCTGGCTGCATTGAGTGCCTTCGAGGGTCTCTTCCATGACGCCAGGGACTATCTGGAGGAGATCAACGACAAGCTGTCGGAGATCGGCACCTCACACCATCTGACGCGTGAATTCCTCAACATCCTGCACAGCGACATCCTGCGCGCCAACGAGCTGGAGGTCGCCAATGCCGCCCTGGCCGCCGAACAAAGGGCGCTGTCGGAGAAGCTGCACGATGCGACGAGAAAGCTGCGCGAGCGTGAAGGCGCTTTCGAAGCGCTGCAGCAGCGCGAGACAAGCCTGGTTCAGGACCGGGAGACGCTTCGTGCGGCACTTGCCGCGGTAAGGCTGGAACTCGTGGAGACAGCCAATGCGAGCGCCAAGCGCGAAGCGGAGTTCGGCGACATCGCCAAGCGGCTGACCGCCAGGACAGTCGAGGCCAACAGGCGCTTGCGCGAAAGCAAGATGCTGCGCGAAAAGCACGTCAACCTGTCGCTCGAACTCGACAAGGCGCTGAAGCGGGAATCGCAGGCGCGCCACAGGCTCGACGAGCTGTCGGCGGTCCATGCCAGCGAAGCAGCGCGGCTGGCGGAGCTGCTGGCCGCGCTCGGCAAGAGCGAGAAAGAGGAGATGCGGCTCCAGAAGTCGCTCGAGGCCGCACAGGCGAAGCTGTCGGAAACGAACGAAGCAGCACGCATGATGGAAGGCGACAAGGAAGCCGAGCTGGCTCGCAGCCAGGCGGAAATGCGCGGGTTGAGCTCGGAGATCCAGAACCTGCAATCGCGGCTGGAGCAAACCTCGACCGAAAACAGCGAAGCCGCAGGCGAGATCGCCAGGCTCAAGAGCGAACTGAACGATGCCTTGGCCGAAAAGAAGATCGCCGATGAAAGATTGTCGGCGCTGACCCAGGAGAGCGAAAGCGACAAGATGAGTCTTTCCAAGGTGAACGCCAACCTTTCTCAGCTGACGCTGCAACAGGCGTCCGAACAGATACAGTTCGACGTGCAGAGTCAGGAATGCGAGGACCTCAAAGCCGAAATCGCATCGCTCAATGCCCGGATCAAGGAACTGCTGCCCTACGAGCGGCTCCACAAGGCCACCAATGGCAGGCCGCGCGAGGACGGCGTGGTCGAGATAGCCGGGGCGATGGCGAAGAAAGCACGGACGACGGGCAGGCGGCGCATGCGCAGGAATGTTGGCGCCGTTAGCTGAAGTGTGGCGCTGAAGGGCTTCAGGTGACCCGCTTCAGGTCTTTTGTGCATGGGAGGCCGGCACCTCACCCGGAGAGTAAGCCCAATGGGGCACCGGCCAGGCGGATCGACAGGTCCGCCGCACAGGCAAGGTAGCGCGCCTCGGTCCCGCACGGCATTGGTGCGATCACGGAAGGTGCCAGCGGCACTTCCCCAAGCTTCTGATTCGAACCTTTGCGACGACCCGCCGGCCGGAGGCTGCAAACACGCCCGGGAAACGATCGCGGCCGGCCCGGTGCCTCCTCAGTCGAGCGGCTCGTGCTGATAAAGCTCGTCCATGCTGAGCGAGGCCAGGGCGCCGAAAGGGGCCTGCTTTTTCACGCGGCCGCCGCTCAGGATGACCACGTCGTCGCAGAACGAGATGGTGCTGTGGTGGTGGCTGATGACGATGGTCGTGCGGCGGCCGGCTCTCGACTTCAGGGTCTCGACGATGGCCGCTTCCGACAGCCCGTCCACCGCATTGGTGGCTTCGTCCAGGATGAGGAGATCGGGATCGCGGACCAGGGCTCTCGCCAAGGCGATCCGCTGCCTCTGTCCCGCCGACAGATTGACGCCCCTGTAGCCGACCAGCGTCTCGTAGCCCTGAGGCAGCCTTTCGATGAACTCGTGCGCTTCGGCCAGTCTTGCGGCGGCCTCGGCGTCGCCGGCTGTCGCCGTATCCTGCCCGTAGGTTATGTTTTCAAAAATGCTGCCATCGACCAGTTCCAGTTCCTGACTGGCCAGGGCGATGTGCCGTCGCCACTGGCTGGCGTCGATCCCGTCGAGCGGCGATCCATCGACGAGGATGCTGCCAGTGTCCGGTTCGACGAAGCGGCACAGGAGATTGACGATCGTCGTTTTGCCGGCGCCCGAGCGGCCGATCAGCGCCGTCGAGCGGCCGCCGCGGATTTCGAATGTCGCCGCATGCAGCACGACCTCGCGCCGGTCCGTACCGGAATAGGTGAATGTCACATCGTCGAACTTGATGCCCTGGCGCAGGCCGTGGAACGGCTCGTCGCCTTGCGGCGGTTGCGGCTTGCCGGCGGGATCCAGCAGCCATGTCACCTCTTCGAGCGATCCGCTCAGGCCCTGCAACTGGCTCCACGACCCCTGCAGGGCCCGCATATGCGGCTGCAGCCTGTAGAGCAGGATGACGAAGGCGATGATCAGCGGGAAACTCACCTGCGCCAGCCAGGCGCCGATCACCACCGCCAGGAACAGCATGGCGTGGAGAACCTCCGTCAGCGGCGGCAGCGCTCCCTGGCGCACGAGCAGCGCGAAGGAGGCGCGGCGAACCGCATCCGACGCCGTGTCGAATATCGCCTTTTCCCGGTTCTCCTGTCCGAAGATGCGGATCAGCCGTCCGGCATGCACAAGGTGAAGCATCTGCGAGGCGAGGTGGCCGTTGCGCGAAGCGACGCTGCGGCTGGGCTCCTTCAGATTGGCAGAGAGGATAGCGTGCGCGATCTGGACGAGCGCCAGTCCGAGCGTGACCAGAAGCGTCATGCGCCACGAAAGCAGCAACAGGAAAGCCAACAGGATGATGGCGGCCGATGCGCTGACGATGGCCGACAGCATGATCTGGATCGCATCGGAGGCCCGCCAGGACTCGTTGGAGATGATGTTGAGCAGGCGTCCGGGGCTTTGCCGCAGGAAGAATGGGTAGCCGACCCGCAACAGCTGCTCCGACAGGGCGCCACGGATGGAATGGCTTGCCTTGCCGAAGATGAAGGTCGTCAGCAGCGTGTTGGCGAAGGCGAAGACGTTCTTCAGGATGATCGAGCCGAGGATGGCGACCGAAATGACGATCAGCCGGTCGCGCTCGCTCAAGCCCGATCCGACATGCTGGAGGACAGCGGAGAAGCCGCCCATTCCGGCCGCATCCCCATGTCCCATGATGATGCCCAGCAATGGGATGATCAGGCCGATGCCGAACCCTTCGAGGACGGCGCTGAGCAGGCCGAGTACCACCACCGCCGGAAGCAGGCGCAGTTGCCGCTTTCCGCACGCCCGGAACAGCATCGGCAGGCTTGGCGGCAGCATCGGCATTATAGCGTTTCACCTCGCCTGGGCATTGGCTTGCTGATCTTGCCGCACTGGCTCGGCCCGCGGCCGTCTGGCCAGAAGGAGAACCGCGAACCTGGCCGCGCCGAGCAAATTCATGGCGACGATCGGCCAGTGCGGCAGGTTGAGTTCACGATCGAAGGCGGGGCCTCCCGCCAATTCCCGGATAGCCCCTCTTGCGGCCCAGTAGAAATGGCGAAGCAGCCAGGGCGCATGGCGAATATGCTTCAGGCAGAGCCCGCCATTGCCCAGGCTGTAGTCGCGGTGGAGCTTTTCGATGGCTTTGCGATCCCGCCGGCCATGATGATGGAATATCGTCATATCAGGCACATACTCGACTGCGATGCCGAGCAGCATCGCGCGCACGAGATAATCGGTATCCTCGGCCGACCGCAATGGTCCGCCGGCGCCGAAGCGTTCGTCGAAATAGCCGATGCGGGCCGCGACGTCGCGGTGCATCGTCATGTTGCAGCCCAGCACGAAACCGCCGGGATGAACATCTGGCGTCAGCCGCTCGCGCGCCCACGACCGCTTGATGGTGAACGGCAAATCCCTGGCATCGCCAAGCTCGACACGTCCGCCCCGGATGAGCCATTGTTCCCCGGACGCATAGTGTCGCTCCAGATCGCGCAAATAGTCGCGATGGACCGCGCAGTCATCGTCGACGAAGACCAGCACACGGCCGCGCGCGCGCCGCAGCCCGGCGTTGCGCGCGGCCGCCAGTCCGGGGCGCGGCTCGCAGACCGGCGTGAACGGAATGTCCGACGCAGCGGCGATGCTGGCCAGGCGTTCGGCCGTGCGGTCGCTCGAACCGTTGTCGACGACCACGAGTTCGGCGGCGAAGCCGGCATGTGCGCGGCACGCGGCTTGCACCGACTTGATACAGGCATCGAGCACGGCGACGCGATTGCGCGTGCAGATGATGAAGCTGACTTCCGGCGCCGCTCGTTCCGGGCGGGGACCGGCCGGGGCAGGGCCAAGCGCCGTCGAACGATCGCGCTGCAGAGGTTGGTTGGCTTTGACGATCATGCCCCTAACTCAACCGATGAGACGCCAGAACCGCCGCGGCGGGCGCGGATTTGAAGAAGTATGCCATGGCATCGGCTTGTCTGGCGGCCGACAGCGAGGCAAGGCTGAGCCAGGGCGCCCAGGCGCCGGGCCGCAGCGCATATTGCTCGCGGCGCCGGATGGCATTCCATTTCGCGGTCCGCGTCAGCAATTCATGCGTCAGCGCGGGCTGCTTTTCGTCGGCCACCAGCTGGTAAAGGAAATAGAACAGGTTCAGCGCGCCAGCCTCGAAGCTCGGCCGCGTCGCCGCCGGCAGCGAGCGGATTTCCTCCTCCAGCGCGACGATGAAGCTGGCCGCACGGGCGACCGTGTCGTGGCTGACCGCATCGCCGATGTCGCGCAGGTCCCGCGTGGCCTGCGCCAGGCCCTCGCGCTCGAGGTTCTCGGCCACGATGCGCAAATGCGTCCTGCGCATCTCCTTGACGTGCCGGCTGGTCACGCTTGCCTCATGGACGCGGTAGACGACCAGGTTTTCGGGCATCATGGCTGCCGGGTAGCGGCTGGCCAGCCGCCTGAAAAGATCGAAGTCCTCGGCGTGCCTGTAGGTCTGGTCGTAGTGGAGAACGCCGTCGTCGATGACCTTCCTGTTGTAGACGACCGTCGGGTGCATGAAGATCGTGAAGAACATCGCCAATACAGGGATGCGGCCGAACTGGAACACCGGATCCGGCCTGCCGATGTCGATGCGGCCGCGGATCAACATGTCGACGCCGGCGCCGCAGAAGCCCAGTTCGGGCCGCCGCTCGAACAGCGCCACCTGGCGCGACAAACGCCAGGGATAGGCGACGTCGTCGGCGTCCATCCGCGCGACCAGTTCGCCCCGGGCGAGCGCCAGCCCTTCGTTGAGCGTCGCGACAAGGCCGCGGTTTTCACGCGAGACGATCGAAATGCGGCTATCGGCCTTTTGGCAGCGCTCGAGTATCTCGAGCGAATTGTCGGTCGAACCGTCATCGATCGCGATGATCTCCAGGCGGCCGTAATCCTGCCGCAGGATGCTTCCCAGCGCGGCGGCGAGATAGGGGCCGGCATTGTAGACCGGCAACAGGACCGAGACGAGCGGCGCGGCGGTCATCGTCTTGTATCCGTGCGCTGGAGTTCGAGCGCCGGTGTGCGGTCATCCGGCGGTCCGACGGCCGCCGTCGCGAGCCAGCCGCCATGGCTGCCCTGTGCGGGGCGGGTGCGCGCGACATAGGGGAAGTGGCGCTTCAGGCTGTTGAGCGGCCTCTCGAAAACCACCCAGGAAATCGAGGCCGCGACAATCGTGGCGGCGCTCGCAACCAGGAATCGCCCTGGCCCTTGCTCCGAGACGTTGAGCGGAATCCAGGGCTGCGCCTTGACGGCGAGCGACAGCAATATCGGATGGTAGAGATAGATGCCGTAGCTGATGCGGCCGAGGCCAAGCAGCGGCGGCAGTTCGGCAAGCTTGCCAAGGGGGCCGCCAAGGCCGCGCGAACAAGCCGCGACGATAGCCATCAGCGGCACCAGGGGCAGGACCTGCCGCACGAGCCAGTGGGTCCATTCCAGCATCGGATCGGCAGGCGCTGGCACAAACCACTCGATGACAAGGAATGCGGCCGCGAAGCCAGGCCAGCCCAGTCGCATCCAGTGCGGCAGGGCCGCCCTCCTGGACCGCCAGCAGGCAAGCAGCGCGCCCGTCGCCAGCGCATCCATGGACGCCGGCGGCAGCAGGTCGCGCGCCAGCGCCGGCGTGGCGGTGATCGGCCAATAGAAGCGATAGGCCAGCGACAGCGCGATGACGCCGATGCAGATCTGTTCGAAGCGGCGGCGTGGGGCCAAAAGGACGACCAGCGGCCAGGCAAGATAGAACTGCTCCTCGATGCTCAGGCTCCAGAAATGGCACAGCACCCAAGGGTTCCAGTCATTGCGCAGCGCATACCAGAAATTCGACAGGTAAAGCGCATGCCAGACCAGCGATCCCCTGGATTGGTCCAGGTCGACCAGCCAGACGAAACCCAGGACGGCAAAATAGGGCGGAAATATCCGCAAGCCTCGCCTGATATAGAAGGATCGCAGCGCGGGGCCGGTCTCGAATTCGGCGGCCGAACGCGCCTCCAGGAGCAGGCGCGTGATCAGGAAGCCGCTCAGCACGAAAAACAGCCGCACGCCGATATGGCCCCAGAACGAAGGTCCCTCCGCGAAGAAATGGGAATACAACACCATCGTTACGGCGATGGCTCTCAACGCATCAAGTTGGATGTCACGGGCGCTTCCCATCAGCGGCTTCCGCGGCATTGATGTCCGCGACGTATCCGCCAGCCGGTCGTTTCGGGCACCAGGCCGACGAGATCCGCCAGGGCACCGGCACCGTCAAACCTTCGCTTTGCGGGTCCGATCGCGGCGAGTCCGATCGAGCCGGGCTCGAAATCGACGGACGAACAGCACAAATTGGTCAACGTGCCGGAATCCTCCACAGCGTATGTCCAGTCGCAAACGAACCCCAAAGGAATGGTTCGGCCACCCTATTGTGCGGCGCAACACAAAAAATCTACCGGGATGAAATACTTATGTGAGCAAGCGCTAAAGATTCCTGCTTCGGCTGATTGGAGGACGTCGTAGGCTGACGCAATAAGATAGGCCTAATCATTTGTTAAACCAGGCGAAATTTCGGAGTCTGTGTTTTTTGCCGAGTGGATTGGCTCTGGTTGCGCCGAGAAATGGGCTGGAACCATTGGCTTTGCGCGGTGCAGCATCGTCGCCGTCTTTTTCTTGCCGCAAGGCTCACTGCTCCCGAGGCAGGCATTCTGCCCAACGGGAACTCGCACGTAACGCCCCTCACACTGCCTCGAACACCACCGTCTGTTCCAGCCCGCCGCCCCGGCGGTTTTGCAGCGTCACGATGCCGCCGTAGCGCTCGATGATTTCCTTGGCGATGGCGAGGCCAAGACCGGCTCCGGGGACGGATTGCAGGCGGCCGGGGTCGACGCGGAAGAAGGGCTCGAACGCCTTGTTCAGGAGTTCCGTGGGTATGCCCGGGCCATGGTCAGATATGGTCAGCACGGCGCGATTGTCGGCTACGGCCAGGTCGATGCGGCACGCCTTGCCATGGGTGGCGGCGTTGACGATCAGGTTGCGCAAGGCGCGGCGCAGGCCAAGCGCGCCGGCCCGCACGCAAACCTTGTCCAGGTGCCCGATCGAGACGGCATGGCCGAGCGATACCATCTCGGCTTTGATATCGCGCACCGTCTTTGCCAGGTCGACCGGTTCGACGGCGTCCTGGTTCACTTCTTCGCGCACCAGGCGGATGGCGCTATCGGCGATGCGGTCGAGTTCGTCGAGGTCGTGAAGCCATTTGTCGCGTTCGTCGTCGAGGAATTCGGCGCGCAGCCGCATGCGCGTCATCGGCGTTCGCAGATCATGGCCGGCGGCGGCGACCAGCCGCATTCGGCTTTCCATGGCGGTCCGCAGCCGCGACGAGAGCTGGTTCAGCGCATGCGCGGTGGCCTTGACCTCGGCCGAGCCCACTTCCGGCACCGCCGCCAGCACGCCGTCCGATCCGATCTTGGAGACGGCGGCCTCCAGCATCTCGAGCGGGCGGATCAGCACCGAGGTGAAATAGACCGACACCGCCGTGGCGCCGGCGACGATCAGCGAGATCCAGCCGGCCAAGACCAGCCATTCGCGCCTTGGCGGCTTGAGATGCGGCACCTCCATGATCGCCCAGCGGCGGTCAGGCAGGTGCATCGATGCGATCTGGCCGGGTTCGCCCGTCTTCTCGTTGACGACCGCCGGAAAGTCGAGGCCACGGCGGTGCAGGATGTCATTGAGCATCGCAGTTTCCGCACGAGCCACCTTGCCGCCCGCCGGATGGTCGGCGAGTTGCACCCGCAGGACGTCGGGGATCGGCCCCGGCAAAAGCCGCACCACCAGTTCCATCTGTTGGGCAATCCAGGGCACGGTCAGTTCCGGCGGCGGTCCGCCGCCGCGCACGCTGATGACGGCGGCCGTCGCCAGGCCGACGACGCCGACGATCGAGGCGACCAGCAGCAGGATGAGACGGCGGCGCAGCGAGTTCACGCGTGGCTCTCCACGGTCTCGACGCGCGCGGTGAGTTGGTAGCCGCCATTGCGCACGGTCTTGAACAGCGGCCCGTCGCCGGTGTCGGAAAATTTCCGGCGCAGCCGGCTCACCAGCACATCGACCGAACGCTCCAGCGGGTCGCGCTCGCGGCCTTGCGTCAGGTCGAGAAGCTGGTCGCGCGATAAAAGCCGGCCGGGGCGGTCGAGAAACACCTGCAAGAGGTCGAACTCGGCGCCCGTAAGGTCGACGGCCACGCCTTGTGCATCCGTCACCTTGCGGGTGTCCGGCTCCAGCCTGTAGCCGGCGAAGCGGTAGGTACGCGCGCGAGGGGAGGCGGGCGCCTCCTCGGGAGCCGAGCGCCTGAGCACGGCACGGATGCGGGCAATGAGCTCACGCGGGTTGAACGGCTTGCCGAGATAGTCGTCGGCGCCGAGTTCCAGGCCGATGATGCGGTCGACATCTTCTTTCAGCGCCGTCAGCAGGATGACCGGGATATGCGGCTTGCGGTCACGCAAGGCCCGGCAGATATCGAGCCCCGAGCCGTCCGGCAGCATGACGTCGAGCACGATCAGGTCGAACTGGCCCGCGCCCAGCCTCTGTTCGCATTCGCGCCGGTCCGCCGCAGCTGTGACACGAAAGCCCTGGCTGTCGAGATAGCGCTGGAGAAGCGTCCTGATCTCGCGGTCGTCGTCGACGACGAGGATATGGGGTTGTGACTGCATGACCGTGCCCTTGCCTTGGCCGCGATTATAGGGAGAGCCGCGTCCAAGCGGCACGGAAAATTGCAACTGAATGTTTCCGGCAGGCCGTGGGAAACATTCAGTTACAAATTGCCCTCTTGCGGAAACCTTCGGCAATACGCCGACGCGAAGCGGACAAATACGCTTCCTATCCTCTCATTTGTCCGAAGCATGAGAGAAAGGAACACCGTCATGCGAAGCAGACTTCTTGCGCTCGGCCTGTTTTCCGTCGCCGCAATTCACCCCGTGCTGGCGGCACAGCGCGATCCGGGTGCCGCCCCCGGCGAGCCGCCACCGGTCATGGCCCAGCAGAGTGGGGCAATGCAGGATGGACCCGATCATGGCCCGATGGCCGGACCCGGCCCGCACGGGCCGATGCGGCATGGTCCGCAGGGTTTTGGCCCGCGAGGTTTTGGACCGGAAGGCTTTGGCCCCCGCCGCATGGGTCCGCCGCCGGAATTCATGCTGGCCGCCCGGCTGGCAGCGCTCGAGACCCGCGTCGGCATCCGCTCCGAACAGCTCGACGCCTGGCGCGACTACACCAGCGCGCTGCAGGCCGTGCTGGCGCCGCCACGGTCCGATCATGGGCGGCCCGGTGGTCCTGATGGCTCCGGCAGTCCTGAAGCGAAGGGCTCCGACTCAGCCGGCCCTGACGGCAAGCGCGATCCCTTCGCCTTCCAGGAAAAACTGGCCGACGACGTCACTTCCCGCGCGGTTTCGGCCGGCAAGCTGAAAGACGCGATCGCGGCACTGCGCGCCAAGCTGACGCCCGAACAGCTCGAAATCCTCGCTTCGGCGGAACGTCCCCACGGACCACCCCCCGGTCCCTGGGGCGGTCCGCCGGATGATGCAGCCGGCACCCGAGGCCTGCCCAACGATGGCAGTCCGCCGCCCCAGCCCGGGAACGGCTGAGAACTCTGACCGGCTGCGCCGGCCGGCCCGGTACCCAACCCGTTCTCGGGCCGGCCGGTCTCTTTCAGGGATGGCGGGCGTATCTTCGCCATCCCTGTTTTTCAAATCATGCCCAGTTCAAATCAAACGGAAGCACGACAATGTGGGAAGCCATGATACTGCTGCGGCTGCTCGCGTCCGCCAGCCCGAGATTGTCACTCGACCACGCCGGACGCGGTCTTCCGCTGTCCGGACGCGGCCTGCCACTGGCTCTGCCGGCCGACACGCTGAAAGGCGCGATCCGCCTGCGCTTCGCCGCCTGGCGGCTGTCGCTTCCGCTCTCGCAGCCGCTCGACAACCATGGACATCATGACCGCAAGATCGCGTGAACTCCGGCAAGGCGCTTGGCATGTCCTCGCTGATCGGCATAATGATGTTGGTGGGCATCGCGGCCAGCTACTCGACCTTCGAGCAGCTCCGGCCGACGAGAAGGAGCGCGACATGAGCCGCTTCGAAGCATTGCTCGTCGCCGCCCGCCGACGGGTGCGGCCTATCATCATATGGATCGGCATGCCCTCGACCAAGCGGTCCATTGCCAGCGCGTACGCAACTCCAGGGAAAGATCCAGGCCATGATTTCCAAGTCTAGCCAGCCTCGTTTTTCGGCACGCCGTCTGGCGCCCTGGGCCGCGATGTTCGCCGCCACTCTTCTGCTGGCGTCCTGCTCGCAGGAGGGCAGCGCCCCCGCCGGCATGGGCGCGCCCGGCAAACCGGAAGTCGGTGTCGTCACCTTGCATCCGCAATCGGTGGCGATCACCGCCGAGCTGTCGGGACGCACGGCGGCCTCGCTGGTTGCCGAGGTGCGCCCGCAAGTGAACGGCATCATCCAGCAGCGCCTGTTCAAGGAGGGCAGCGAGGTGGCGGCTGGACAACCGCTCTACCTCATCGATCCGGCGAGCTACAAGGCGTCGTATGACAGCGCGGTCGCCGCACAGCAGAAGGCGCAAGCGGCGGTGCCCACCGCACAGGCCAAGTTCGACCGTTATGCCGGTCTGTTGAAGCAGAACGTTGTTTCCAAACAGGATTATGACGATGCCGCCGCCACGCTGGCACAGGCGCAAGCCGATGTCGCCTCGGCCAAGGCCAGTGCCGAGACCGCGCGCATCAGCCTCGACCGGACCTCGATCACCGCGCCGATCGCCGGGCGCATCGACAAGTCCACGCTGACGCCGGGTGCGCTGGTGACCGCCAACCAGGACACTGTGCTGACGACCATCCGTGCCCTCGATCCCATCAATGTCGACGTCACACAGTCGAGCACCAACCTGCTCAACCTGCGCCAGGCGATCTCGGAAGGGCGGCTGAAGTTCAGCGGCCCCAATGTCAGCGTCAAGCTGAAGCTCGAGAACGGCACCATCTACACACAGACCGGCAAGCTGGAATTCGCCGGCGCCAATGTCGACCAGACCACCGGCACCTTCGCGCTCAGGGCCGAATTCCCCAATCCCGACCGCCTGCTTTTGCCCGGCATGTATGTGCGGGCGCTGGTTGAGGAGGGCGTCGCGCAGAATAGTTTCCTGGTGCCGCAGCGCGCCGTCAGCCGCAACACCAAGGGTGAGGCGACGGCGATGGTCATCAATGCGCAGGGCAAGGTCGAGACGCGCGTGCTCGCAGTGCGCAACAGCGTCGGCAACAACTGGCTGGTGGATTCGGGTGTCGGCGACGGCGACCGCGTCATCGTCGAGGGCATGCAGCTGGTGCGCCCCGGCGGCGACGCGACGGGCGTCGAAGTGACGATCGACGAGACGACAGGCGAGGTCAAGGACCGCGGGCAGGGCACTTCCGCCGCGCCCGCCGCGTCCAACGCTGCCAAACCGGCGCCTGCCGCCGCGACCGGGAACTGAGCGATGTCCGTATTCTTCATCAACCGGCCGATCTTCGCCTGGGTGATCGCCATCGTGATCATGCTGGGCGGGCTCCTGGCGCTCACCTCGCTGCCGATCTCGCAATATCCGCAGATCGCGCCGACGACGGTCAATATCAGCGCCACCTATCCGGGCGCCGACGCGCAGACCGTCGAGAACTCGGTGACCAAGGTCATCGAGCAGGGCATGACCGGCATCGACAATCTCGACTACATGACGGCGACGTCGACCTCGACCGGTTCGGCCTCGATCACGCTGACCTTCACCACGGCTGCCGATCCCGACACCGCCCAGGTGCAGACGCAAAACAAGCTGCAACTGGTGCAGTCGCAGCTGCCGCAGGTGGTGCAGAGCAACGGCATCACCGTCTCCAAATCCTCGACCGGCTTCCTGATGGTCATCGGCTTCGTGTCGACCGACGGCAAGATGAACTCTACCGATCTCGCCGACTATGTCGACGCCACCGTCAACGACACGCTGAAGCGCGTCGAGGGCGTCGGCTCGACGCAGCTGTTCGGCTCCGGCTATGCCATGCGCATCTGGCTCGACCCGGACCAACTCGCCAAATACGCCCTGATGCCGAGCGACGTGGCTACCGCGATCGAGGCGCAGAACACGCAGGTTTCGGCCGGCCAGCTCGGCGGCCTGCCGGCGCGCAAGGGCCAGCAGCTCAATGCCACGGTGACGGCCAAGAGCCGGCTGCAGACCGCCGAACAGTTCCGCAACATCATCCTGAAGAGCCAGACCGACGGCTCGCTGGTTCGCCTCAACGATGTCGCCACCGTCGAACTCGGCGCCGAAAGCTATACGACACAGGCCAATTACAACGGCAAGCCGGCGGCTGGCGTCGCCGTCAACTTGGCGACCGGCGCCAACGCCATCAACACCGCCGAGGCGGTGCGCTCGACGATCGCCCGCCTGAGCTCGACCTTCCCGCAAGGCGTCGAGGTCGTTTATCCCTACGACACTTCGCCTTTCGTGCGGCTGTCGATCGAGGAGGTGGTCAAAACGCTGGCCGAGGCGATCGTGCTGGTGTTCCTGGTGATGTTCATCTTCCTGCAGAATTTGCGCGCCACCATCATCCCGACGATCGCCGTGCCGGTGGTGCTGCTCGGTACGTTCGGCGTGCTGTCGCTGTTCGGCTATTCCGTCAACACGCTGACCATGTTCGCCATGGTGCTCGCCATCGGCCTCTTGGTCGACGACGCCATCGTCGTCGTCGAGAATGTCGAACGCGTGATGCAGGAAGAGGGCCTGCCGCCGAAGGAGGCGACGCGCAAGTCGATGCACGAAATCACCGGCGCGCTGATCGGCATCGCCACCGTGCTTTCGGCCGTGTTCGTGCCGATGGCTTTCTTCGGCGGTTCGACCGGCATTATCTACCGGCAATTCTCGGTGACCATCGTCTCGGCGATGGTGCTGTCCGTGCTGGTCGCCCTTGTGCTGACGCCCGCACTTTGCGCCACGATCCTGCGGCCGCCCAAGGACCATGCGACGCAAACAGGTCCGTTCGGCTGGTTCAACCGGGTCTTCGATCGCGGCACGCTTGCCTATCGCGACGGCTCGCACGGCATCATCAACCGGTCCTGGCGTTTCCTCGTCGTGTTCCTGGCCATCGTCGTTGCCGTGGGCTGGATGTTTGCCCGGCTGCCGAGTTCGTTCCTGCCGGAAGAGGACCAGGGCATCCTGATCACCAGCGTGCAGCTGCCGGTCGGCGCGACGCAGGATCGCACGGAGCGCGTCCTGGCAGAGGTGACCAACCATTATCTCAATCAGGAGAAGGACGTCGTCGACGGGGTGTTCACCGCCTCCGGCTTCGGCTTCGGCGGCGCAGGGCAGAATGTCGGCATCGCTTTCGTGCGGCTGAAGGATTTCGACCTGCGGAAATCGTCTGCCTTGGCCGCACAGGCGATCGCCGGCCGCGCCATGGGTGCGTTCTCCAAGATCAGGGACGCGCAGGTCTTCGCGCTCGCCCCGCCCGCCATCCAGGGCTTCGGCAACACCAACGGCTTCGATTTCTATTTGCAGGACGTCAACGGCGCCGGTCATGACGCGCTGATCCAGACGCGCAACCAACTGCTGGCCCTGGCCGGGCAGAGCAAGGTGCTCGCCAGCACCCGCCCCAACGGCCAGGAGGACCAGCCGCAATTCTCGGTCGACATCGCCAGGAAAAGGCAAGCGCGCTCGGCGTCAGCCTGGCCGACATCAACAACACGCTGTCGACCGCCTGGGGCAGCGACTACGTCAACGACTTCATCGATCGCGGCCGGGTGAAACCGGTCTATCTGCAGTCGGACCCGAACTTCCGCATGCAGCCGGAAGACCTGGACAAATGGCAGGTCCGCAATGCCAGCGGGGCAATGGTGCCGTTCTCCGCCTTTGCTTCCAGCCATTGGACATTCGGTTCGCCCAGGCTGGAGCGCTACAATGGTTCGGCGGCGGTCGAGATCCAGGGCGCGGCGGCCACGGGCATCAGCTCGGGTGCCGCCATGGACGAGATCGACAAGCTTGTCGCGCAACTGCCCGCCGGCTATTCCCACGAATGGACAGGGCTGTCGCACCAGGAGAAGCTTTCCGGCAACCAGGCACTGTCGCTCTATGCGATCTCGGCCCTTGTGGTGTTCCTTTGCCTGGCAGCACTTTATGAGAGCTGGTCGATCCCGTTCGCGGTCATGCTGTCGGTGCCGATCGGCATCTTCGGCGCGCTGCTGGCGGCAAGCCTGTTCGGCCAGTCCAACGACGTCTATTTCAAGGTCGGCCTGCTGACCACGATCGGTCTCGCCGCCAAGAACGCCATCCTCATCGTCGAGTTCGCCATCGAGCGGCAGACCGCCGGGATGGGGCTGGTCGAGGCGACGCTGGAGGCGGCGCGACAGCGGCTGCGGCCGATCCTGATGACGTCGCTGGCCTTCATCCTCGGCGTGCTGCCGCTGGCGATTGCCAGCGGCGCGGGCTCGGGCGCGCAGAACTCGGTCGGCATCGGCGTGATGGGCGGCATGATCGCGGCGACGGTCATCGGCGTGTTCCTGGTGCCGCTATTGTTCGTCACGGTGCGACGCATCTTCAAGGGCCGGGCGGCCAAACCAGATACGGGCAAGACGCCGGTGACGGCCAACCAGCAATAAGGAAAACTTCACATGACAGGCTTGGAACGTGGCTCGATGGCCGCGAGGCGGCTCCTTGCGCCTATGCTTACCGCTGTCCTGCTCGCGGGATGCGTCGTCGGTCCGGATTATCAGACGCCGATATTGGCGATGCCTGCAAGCTGGAGCGGCCAGAAGCCGACAAAGCCTGCCCAGCCGGCGCAACTGTCGAAATGGTGGCAGCGGCTGCGCGATCCCGAGTTGAACACGCTTGTCGAGGAAGCGGTTGCCGGCAATCTCGATGTCGCCACCGCCAAGGCAAAAATCCGCGAGGCGCGCGCCAGCTATCGCCAGAGTGCCGGCACGTTGCTGCCGTCGGTCGACGGCTCCGGCTCGGCGACCCGCAACAAATCGTCCGTGACCACATCAGGCTCGGATGCCACCTACAGCGAGTATCAGGCCGGCTTCGACGCCAGCTGGGAACTCGACCTGTTCGGCGCCAACCGCAGGGGCGTCGAGGCCGCGCGTTACGGGCTGCACGCCTCGCAGGAGGAACTGCGCTCGACGCTTCTCACCCTGGTCGGCGATGTCGCTTCCTATTATGCCCAGGCGCGCGGCTACCAGGCCCGCATCGCGCTCGCCCGCCGTTCGGCCGCGTCGCAAAGGCAGACCGCCGAACTTACCCGCACCATGGCGCAGGCGGGCACGGCGACCGCCGCCGATGTCGCCAAGGCGATGGGGCAGGCAGCGAGCACCGAAGCCGCGGTGCCGACGCTGGAGGCAGGCTATGCGCAAGCCGTGCATCGTCTCTCGGTGCTGACCGGCCGCCCGCCGGCCGCGCTCAGCGACCGGCTGAAGCGGGTCGCGCCAATCCCTGCACCACGCCTGCCGATGCCCACCGGAATTCCCGCCGACCTCCTGCTGTCGCGGCCCGATTTGCGCATGGCGGAGCGCCAATATGCGCAATACACCGCCAAGGTCGGCCAGGCCGAAGCCGCCCGTTATCCCTCGGTCAGCCTGACGGGAGACATCAGCACGGCGGCGCTGAAGCTCGGCGATCTCGGCAAGAATTCGTCGATTGGCTGGTCGTTCGGGCCGACGCTCAGCGTGCCGTTGTTCAATGCCAGCCAATTGCAGGCCGCCGTCGAGGTCGCCAAGGCGCAGCGCGATCAATATTTCATCGCATACCGGTCTTCGGTGCTGACGGCGCTCGAGGATGTCGAGAATGCGCTGGTGCTGTTGTCACAGGAGCGCATCCGGATCGGCAAGCTCGCCTCGTCGGCGAGGTCCTATGGCGAGGCGGCAAGTCTCGAAGGTACGCTCTACAAGGCCGGCGAGACAAGCCTTCTCGATGTGCTCGACGCCCAGCGCTCTCTCTACTCGGCCGAGGACTCGCTGCTGCAAAGCCGCGTCCTGCTGGCGACCAACTACATCGCCCTCAACAAGGCGCTCGGCGGCGGCTGGGACGGTGCGGTCGACAGTACCAAGCCTGAGGTCGTCGACGTCAAAACCGGTCCACGGCTGGCGTCGAAGCCGGCGGCCTGAGCGGTTTCCAAGGCCTCGGTCAAGTATTTCGAGGCGGCTACGCGGATTTCGAGATTGTGCGACACACCGCTCGTGGCGGCGCGTGAAATGCCGCCTCGTGCTTTGGCGATGGCGGCGTGATCGTATCGCTGTTATTGATGGTCATTACACAGCACAGGCGCCGCAGATGACATCCGATACACAGAAGGCCGAAGCGGTCGGGCAGCTGCTCGAAACGCCGGACCTTGCCAGCGCGCTGGAAAGCGAACAGTTCAAGAAGTTCCTCGACCAGGTGCCGATCGCCATTGCCGTCTCGGACCTCGGTGCGAAGGAGCGTGTCGTCTATGCCAATCCGGAATTCGAGAAACTGTCCGGCCTCAAGGCGGCGACGCTCGCTCGGCAACACTGGGCGGCGCTTTCCGGCACCGGCCTGCACAAGCAGAAGGGCCGGCCGCTGTTCGAGGCCGTGGTCGAGGACACCGATTTCATCGGTACGTTCCGGCTGGAGCGGACAGAAGACCAACCGGCGATCGTCGACGTCTATTCCAATGTCATCGAGGACGACAATGGCAAGGCCTGCTTCCGGCTGGTGGCGCTGGTCGACGTCTCTGCCCATGGCGAAACCGAAGATGCGCGATCGATCGATGAGCGCATCCGCGAGAAGGACACGCTGCTGCGCGAACTGCAGCACCGGGTGAAGAACAATCTGCAGATGATCACCGCACTGATCCGGATGGAGACGCGAAACGCGGCCGAGCCGGACCAGAAGCGTTTCGAGAGGCTGGCAGGGCGCGTCGACGCGCTGGCGATCCTCTACCAGACGCTGTCGGGGGACGATGGCAAGGATGAGGTCGATCTCGGCGTCTATCTCAGCCAGATCGCGTCGGCGGTGATGAACTCGCATGCGGTCGAGGGCATCCGCCTCGACATGAAGGTCGACACCTATCCGGTGTCGATCAATGTCGCCATGCCGACCGGACTGGTGGTGAACGAACTTTTGACCAATGCGCTCAAACATGCCTTCCAGGGGCGAGACGGCGGCACGATCACGCTGCACAGCATCGTCGACGGTGATGGCTGCCGCATCGTGATCGCCGATGACGGCATCGGCCTGCCGGACGGCGAGACCTGGCCCAAGAGCGGCAAGCTCGGCGCGCTGATCGCCCGCTCGCTAACCGAGAATGCCAGGGCGGAGTTCGACGTGAAGTCGAGCGCTGCCGAGGGTACGCGGGTCACCATCGTCTTCAAGCGCTCGGCTGCCACCGCCTAAAGCGTTGTCGTTGCGCTCTCACACCTACAGGATCATCTCCAGCTATTCCTTGTCCGCCGCGGCAATGAACGCTTCGCGGCCCAAGGCTCATAGCGTGCCTGCAGTCCTTGCCCCAGCAGCCAGTTGCGGCTGCCTCACGACAGGTCGGCCGGTTCGCCCTATCTCCATGCCGCCGGTCGGGTTTGGACCCGGCGGTATGGAGGATGGGATCACGTGACATCGACGCCGATTGCCAGTCGCGAAGCAGCGCCCTTGCCGGTCGCGGCACTGATGGGCGCCATGGTGTCGATCCAGATCGGCGCCACCTTCGCCAAGGGCCTGTTCCCGCAGATCGGCGCGCAAGGCACGACGACGCTCAGGCTGGTCATCGGTGCGCTGATGCTGATCGCGGTGCTGCGGCCCTGGCAGATGCGGCCCTCGCGTGCCACCATGCCGTGGCTGGTCGCCTATGGGGTGACGCTCGCCGCGCTCAATCTCCTGTTCTACGCAGCGCTGGCCAGGATTCCGCTCGGCATCGCGGTGGCGCTGGAGTTTACCGGCCCGCTTCTGGTGGCGACCTTGAGCTCGCGGCGCGCCAGCGACTTTGCCTGGATCGCGCTGGCGGTGGCCGGCATCCTGCTGTTGTCGCCCTTCGTTCATTCCCTCGCGCCGCTTGATCCGATCGGGGTGATGCTGGCGCTGGCGGCCGGCGGGTTTTGGGCGCTCTACATCGTGCTGGCCCAGAAGGCCGGCGCGGAGCTTGGCACTCGCACCACCGCCTACGGCATGGCGATCGCCGCCGTGCTGGTGCTGCCCTTCGGCGTGGCACAGGCGGGAACCGCGCTGCTGGCGCCGTCGATCCTGGTCAGCGCGCTGCTGGTCGGCCTGTTTTCCAGCGCGTTGCCATTCTTCCTTGAGATGGTGGCGCTGACCCGCATGCCGGCGCGCATCTACGGCACGCTGACCTGCCTGGAGCCGGGGCTGGGCGCACTGGCCGGCTTCCTGTTCCTGCATGAAAGCCTGACCGCAACGCAACTGGCCGGGATCGCAGCCGTCGTTGTCGCCGCCTTCGGCACGGCGCTGACATCACGGCCGCCGGTTCCATCGCCGGAGTAGGGTGGGGCGGAGTAGGGTGGGAGGGATATGCGGAATCGTGCCGTAAAGCCGGTCCCGTCGCCGACCGCCGTTCGGGCGTTGCCTTTGTCCGGCCGGCGCGCTTCGTTGCTGTTCAGAACTTGATGCCGAGATCGACCTTGGCGCCCTGATCGACCGTGCCGCCACCGAACTGGCCGGAATAGGACACACCGAGCGTCGCGTTGGCCGACATGTTGAAGTCGAGACCGGCCTCGATGACGGCCGCATCCCTGGCGATCGGCACGCCGGCGATGCTGAATTGATCGCCGCCGGCGAAGGCGAAGCTGGAGGTCGGCGTGACGTCGCCGAACGCGTGGCGCCAGCCGAGCATGCCGCGCGCCGTGGCGTTCATGCCGCCGAGCGCGAAATCGGTCGAACCGCGCAGGCCCAGCGTGGTGAAGGTCGCATCATCGTTCGAGCCGGCGCTGGTCAGTGCCGCATCGCCACCGTCTTCGGTGAAGCCGTCGGTATGGACGCTGACATAGGCCAGATTGGCGAAGGGCTCGAACTTGAATTGTCCGGCATCGGCCCGGTAGGCGAGTTCGCCGAACATTTGCGCGGTGCCGGCATCATAGTCGGCCGACAACCCATCCGTGAACCCGTTGAAAGCAACCGAGCGTTTGGTCGAAAGGCTGCTCCAGCTGTAGGCAGCACCGGTGCGGAAGGCGATGGCGCCCCAGTTGGTGCCACCATAGAGGCCGAGATGATAGCTGTCGCTCTTGCCCGAAGAGTTGCGATCGTCGGCGTCGAAGCTCGAATGGCTGTAGCCGCCGAGCAGGCCGACGCGCCAGCCGCCCACCAGCGTGTCGGCGCCGGCCAGCAGGCCGCCGGTCGAACGATCGAAGGCGGCGGCGTTGCCGTCGCTGTCGGTATTGCCCCACGACCCGAAAGCCTGGCCCCAGAGGGCAAAACGGTCGGTGTCGGCCGCGACCATTTCCGGGCCACCTTCGCCATAAGCCATGACCGGCAATGCGGCCGCGCCAACATCGCCGAAAGCGGCGCGGATGCGGCTGGTCGCTGCGTCGCGAACGAAGCGGCTGTCCTCGACCAGCATGCCCTTGGCCGAGGCGTGGATTTCGCCCGAAAGCTGGTCGAAGGCTGCGCGGGCAGCGGCTGCTGTCGGCAGCGCCAGAAGGGCGTCATGGATAGGATTGCCGGCCCCGAGGCTTTCAGCGCCGCCGCCGGTGGCGATTTGGTTGGGTGTCAGCCCGATATCGGTGAAGCCGTACACCAGCACATCGAGATAGGCATTGTTCAAGTCGTAGGCATCCGTCACCGACAGGAACGCGGTGCTGGTGATCCCCGTCACAGAGGCGAACTCGCCGGTGAGTCCCAGATCGGCGGTCAGCACGGTGTAGCGGCCGGCGGCGATGCCTTGCGCCGTCACCGCCAAGGTCGAGCCGGTGATGGTGGCAGTGCCGGTGGTGTGAAGGAGATCCGACTGAAGTGCGGCGTTGATGTCGACGGCGTAGGTCGAACCGGCCGCCAGCGCCACAGTGGCGGCAAGCTCCGTGCGGTCGCCGGCGCCGCCATCCTGCATGGTGAGACGTCCGGCATTGGACAGCAACTCGAGCCCGCTGAAGGTGGTGGTCTCCTGCGTTGCGCCATTGCTGGCGGTTCTGAGAGAGGCTGCGGCTGTATTCGTCACGGTGTCGATGCCGGCGCCGAACAGGCTGGTGCCGCCGGTTGTCCAGGTAGCGTGGTTGGTCAGGAGGTCGGCATAACCGCCAAGCTCCACCCGGCCGGTCAGTGCACCGCCATTGAGAATTATCGTGGCACCATCAGAGGTAGTGATGGCCAGCGCCGCGGCCGTCAGGGCGGTGTTGTGCGTCGCGCCGGAAAGGGTGATGCCGATCGCATTGCCGCTGTTCGATTGCGCCGAAATCGCGGCGATATCGCCTTCGACCGTGCCGTTGGTGATGATGCCGATCGCGCCCGTGCCGTTGTTGAGGGTGCGGATGCCGGTCGTCCCCGAGACATCGCCCACGGTCACGTTGACCGCACCCGAGCCTGCTGCCTTGGTCTGCCGGGCGATGATGGCCGTGTTGCCGGCGGAGGTCACGTCGCCCGCCGTTATGGTGACGGCGCCGCCGGCCGACTGCGCATAGATGCCGTTCCCGCTGGTCGCGGTGACCGGACCGACCGTGGTCACCGTGGTCGAGCCCGATCCGAAGTTCTCGGCGTCGATGCCGAACCGGGCGTCGATGGAGCCGTTGGCGGTCACGTCGATGTTGCCGGTCCCCGAAGCGTTGAGGATCGCGGCCACCATGCCGGCATTGCCCGCCTGGAGGTTGCCGTTGGCGACCTCCGTGATATCGGCGGTCGTCGACTGGGTCTGGACGTCGATGGCATCCTTGCCCGCGGTGAGTGCGGTGACAGCGCCCGTGGTGACGCTGATGTCGCCGCCGGCCGCCGTGTCGCGCACGACGGAGCCTTCGCCGCCGGTGGAGCTGCTCGCGCCGGAGATGTCGACCGTGACCGTGCCCGAGCCGTTGTTCTGGATGGTCGCAGCGTTGCCGGTCCCGCCGACGAACCCGCCGGCGCCGGTGACGCTGATGTCGCCCGCACCGCCGGTGCCGCCGGTCAGCGACAGGCCGATCGTGGCGCCGGTCACCGTGTCGACGACGCTCACGCTCACCGCGCCGTTGCCGGTCGCCTTGATGCCCTCGGCAAGTGTGCCGGTCACCGTGCCATTGGCGGTGATGCCGATCGCACCGGTGCCGTTGTTGGTCGCCTCGATCCCGGTCGTGCCCGAGACGTTGCCCGCGGTTACATTGACCGCACCCGCGGCACCTGCCTTGGTCTGCTGGGCGATGATGGCCGTGTTGCCGGTGGACGCCACGTCGCCCGCCGTTATGGTGACGGCGGCGCCGGCCGACTGGGCATAGATGCCGTTCCCGCTGGTCGCGGTGACCGGACCGACCGTGGTCACCGTGGTCGAGCCCGATCCGAAGTTCTCGGCGTCGATGCCGAACCGGGCGTCGATGGAGCCGTTGGCGGTCACGTCGATGTTGCCGGTCCCCGAAGCGTTGAGGATCGCGGCCACCATGCCGGCATTGCCCGCCTGGATGTCGCCGTTGGCGACCTCCGTGATATTGCCTGTCAACGACTGGGTCTGGACGTCGATGGCATCCTTGCCCGCGGTGAGTGCGGTCACCGCGTTTGTGGTCACCGAAATGCCGGTGCTGGTCGCGACGTCGCGGACAGTAATACCTTCGCCTGCCGCCGAAAAGATATTGCCGGAGACGTTAATGTCTATCGAGCCGACACCGCCGGTCTGCGTCACATCGAACGCGTTGCCGGCGCCATGGTTGATGATGTTTCCACCCGTGTAGGTGATGGCGCCGCCAGCCGCCGAGACCGACAGGGCCGCCGTGCCGCCCGCGGTCGGCGTGTTGCCGGCATCGACGCTGATCGTGCCATTGTTGGTAACGGTGACGCCGCCGGTGTCGGCGTTGGAAACCGCAAGGCCATAACCGCTCACCGTCGTTCCCGGATCGACGGTGACGATGACTGGTGTGGGCAACAAGTTCTGATAGTTGCGATCGTTGGGTGCGTCAGCGGGAAATGTCGTGTCGGTGGTGGAGGTCGTGTCGCATTGGACAGTGACGGCACCGACGAGACAATCCGCCCAGGCTTGGCCGGACGCCAGCAGACTCACGCCCGCGGCCGCAGCAATCCCGATGGCGGATCGCAGCGCAAGCTGGCTCGCCTGTGAACGCAGGTTGCTCTGTCGGGCTGAATTCGGGGGGGTCTGGCTTAGGTCCGAAGGCCTAAGACCGGCGGAATCTTGAACACGCCCCATGATTTGCCCCTCGCAGCCAATTCATGCGACCCCGGATCAGTCCGGGGCGGACTTGCCTGATAGAAATCTCTAATGTGATGCTTGGAGTTATGTCAACTGAGTACCTGAGAAAAATACCAAATACAAAACGTTCTATTCCAAACTCTTCTTCGAGGAATAACTAGCAACGCTATCGTGCAGACGTCACTGTGAGCTTCTCAAATTTCGATTTCGAATCGCTGAACGTCGTACGGGAGTGGTTCAGTTGCGAGGGCGGTGTTTTATTTCTGGAATCAACCGGCCAAATCTAAAAAACTTAAGTCAACCCTTGTCCAGGGTGGCACTGAAGTTGTCACCTGGCGCACAAGTATTTCCGGCCCTGGACAGATCGTGATCTGGTCCAATACGGTGCGTGTCGAAATGAAGACTGCGATTGTGGAAAAGGCCGGTCGTCCCTTGCAAAAGAACGTCTTCTCATCGGCGGATTTGCCGTCGCATCTGGATCATCGCGCGCGCTTCGCGCTTTGCAGGACATTCGCCGGCGATGGTGAAGAGATCGCCGCCGGCAAAAGCGAACGTCGAGGTCGGCGTGACATCACCGAAGGCATGGCGTCAGCCGAGCATGCCG
The DNA here is from genome assembly GCF_040319775.1 of Mesorhizobium sp. M0870. Taxonomy (NCBI): domain Bacteria; kingdom Pseudomonadati; phylum Pseudomonadota; class Alphaproteobacteria; order Hyphomicrobiales; family Phyllobacteriaceae; genus Mesorhizobium; species Mesorhizobium sp. M0870. The sequence continues at coordinate 63,840 of NZ_JAMYOI010000015.1, forward strand.
CGCGCCGTCGCCTTGATTCGCCGAGGCCCAAATCGGTGGAAGCACGCAGGCTGAGCGTGATGAAGGTGGCGTCGGTGGTTGAATTCGCGCTGGTCAGCGCCGCAGATCCGCCCGTTTCGCTTAAGCCGTCGATCGGCCATTGCATTCGGAGGCGCCATTGATCGCCGCCGGATCTCGGCTTTTGACGGAGAGGTAATCGGAATCGAGTCGTGTGTAGGTTTCCGGGTATCCGGTTCTATCTGGCGCTCGTCGGCGTGTAGCCGAAGCGGCGGCGAAAGCAGCGATTGAAGTACGACACATCGCTGAAGCCACTGGTCATGGCAATTTCGCTGACGCGCATCTCGCCATTCTGTCTCTGCGAAAGCATTTTGTGGGCCGTCTGCAGGCGCAGTTCGAGAACGCGCTCGGAGAAGCTGATACCCGACTTCTGCAAAAGATTGTGAACATAGCGCGCCGACAGGCCGAGTTCCTGTGCGACGCCTTGCGCCGAGATGCCGGGCTTGGCGAAATTGTCCGCGATCTTCACCAGGACCGCTTGCAACCTGGCTGCCCGCAGACCGCGCAAGCCGGCCAGTTCGGCAACCTCACCCTTGGCGCCTGTCACCAGGCCGATCAGATCGACGATCGTTTCCGTTGCGTGCGCAATCAGATCGGGCGAGATGAGAGGGCGGCCGGTTTCAAGAAGTTGGCAATAACGCTTGAGAAGATCGAGAGCTTCGTTCTCGGCGCCGATCTTCAACGCCAGCCTGTCGTCGATCTGCGGGAAGGCCCGTGCGAGGACGCTGCGCGGGACCGCCACGTTTGTCCACACATTGCTGTCGGCGCCGGCCATTTTCAGCGCTTCCGATGCTGTGACCAGCACCGCTTCTCCCTGCCCGACATCATAGTCGCGGCCGGCCTGGACGCCGGTCAACAGTGTGTCGGATTTGTTGATCAGCAGGAGATAACCGCCGTTGCCGTCATCGGCGATATTGCTCGCGTTCCTCGTCGCATGCTTGATCGTTCCGGACATCTGGCCAAGAACCAGTGATCCGACAGCTGTGGCTTCGATCGCAGCTTCGAAAGGCAGGTTGTCCGACATGCCGTATTCGACCGAGCATATCTGCGCGACATGGATGTCTTGCCAGAGGGAAAATCGATCGCGATCATTGAGATGCGACGGCAGTTGAGCCGATGAAAACACCGTCTTTCGTGACAATGGAACACCCCGATACCCACAGCTTCAGAGAATATCGAAACGAAATGTTTCCTGATCCTGGAACATTGATCGTTTGGCGTTCAACTGATCGAATTAGATATATAATCCAGCATGATCCCGCATGGCGTCACCCGAAAGTATGACGCGGCAAATCCTCCGAGGTGAGATTGCCTCTTTTACAACGAACGGCGGCCCGCCATCCGGGGAGGTGGGCACGTCAGAAAACTGGGGGCGTGGTGGAGAGACTGAGCAGCGAAGTCCTTTCGTCGATCATCGGCGATATCTACGATTGCGTTTTGAATCCGGAAGGCTGGGCCGGGGTAATGATCCGGATCACGGAGGCTGTAGACGCAGCCTATACCACCGTCGCGCTTGCCAGCACTGCCGGCAATCATGGCCGCTTCGCGGCCCAATCGCCCTGGGATCCCGTGCAAATGCGCGTGCTCCAGGAGGACTATGACTTTGACGCAATTCCCGGACTGAAGGCCGCGGTTGTCGGCGACATCGACACACCCGTTGCGACGCTGTCGCATATGAGCGAAGCCGAACTCCAGCAGACGCCATTTTTCCAGAATTGGGCCAAACCGCAGGGATTGCGCGAAGCCTGCATCACCAAATTCGTCCATACGCCGGACCGGATCGGGCTCATGGGCTGCACTACGCGGGCCGACAGGGGAATCATATCAGCTGAAGAACAGCGCTTCCTGGCATTGCTCTCGCCGCACCTGCGCCGTGCGTCGCTGATTGGAGATCTGCTCGATCAGGCTCGCGTTACCGCCGACCTTTACCGCCAGGCGCTCGATCATCTCGCCGTGCCTGTCGTGCTTACCGGCGCCAACGGAGCAATCCTCCATGCGAATGGGGCTGCCGAACGGATGTTTTCGCTGCAAGGGCCCATTTTTTCCAGGAACGGTCTGCTCCAGGTGCAGAATTCGGCGGTGGCCCGCGCCCTGCTCGATGCAATCGCCAGTGCGGCGAGCGCGGCTACCTCGCTTGGCTCCCGCGGTATAGGCCTGCCCATTTCGGCCCCAGGTCAGCCGCCCGCCGTCGCCTATATATTGCCGTTGACCGAAGGAACCGCTCGCCCTGCTTTCCGGCCCGCATGTGCCGCCGTCTTCGTTTCGACCACGACGTCTTCTTCTCCACTCCCGGAAGCCGTTCTCGCCACTCTGTTCGACCTTACGCCCGCGGAGGCGCGGGTCCTGCTGCGCATCGGCAGCGGATTGTCCGCGTCGAAGAGCGCGCTGGCGCTCGGTGTCGGCGAAACACTTTGAAGACCCACCTCAACCGCATCTTCGCCAAAACCGGCACGAGACGCCAAGCCGATCTCGTCAAACTCGTTTCGGACATAGGCACGCCGCTGGCAGCTCAGTGAAGGGCGCCGATCGCCGGGGACCCAACATCCTCGTCGACGCGCACCTCGATGAACGCGCGCCAGCCGTAGCGGGAATGGTTGCCGTCAGGCTCCGCGCTGGGCAGTGCCAGCTGGTGTCATTCGACTGAGGCTGAATGGCCACACCGGCCGAAAAAGCGTGGCATTGCATTTCAGGACAATTCGCGTGCGGCCCAGCCCAAGACACGTCCGACGGACAATGCGACATCGGGGCGGCGACAACACCGGATCTCCGCGAGGCATTCGCGGCGGGGACCACAACATTCTTGGGGCGGTAGACAACAATGAAAACTCTTCTTCTCGCAACGGCCTTGATTCTCGCGCCGCTCGGTATGGCGTGTGCGGCTGATATCAATGAGGTTTCGCCTGTTGCCTCCACCTACGACTGGTCCGGACTCTATGCCGGCGTCGACATCGGCTACGCGGCCGGGAAATCCAATCTGTTCATCGCCGGCGGCGGACTGGGCGGGGCCACCGATCTCAATGTCTCCACCGATCCGAACGGATTTATCGGCGGTGTCCATATCGGCGCCAATTACCAGATGGAGAACAGCTTCGTGATCGGCGCCGAGGCCGACATTGTGTACAGCAATATAGATGGGCTGACGGCCCTCGACGCCGGCGGCGGCGGTGTCACCACCTTGCTCAAGAGCGAACTCAAATGGTCGGGGTCGGCGCGGCTGCGGGCCGGCTATGCTTTCGATCGGACCTTGCCCTACATCACTGCCGGCGTCGCCGCGGCCAAGTATGAGCTTATTGCGGTCAGCGCCGGTGGCCCTGCCGCCGAAGTAACGCTCCACAGCGACAGCCATGTCGGCTGGACCGTTGGCGCCGGCATCGAGCACGCCTTCACCGACAAGTGGATCGCTCGAGCCGAATATCGCTACTCGGATTTCGGCAGCCAGGACCTCTCGGTGGCCGCCGGCCTGCCCACGGAAACCCATGTCGACCTCCAGACGCAGGATATCCGGGTCGGGCTCAGCTACAAGTTCTGATTGCTGGTGCTACAAATCTCCCTCGGGAGATGGCCGGCAGGCCAGGGGGCGGCGGGGCTCGGCCTGCTGCCGCAGACGGGATCGGCGCTCTACACGCGGCGACCCCCTCTGTTGCCTCTGGCGACATCTCCCTCGAGTGGGAGATCAGCCACCGCCCTCAGATTAGCTTCTCCAGCGTGATCGGCAGATCCCTGATCCTCTTTCCCGTCGCATGGAACACCGCGTTGGCAATCGCCGGCGCCACGCCGACGATGGCCAGTTCACCGACGCCTTTGCCGCCGAGCACGGAGGAATGCGGGTCGGGGATACCGACCGAGATCACCTCGATGTCGGGAATGTCGGCGTTGGTTGGCACGAGATAGTCGGCGAGGTTGTTGTTGACGACGCGGCCGTGGCGGCGGTCGACGATGCCTTCTTCCAGCAGTGCCTGGCCGATGCCCATGATGATGCCACCCTTCCACTGGCTTTCGGCCAGCTTGGGATTGTAGAGCCGGCCCGAATCCAGCGCCGACACCACGCGTGACACGCGCACCGTGCCGAAGTCCTCGTCGACGCGCACCTCGATGAAATGCGCGCACCAGGAGTGGCGGGAATAGTCGCCCTCGGTGTGCGGCACCGACATGGCGATGGTGGTGTAGTTCTTGTAGCGATCCTCTGGCGTCGAATTGGCCGGCATGGTGTCGCCGGTGGCTTCGATGTGGTCGCGGCCGACGCTTTTGAGCAGTTCGGCGATCGAGACATCGGGACCGTCGCCGCGCGGCGAGGCGATGCGGCCGTTGGCGACGACCAAGGTGTTGGCCTGCAGCGCGTGGAAGGGCGAGCGCGGATCGCTGATGGCGAGGCCGATCAGCTGGTCGAGCGCCGAGGTCGCCGCCTTGTAGACCGCACCCGTCATGACGCCGGCAAGCCGCGAACCGCCGGTGACGCCGGCGCGGGGGAAACGGGAGTCGCCGAGCTTCACCACCACGTCGTCGGCTCGCACGCCGACCGTTTCGGCGGCGGTTTGCGCCAGGATTGTGTAGGTGCCCTGGCCCATGTCGATCGAGGAGCTCTCGACCTCGACCGAGCCGTCCGCCAGGATACGCACGATCGCCTCGCCATAGGCGCGCCGAACCGGATAGGTGCCGGCCGCTACTCCCCAGCCGATCAGCTGGTTGCCGTCGCGCATCGAGCGCGGTTCGGGCGAGCGCCTGGCCCAGCCGAAGCGCTCCGCGCCTGCGGCAAAAGCCTCGCGCAACTGTCTGGTCGACCAGGCTTTCTTGGCATGCGGATCCTGTTCGGCATAATTTCTCAGCCGGATCTCCAGGGGGTCGATGCCGACCTCGTAGGCGAGTTCGTCGATGGCGCTTTCGATGCCGAAGGCCGAAGGGTTTTCGCCCGGCGCGCGCATGGCGCCCGGCACCACCGAATTGACCCGCACGACATTCTGCCTGGAGGAGAAATTCGGCGTCGCGTACATGATCGAGATGACCGATCCGAGCGGCTCGACCCACATGCCGTCCATCGACGTCTCGTTGATGCCACGATGCACGATCGACTGGATTTTTCCTTGCGCGTCGGCGCCGATCGTCACCGTCTGGCGCGTCGCCGCGCGGCCACCATAGCCGGTAAAGGTCTGCGGCCGCGTCATCACCAGGCGCACCGGCCGGCCGAGCATTCTGGCGGCACATGCGGCCACCGCGCCATGGCTGAGCGCCAGCGCCTTGGAGCCGAAGCCACCGCCAATATAGGGCGAGACCAGCCGCACATTCTCGAACGGCACGCCGAACCATTCGGCATAGGTGCGCGCCATCCCGTCCAGCCACTGGCTCGGCTCCCATACGGTGAGCTTATCGCCTTCCCAGCGCGCGATCAGCCCATGCGGCTCTATCGGCGCCTGGTATTCGCGCGGCGTGTTGTAGGCGGCGCAGATGCGGACCGGTGCCGACGCGAACGCACCTTGCGCATCGCCCCATTCCTTGGTCATGGCGTCTATCGGGATGCCGTCGCCGGCCTTGGCATCGCTGAGGTCGACGATGGCAGGCGTCTCGTCATAGCTGACCTTGACCAGTGCTGCCGCCGCCACCGCCTGTTCGAAGGTCTCGGCGACGACAGCGGCGACATGCTGGCCCGAAAAAGTGATGTCGCGCGCAAGCGGGCAATAGGGCTTGTCGGGCGGCGGTGTGCCGAACCAGTCCGCCGCGGTCCTCAGGCTGATGATGGTGTCCGGCGTCAGCACCTGCAGCACGCCGGGCGCCGCCTCGGCGGCCTTGGTGTCGATCGCGCGCACCTTGCCGGATGCAATCGTGCTCTCGACCAGTACGGCGTAGGCGAGGCCTTCGAGCTGCTGCTCGACGGCGTATTTGGCCGCACCCGTGATCTTGGCCGGGCCGTCGACGCGCGACAGCCGGCCGCCGACGGCTTCGGCAAAAGCGCCGTCGGACGCATCGCCGTGTCTTCCGACGTGAACGGTGCTTGCGATGTGAACGGTCATGCCGTTTCTCCCAATTTGAGGATGGCGCGCGCGACGACGCGCGGCGCGAGCTCGATCTTGTAGTGGTTGGCGCCATGGTCGACGGCGCCTTCGACAGCGAGCAGGCTGGCGGACCGCACGGTTTCCGGCTCCAGCGCCTTGCCCTTCAGCGCGTCTTCCACGGTCCGCGCCCGCCATGGTTTCGTCGCGACACCGCCGAGTGCGACGCACAAATCGCGGATCGTTCGGCCGTCAGGTTCGAACTCGATACCGACCGCCGCGCTCGCGGCGGCAAACTCATAGGATTGCCGGTCGCGGATTTTCAGGTAGGTCGACCGCCGGGCAGCGGCCGAGCCGGGGATTTCAATGGCGGTGATCATCTCGCCCGGTTCAATCGCATGTTCCCTATCCGGCGTGGTGCCGGGCAGCAGGAAAAAGTCGTCGACCGGGATCTGGCGCTCGCCCAGATGCACGATCGCATCGAAGGCGACCAGCGCCACGGCCAGGTCACCCGGATACATGGCGATGCAGGCCTCGCTGGTGCCGAGTACGGCATGGCCACGGGTAACGCCGCCGATCGCCGAACAGCCAGAGCCGGGCTCACGCTTGTTGCAGGCAGGGAAATTCGCGGGATCGCGGAAATAGGGGCAGCGCGTGCGCTGCATCAGATTGCCGCCGATGGTCGCCATGTTGCGGATCTGCGCGGAAGCCGCCTGCCACAGGGCTTCCGACACCGCAGGAAAGCGGCTCTTGATGTCGGCATGGTCGGCGACATGGCTCATCCTGGCCAGCGCGCCGATGGTGGCGCCGCGTTCGTCCACCTCGATGCTGTCCAATCCCTTGAGATGAGCGATGTCGACCAGTGTCTCGGGCTCGGCGACGCCGCATTTGGCGAGATCGATCAGCGTGGTGCCGCCGGCCAAGAGCATGGCGCCGGGCAGGGCGGCCGCCTGGCGTGCCGCATCGACCGAGCTGGCGCGAAAATAGGAAAGGTCCCTCATGATGCGACCTCCAAGGCGGCTTGGCGAATGGCGGCGACGATGTGCGGATAGGCGCCGCAGCGGCAGAGATTGCCGGCCATGTATTCGCGGATCTCGTCGTCGGAGCCGGCATGGCCTTCCCGGATGCAAGCGACCGCCGACATGATCTGGCCCGGCGTGCAATAGCCGCACTGGAAAGCGTCGTGCTCAAGGAAGGCAGCCTGCACGGGATGCATTTCGCCCTCCCGTGCAAGCCCCTCTATGGTGGTGACGGTGCGGCCCTCGACCTGAGCGGCCAGCGTCAGGCAAGCCAGTACACGCTCGCCGTCGATATGCACCGTGCAGGCGCCGCACTGGCCGTGGTCGCAGCCCTTCTTGGTGCCGGTCAGGCCGAGCCGGTCGCGCAAGGCGTCGAGCAGCGTGACGCGCGGCTCGAGTTGCAGATCGTGATGATGACCGTTGATATCGAGATGAACTGGGATCGTTGTTTTGGTCATGGGCGTCTGGCTCCAGTGCTTGACGCGAAGTCGGTTGACTCATGTTGGCCGGCGGGACCTCGCGCCGGCTGTGCGGCCCTTCGCTGCCGCTCCCTGTCCTTCGGGCGTTCAGCCCCTTAAAAAGGTCCACTGGACCTTTTGATCCGCCCGAAGGCAGACCGGGCTTTCACCGTTCGTCGGACGGGAGCCAAGCAATTGGCTTCCCGTCCGCTACGCGGACCACTCCTCACCCCAGCAGGTCCTCGATGCGGATCGGAAAGCGCCGCGGCCGCACGCCGGTCGCATGCCAGACTGCATTGGCGACGGCGCCGGCCGTGCCGGTGATGCCGATTTCGCCAACGCCCTTGATGCCGAGCGCGTTGACATGAGGGTCGTCCTCGTGGACCAGCAGCGCCTCGACCGACGGAACGTCGGCATTCACCGGGACATGATATTCGGCGAGGTTGGCATTCTGGATCCGGCCCGAGCGCCGGTCGGTGATGGCTTCCTCATTCAGCGCGAACGAGACGCCCCAGATCATGCCGCCATAATACTGGCTGCGCACCAGCCTGGGATTGATGATCCGCCCGGCGGCGAACGCGCCGACCAGCCTTGTGACGCGGATCTGGCCGAAATCCGGATCGACCTTCACCTCGGCAAACACGGCGCCGTGCGCGTGCTTGGCATAGGTCTCCTGGGATGCCGGGTCGGGAGCGCCTTTGCCATGGCCCTCGATCTCGGTGAGGCCCGCGCGCTTGAGGATCTCGGCATAGCTTTCACCGCGGCTTTCATCGTCGCGCCGATAGAGGTGGCCGCCGCGCGCCAGCACGCCTTCATTGCCGGCGCCGAACAGCGGCGAGGCCTCGTTGCCGGTGGCGAGATCGGCAAGCCTGGCGATGACGGCGGCACCCGCATTGTGGATCGCCATGCCGGCCGTCGCCGTGTGGCCGGAGCCGCCGGCAATGCCTGCATTGGGCAGGTCGGAACTGCCGGCCCTGAAATCGACCTGGTCGATATCCAGTCCCAGTCCGTCGGCCGCGATCTGGGCGAAGGCGGTCCAGGCGCCTTGCCCCATGTCCTGCGCGCCGGTCTCCATCAGGCCGCTGCCATCGGCCCTCAGCACCGCACGCGCTTCGGCCTGGAACATGAGCGCTGGAAAGGTCGCCGTGCCCATGCCCCAGCCGGTGAGGAAACCGTCGGCGTCGCGCATCAGCCGAGGCTGAAGCGGGCGGCTCGCCCAGCCGAACGTCTCGGCCGCTTGCCTGTAGCACTCGCGCAGCGCCTTGGAGGAAAACGGCTTGCCGGTCATCGGCTCGACCTCGGCATAGTTCCGCAGCCGGAACTCCAGCGGGTCCATGCCGCAAGCGTGTGCCGCCTCATCGATGGCGCTTTCGAGTGCGATCGAGCCGGTGGCTTCGCCGGGCGCCCGCATGAACAGCGGCGTACCGGTGTCCAACCGCACCGCATCGTGCGAGGTGGCGATGGCCGGGCTGGCATAGAGCGTGTGCGAGGCATCCGCCGCCGGTTCGAAGAAATCGTCGAACGTGCTCGACGCAGTCTTGGCGTGATGGTCGAGTGCCGTCAGCCGCCCTTCGCCATCCATGCCCATGCGCAGCGTCTGGCGCGTCGGCGCACGGTGGCCGACCGGGCCGTACATCTGCTCACGCCGCAGCACCAGCTTGACCGGACGGCCGACGAGGCGCGCCGCCAGAATGCCGAGCACCTGCGGCCCGGAGATCATGCCTTTCGAGCCAAAGCCGCCACCCAGGAACGGGCTCCGGATGTGGACGTTTTCCGGCGCGATGCCGAACAGGCCGGCGATGCGGCCCTGCGCCATGGCAAGGCCCTGACTCGGCGTGTCGATCGACAGTGTGTCGCCATCCCAGGCGACGACGATCGCATGCGGCTCCATGGCGTTGTGGTACTGGGCCGGCGTCTCGTAGGTGGCCTCTATCCGCGTCTTTGCGGATTTGAGGCCGGCCTCGACATCGCCCTTGTGCTGCACCGCCGGACCGCCGACACCGACACCGCGCGGCACGAAGCTTTCAGCGCCGTCGAGGCCAACGCGCGCCGGCAGCACTTCATAGCGCGGCGACAGCAGCGCCGCCCCCTCGGTCGCCGCCTCCAGCGTCTCGGCGATCACCACGGCGATGCTCTGGTTGGGGTAGCGGACCTGATCGTTTTGCAGCAGGTCGAGCCGGAACATGAAGGGATGGTCCTTGGCATCCGGATCGGCGGCTAGCGCCGGCCGGTTCTTGGGCGTCATCACCTCGACCACGCCCTGGTGCGCCTTGGCCGCCTCGATATCCAGCGCGGCAACGCGGCCGCGCGCGATGCTAGAGACAGCGAGCACGGCGTAAAGCATGCCGGGCGGATGGTTGTCGGCGGCATAGCGCGCGGCTCCGGTGACTTTCAGAAAGCCGTCGCGACGGGTCAGCGGCTGGCCGATGCTGGAGCCCTGCCGGGCATGGGCGGGTTGCTGGTTGAGGCTGAGTTCAAGCGTCATGGCGCGCTCCGGGAATGTTTGAGAACGGGGAGGCAGGAAGGGCTGGCAGCCGCTCGGGCGTTCCCGCCTGGGCAGACATCAGCGCCCTGACCACGATGCGTCGGGCAAGCTCGATCTTGAACGCATTGTCGCCGGATGGGCTGGCATCGGCCAGGGCGGCCTCCGCGGCGCTGGCGAAGGTCACCTCGTTGGCGTCCGCGCCAAGCAGGACGGCTTCCGCCGTTCGTGCCCGCCACGGCTTGGCCGCGACGCCGCCCAGCGCCAGCCTTGCGGCGCGGATCTTGCCGCCATCCACGACGAGCGCTGCCGCGGCCGATACGACGGCAAAAGCATAAGAGGTGCGTTCGCGAACTTTCAGGTAACGGGCATTGGCGGAGAAGGAGGCCGCCTCCGCCGGTAGGCGCACCGCCACGATCAGGTCGCCGGGCTCCAGCGCATTCTCCCGCTGCGGCGTTTCGCCGGGAAGCCGGTGGAATTCCTCCAGCGTCACATGGCGCCGGCCCTTCTTGCCTTCGATCTCGACCACGGCGTCGAGCGCCACCAGCGGCACGCAGAAGTCCGACGGGTGGGTGGCGATGCAGGCATCGCTCCAGCCCAGCACGGCGTGCAGGCGGTTCTCGCCGCCCAGCGCATCGCAGCCGGCGCCTGGCTCGCGCCTGTTGCAAGCGCTGGCGGTGTCGTAGAAATAGCTGCAGCGCGTGCGCTGCAGCAGATTGCCGCCGACGGTCGCGGCGTTGCGAAGCTGAGCCGAAGCGCCCGACAGCAGCGCCTCGGCCACCGCCGGATAGGATTTGGCGAACGCCGGATCGTAGGCAAGGTCGGCATTACGGACCAGCGCACCGATGCGCAGGCCACCATCGTCCAGCCGTTCGATGCGGTTGAGCTCCGGCAACCGGGAAATGTCGACGATACGCTCGGGACTGGTGATGCCGCCTTTCATCAGGTCGAGCAGATTGGTGCCGCCGGCGAGATAGGCCGAACCCGGCTCGGCTGCCGCGGCGATGGCGTCGGGGATGGTGGCGGGCCTGATGTAATCGAAATCTCTCATGCCGCGGTCCTCCGGTCGGCTTTGGCAAGCTGTTGCTGGGCTTCCAGGACGGCCTCGACGATGCCGCCATAGGCCGCGCAGCGGCATATGTTGCCGCTCAGCCCCTCACGGATGCGTTCGGGATCGTCGCCGGCCTGTGCCTCGGCGATCAGGCCGAGCGTGCTCATGATCTGGCCGGGTGTGCAGAACCCGCACTGGAAGCCGTCATGGGCGATGAAGGCGGCCTGCACCGGATGCAGCTCCTCGCCGTGGGCGACGCCTTCGATGGTCAAGACTTGGGCGCCGTCATGGCTGACCGCCAGCGCCAGGCACGAGTTGATGCGCTTGCCGTCGACCAGCACCGTGCAGGCGCCGCACTGGCCGCGATCGCAGCCCTTCTTGGTGCCCGTGAGATCGAGCCGCTCGCGAAGCAGGTCGAGCAGGGTTACGCGTGGATCGACCTCCAGTTCGTGTTTGTGTCCGTTGATCGTGAGGGTGATGGGAAGGCTGGTCATGGGCGTCTGGCTCCAGTTGCTTGACGCGGATGGGATTGAACTGGTGCCTTGCCGCAGAAGGGCAAGGTAACCGTTCGGTCAGGTCTTGACGGCGAAAGCGGAGATGGCAGCGGGTCTCCCGCGAGGCAGGCGGGCAGGGGAGATGTCGGCTTGCGTGTTCGAAAGACGTGACATACCGGTTCCCCTGATTATATGATAAAGGTGCTCCACTAAAACGGAGGCGCCTCCGTTTATTACGTGGTGGCTGACCCGGCCGGGTTCAAGCCCCCCTGACACGATGTGGAGAAAAAATTGGCCAGCGAGCCGTCCGCCATTGCTGAACAGAAGGCCGAGGCCGTAGACGCAAAGCCGCTGCGCGCCGATGCGCGGCGCAACCGCGACCGGCTGGTCGAGGTGGCGGTGTCAGTCTTTGCCGAGCGCGGCATCGATGGCTCGCTGGAGGAGATCGCGCGCCGCGCCGGCGTCGGCATCGGCACGCTCTACCGGCATTTCCCGACGCGCGAGCATCTGGTCGAGGTGGTCTATCGCCGCGAGGTGGAGGCGCTGTGCGCGGCCGCCGGCGAGCTTGCCCAAAAACATCCGTCCGATGTCGCGCTGGAACAGTGGATGCAGCGCTTCGTCGACTACATCGCCACCAAGCGCGGCCTGGCGACCAGCCTGCGCATTGTGCTCACCACCAATTCGACGCTGTTTTCCGACACGTTCGGCCGGGTGTCGCAAGCCTTGCGACAGCTGGTCGAGGCGGCGGTGGCCGACGGCACCATCCGCGGCGACGTCGACGCTTCCGACGTGCTGCACGCGCTGGGCGGCATCTATTCAGCGCCCGACACCCCCGAATGGCGTGACCGCTCGCGCCGGCTGGTCAAGCTGTTGATGGACGGGTTGCGGTTCGGGGCTGCAAAGGCACAATGAGGACACCAGATTCCGGCCGTGCAAAACCAGACCTGTCGATTTGAGGGGACCGATGTACTCGGGTCGATCGCAATCTGGCTGACGATCTCGTTTAGCACGCTGCTGGGCTGGGCTTACATGTCCCTCGACCAGGTCGGCGAAAGCAGCGCCAACCCGTTCGAGGGCAACGCCAACGACGTCCCGATCTCGCAGATCTGCCGCGACATCGAGATCGAGTTGCGCAGCGGGCTCGGCGAGGCCGATCTTCCCAAGCCCCTGCTGCCGGTCAACGACGACATCGCGACCTAGGCAGGATCACGACGAAGGCGCGGACCCGACGGTCCCCTTCATCGTGCTGCTGGCTGAAGCCGCTCAAACGTCGAGGCAGACCTTGCCGAAATGCTTTTGGGTTTCGTAGTGCGCGAAGGCGGTGGCGATGTCCTGCAGCGGAAAGTGGCGGTCTATGACGGGTTTCAGCCTGTTGGACTCTATCGCGCGGATCATATCCTCCTGGTCGACCCGGCTGCCGATGGAAATGCCGCTGATGCGGATCTGGTTGGAAAACAGGGCGGGGATAGACACTTCCGCCGCAAAGCCGGTCAGGACGCCAACCAGCGCGATATGCCCGCCCGTTCTGGAGGCCGCAATGGACTGCGCCAGCGTGGCGGGTCCGCCGACCTCGATCACGTGATCGACGCCGCGTCCGTCGGTCAAATCCCTGGCCTTGCGGCCCCAGTCGGGGACGGATTTGTAGTTGATGACGGCGTCGGCTCCGAGGCGCTTGAGCCGCTCCAGCTTCTGCTCGTCGGATGAGGTGGCGATGACCCGGGCGCCGGCGGCTTTGGCGAATTGCAGCGCGAACAGCGATACACTGCCCGAACCGAGGACCAGCACCGCGTCGCCCGGCTTCACCTTGCCGCACACAACCAGGCTGCGCCAGGCAGTAACGCCCGTGCAGGTGAGCGAGGCTGCCTCGACATGCGTATAGCCTGCCGGTGCCCTGGTGAAAGCGTGCGCCGGCATGCAGACATACTCGCTGGCGAAGCCGTCGAAACTGTCTCCCGGAATGTCGCGCCTTGTGCAGGGCGTCATGTCACCGCCCAGCCACCAGGGATAGAAGACGCTGACGACGCTGTCTCCGGGCTTGAGTGCATCGACACCGTCGCCGAGGGCAATCACCTCGCCGGCGCCGTCGGAGAGCGGAACACGGCCGTCAACGAACGGTGTCTTGCCCTGCACCGCGAAGTCGTCGCGCATGTTCAACGCGCAGGCCCGGATCCTGACCAGCACCTCGCCCGGCCCTGGCTGGGGCGGATCTTCCTCGACCAGGTCGAGATTGCCCAAGCCGCCCGGCGCTCTCAGCCTGACCAGTCTCATTGTCTTCTCCGATGTGTGGGGTGTTTGGAATTGGAACGGCGCGCTGCGCCTAGCGGACCTGCCTGCCGGAAATCACCCGCAGCCAGGGCGCCAGATGGAAGGCGCTCATCAGCAGATACATCGCGGCCATGCCCGTGAGGGGCGAGGCGTTGGTGCCCATGCACTGCATGGCCGCATCGCCGCTGAAGATGCAGGTGAGCAGCGCCATCACGGCGAAGGTCGGTGCCGCGGCAAGGCAAAGCCAGTCGGCCAGCCCGAGGGTGGTGGCTTCCGGGATCGCGCTGCCGGCACCTGTGTGGATATCGCTCATGGTCTTGATCCCTGATGATTATGCCAGCCACGACAGGTTCCTCTCCTCACGGAGCGGGGAGAGGAACCCAGGCTGGACAACCGTTAGTACTCGCCCTTGTCGCGGAACGCCGCCTCGCCGGCAGCAGACACTTCTTCCCATTTCTTGTCGGCACCGGCGTTGTAATTGTCGTGCCAGTTCCACCAGGAGTAGAGCGGGGTCTGCGGATAGCCTTCGGGCGAATCCTCCCAAATTTCCTGGCGGCCGAGCGGCGTCGCGTCGAGATAGCTCCAGACGGTGCCCATCGCCTCGTCGCCGCGGCTGTTGATCAAGTAGGTGCGGAAGATGCGGTCGCCGTCACGGATGAAGACGTTGTGGCCGTGCCATTCGTCGACGCCGAAGTCCTTGTCGAAACTGTCGGTGATTGTGTACCACGGCATCTCCCAGCCCATCCGCTGCTTCAGCCGCGCAATGTCGGCCTGCGGGGCACGTGAAGCGTAGGCAAGCGTGGTGTCGCGGGCATTGAGATGGGCGAGGTGGCCGACCTGGTCGGCGCCAAGGGAACAGCCGCGGCACGCGTGATCGGGCCAGCCATGCACGCCGGGCTCGAAGAAGGCGCGATAGACGATCAACTGGCGGCGGCCTTCGAACAGATCGAGCAGGCTCGCTTTGCCGTTCGGCCCCTCGAACACATAGGCCTTGTCCACTTCCATCCAGGGCATGCGCCGGCGCTCGGCGGCCAATGCGTCCTTGGCGCGCAGCGTTGCCTTTTCCTTCACCAGCATCTGTTCGCGGGCGGCTTCCCAGTCCTGCTGCGAAACGATCGGCGGGGTCTTCATTGCGATGTGCTTGGTCATTGGTCGTCTCCTTTGCCAGTCTGTTGTCGCGCTGTTGCGACGTGTGGTTGCTTGCCGTGAGCTAGAATAGGGCGGTCAATCGCGGGGGTGGGAGTTACAAGTGTGACGGGATTTGAAAGAGCCGGCCCGCCGCAGCAGGGGTGGCGCATCCGCTCGGTGCCCCCGACAGTGTCGTTCATCGCGTGGTTCTCCCTTGTTGTGCCGCTGCCGATACGGCTTGCTGGTTGGCGGCCATGACTTAAGTTAGGGCGCTGAGCACTGGGGGTGGGAGTTACAAGTGTGACGGGATTTGAATGGACTCGCTGATCACCGCGGCTGGACTGGCGTTGGCGGCAGGTGATCCGCTTGGCGCGCTGGACCGCGTTGCCTTGCGTGAGGATGCGCCGGCGCTGGCGCTGCGCGGCATTGCGATGGCGCAGCTCGGCGATCTTGACCGCGCCAAGGCGCTGCTGCGGCGTGCCGCGCGTGGCTTCGGCCCCAAAGAGGCGGTGGCGCGCGCCAGATGCGTCGTCGCCGAGGCCGAGATCGCGCTGGTTTCGCGTGACCTCGGCTGGCCGGCCAAGGCTTTGGATGCGGCGTGGACGACGCTGGAAAAGCATGGCGACCGGCTGAACGCAGCGCATGCCGGCCACCTCAAGGTGCGCCGCCTGCTATTGATCGGCCGTCTCGACGAGGCCGAAGACGTGCTGGCCGGGCTCGATCCGATGCCGCTTCCACCGGCCTCGCGCGCCGCCCACGAGCTTGCCGTCGCCGGCATCGCGATGCGGCGCCTCAAGACGAAGCCGGCGCGCAGGGCGTTGGAGTGGGCACGCCACGCCGCCCGCCAGGCCGGCATTGCGGGGCTCATCGCTGAAGTCGATCGCGCATTCCTGGCGCTGGACACGCCGGCGGCGCGGCTGATCGCGGCTGGCAATCAGCGCCCGTTGCTGCTTGAGGACGTCGAGGCGTTGCAGGCGTCGCCGGCGCTGCTGGTCGATAGCTTTCGCTACGTCGTGCGCCAACAGGAGAAAACGGTCTCGCTGGCAACGCGCCCGGTGCTGTTTGCGCTGGCCCGTACGCTCGCCGAAGCGTGGCCAGGCGATGTGTCGAGGGCGAGGCTGATCGCTGAAGCCTTCGGCGGCAGGCACGCCGATGAATCGCACCGGGCGCGGCTGCGGGTCGAGATCGGCCGGCTGCGCGCCGAATTGCGCGGGCTGGCCGACATCGGCGCGACCAGGCAGGGCTTCGCGCTGGCGCCGCGCCACGCACGCGAGGTGCTGGTGCTGGCCCGGCCGATCGAGGAGCGGCACGCGGCAGTGCTGGCCTTCCTTGCCGATGGTGAATCCTGGGCGAGTTCGGCGCTGGCACTGGCGCTCGGTACCGGCCAGCGCAGCGTGCAGCGGGCGCTGGAGCAGCTCGGCGAGGCCGGCAAGGTGCAGTTTTTCGGTCACGGCCGGGCGCGCCGCTGGATGACGCCGCCGGTGGCGGGATTCACGGCCACCTTGTTACTCCCGGCCCCGCTGCCGAGTGGTTAGTAAGGCACATCAGATCATCTCGTGAGGATAAAGACATGAAACATTCAGAAGCCGAAATCCTGCGCGAATACGGACCCTTTGCCGATGTGGAGAGGGTGCATGGGGTGAGCTTTGACGGTAACAACGTCTGGTTTGCCTCGGGCGAGAGGCTGAACGCCTTCGATCCGGAAAGCGGGCAGGCGCTGCGCTCGATCGATGTCGCGGCACATGCCGGGACCGCTTATGACGGCCAGCATTTCTTCCAGCTTGCCAACGACCTGATACAGAAGATCGACCCCGATACCGGCCAGGTGCTGGCCACCATCCCGGCGCCCGGCGGTGGCGCCGACTCCGGGCTGACCTGGGCCGAAGGGACGCTGTGGGTGGGGCAATACCGCGAGCGCAAGATCCATCAGATCGACCCGGAGACGGGGGCGATCCTGCGCACCATCGAATCCAACCGTTTCGTCACCGGGGTGACATGGGTCGAGGGCGAGCTATGGCACGCCACCTGGGAAGGCGAGCAGAGCGACCTGCGCCGCGTCGACCCGCGATCAGGCAAGGTTCTCGAGAAGCTCGACATGCCGGCGGGCATGGGCGTGTCGGGGCTGGAATCCGATGGCGGCGACCGCCTCTATTGCGGCAGCACTTCGGCCGGTGTGGTGCGGGCGGTGCGCCGGCCGCGATGAGATTGCGGCTGACGCCGAGATAACGGCTGCAGGCGCACTTCACACGGCAATTTGTCCGCTGTCGGGTGGTCGTCGCACCCTGTCGGACCTAGATAGCCTGTGGACCGGGCAGAACGCCCGGACCCGCTTTGCAAAGGATCCCCCATGCCCGAACAGATCGCATTGAACGACGGCTCCGCCATTCCCCAACTCGGCCTTGGCGTGTGGCAGGTCGACCAGGATATTACCGCCGAGGTGGTGGGTTGGGGCATCGAGGCCGGCTATCGCCTGATCGACACCGCCGAAGGCTACCAGAACGAGGAAGGGGTCGGAAAGGCGATCCGCAGCGCCGGCGTGTCGCGGGCTGAGCTGTTCATCACCTCGAAACTGCGCAACGGCGCACACCAGCGCGATGCGGCGCTACGCGCCTTCGATGACACCATGGCCAAGCTCGGCATTGAGCAGATCGACCTGTTCCTGATCCACTGGCCTGTGCCCAGCCAAGACAAGTATGTCGAGGCCTGGAAGACGCTGGTCGAACTCCGGCAGGCCGGCCGCATCAAGTCGATCGGCGTTTCGAATTTCAACCCGGACCATCTGGAGCGGATCATCGCGGAAACCGGCGTGACGCCCGTCGTCAACCAGATCGAGCTGCATCCCCAGTTCCAGCAACGCGGTGTCAGGGACTTTCACACCAAGCACGACATCCGTATCGAAAGCTGGAGCCCGTTGGGCAGCGGCCGGCTGCTCGGCGATCCGACCATTGCAGACATCGCCAAAAAACATGGCAAGCCCGTCGCCCAGACGATCATCCGCTGGCATCTCCAGGAGGGGCTGATCGTCATTCCAAAGTCGATCCGCAGGGATCGCATCGCCGCCAATTTCGATGTCTTCGATTTCGAACTGGATGCGCAGGACCTGCAGACGATCCGCGGCATGGATTCGCCCGAAGGCCGCAACGGGCCCAACCCCGCCACGGCCGCGTTCCTGTTCTGAGAGGAGCAGGTTAGAGACGCCGACCGTGGAGTTGCCAATCTCCGGCCTCTCCGCGCTCTTAAATCCCGGACCCATCCAGCTGCTGGGCGTCTTCGCCTTCCCACGGCGCCGGCATCGACGCGCGGCTGAGGTTGGCCGTCGGCAGCGGCATCCAGCACTTCAGTTCCGGGTCAGCGTATTCGATAACGCGCCCCGGCGAGGAGTCCGACGCGCGCCAGCCTTCCGAGGCGAACTGGTCGGCACGCGACCAATAGGCAAGGTCGACTTCCGCCGGCCCCTGTTCGGACGGACGCACAGTGACCAGGATGCGGCTGCCATCCTTCGGCGCCGTCGACATGTGGCGCCACCGTTCGGGCTCGTCCATCGCTTTTCTCCTCGTACTCCTAGCGTTGGGTGGAGTGTCGCCTCGTGGTCCGAAGGGGTCAACCCAAAGTTTGCGCCAGGCATCGGCTGATGACCCTCCAGGCGGTGCCTGCACAGTTGTGCGCAACACGCCGCAGGCGGTCATGCACGCTCGACGGGCTGTGACCCAGTTGATAAGCCCGTCTGCGAAGGAGCGCCTGAGTCGAGATGACCGTTGCGATCGAGATGGGACAGACGACCGCAGGCGCCCCGGCGAAGCTGGATCTTGAGGAGTTGCTCGCGACGCGCCTTTTGGTGCAGGGCAATTCAGGCTCCGGCAAGTCGCATCTGTTGCGGCGCCTGCTGGAGCAGAGCGCGCCCTGGGTGCAGCAGACCATCATCGATCCCGAGGGCGACTTCGTTTCGCTGGGCGACCGTTACGGCCATCTGGTGATCGATGCCGAGCAGCATACCGAGCGCGGCCTGCAGGCGGCCGGCGAGCGGGCGCGCATGCATCGCGTCTCCACCGTGCTCAATCTCGAAGGGCTCGACGCCGAGAACCAGATGCGGCGTGCCGCCGCCTTCCTCGGCGGGCTGTTCGAGGTCGCCCGTGACCACTGGTACCCGATGCTGGTGGTGGTGGATGAGGCGCAGCTGTTCGCGCCAGCGGTGGCCGGAGAGGTGTCGGACGAAGCGCGAAAGCTCTCGCTCGGCGCCATGACCAATTTGATGTGTCGTGGCCGCAAGCGCGGGCTGGCCGGCATCATTGCCACCCAGCGCCTGGCCAAGCTCGCCAAGAACGTCGCAGCCGAGGCGTCCAATTTTCTCATGGGCCGCACCTTCCTCGATATCGACATGGCGCGTGCCGCCGATCTTTTGGGCATGGAGAGACGCCAGGCGGAAGCGTTCCGTGATCTGGAACGCGGGCAGTTCATGGCGCTCGGTCCGGCGCTGTCGCGCCGTCCGCTGGGGCTGCGCATCGGCCCGACCGACACCAGCCCGCGCAACGGCACGCCGCGGCTCATGGCAATGCCGGAATCCGCGCTGGAAGATGCACGCGCGATCATCCTGGCGGCGCCGCCCCCCGAGACGGTGCGCACGCCGCGCCGCCCGGCGTCGCCGGACCTGCTCGACCAGCTGATGGCGGCCAAATCGGCGGCACTGGAAATGCGCCCCGAGCCGGCGGAGCCACAAATCAGCGCCGAGGATCTGGCCGAGCGTCGTGAGCGCGTCGACCGTGTGCTGCGCGCCATCCTGGCGCAGCCCGATGCGGGTTTTCGCGTGATCGGGGTGCTCTATCAGGAATTCGTGGTCCGCTGCCGCATAGAAGGCCTCGCGTCGGTTGTGCCGGACCTGCCGGAGTTCCGCCGCATGCTGACGCGCGCCCGTGCCGGCCTTGGTTCCGAGACGACGCAGGATGACGCGTGGCGGGACGTTTCTGTCCGCGCGTCGCTGCTGCCCGACGACATGCAGGGCGTGTTCATGATGATCGCCCGTGCGGCGAAAGAGGGCTGGCCGTGCCCGAGCGACGCCGCGATCGCCCGCGCCTACGGCTCGCACTCGCTGCGCCGCGCCCGGCGCCTCTTGACCTATATCGAGGAGCAGGGGCTCATCGTCTGCCAACTCGACGGGACAGGCCGGCGCACCGTGACGCTGGTCGAATTGGCCTGGGCCACCGCACCGGGAGATCCGAATGCCGAGGAGGTGGAGCAGGGGAGCCTGGCGCTGTGAGGCGGCGCGGGTGCTTTGAGCGAATGGGGCGATAGGCGTTTTCAGTCACCGTCATCGACCAACTTCTGAGGGCAACGGTGAAAGCGCCGACGCCGAAATGCGTCATGCAGGGCGCATGCGTTTCGATGGCGCTCACCGGTTCGCCCCGATCACCCACTGTTCCTGGTCGACGAGCGTGCCGGTCATCGGCCCGGCAGCATCCGAGAGCAGGAAGACGGCGAGGTTGGCGATATCGCTCGTCGAGAACAGGCGGCCGAAGGGTTGCGAGGCGTTCGCGGCATCGAGCCAGCCCGGCCCGTTGCCCAGCGTGTCGGCCTGCATGGCACGTTCGGCCGGCGTGTCGGTCCAGCCGACATTGATGCCGTTGACGCGGATGCGATCGAAGCGATGGGCGTTGGCGGCGTTCTTGGTCAGCGTGGCCAGCGCGCCCTTGCTGGCGGAATAGACGGCGAGCTCCGGCGAGCCGCAATGGGCGTTGATCGACAGGATGTTGACGATGGCGCCGCCCTGACCGCGCTTCTTCATGTCGGCGATGGCCGCCTGCATGAGGAAGAACGGCGCCCGCGCGTTAACGGCGAACAGCGAGGCCCAGCCGTCGAGATCGGCATCGAGGAACGAGGCCCGGTCGGTCAGCCCTGCGGCGTTGACCAGCGCATCGATGCGGCCGAAGCGCTCGATGCACGCTTGCGCCAAAAGGGCAGGGGCGGCCGGGTCGGCGAGGTCGGTGGCGACGAAGAGCGTTGGTGTGCCAAGCTGCGAAAGCTCCGCCGCCACCGCATCGCCGCGGGCCTTATCACGCCCGGTGACGAGCAGGCCGCCGGCGCCGGAACGCGCCAAGGTCTCGGCGATGGCGCGGCCAATGCCTTGCGTCGAGCCGGTGACCAGCGCCACCTTGCCATTGAGTTGAAGCTCCATTCCTCTTCCCCGCATCGCATCTGGTTTCAGGCTAGCGCGGCACGATCGTTTTACAACATGGAAATTGGAAATTTTGGAGGGGAGGCTGTTGGCTGTCGCTGCGTGAGGCCGGCGAGAGCCTGCCCTAACGCCGCCGCTCCAGGCGAAGCAGGAGCGGAGGCCGTCGCAAAGACCCTAGTGGACCGTGATGATGCCCTCGACGGCCCGCCATTCCGAAGGCTGGATGAGCCGGTGATGAGCAACGCGGACCGAGTGCAGCGGACCGTCGAGTTCGCGCTCCCAATATTGGAGAAAGCCCTTGAGTTCGGGGAAGGCCGGAGCGAGATCATAGTCCTGCCAGACATAGAGCTGAAGCAGGCTCGGATGATCGGGCAGGTGATAGTGGATTTCGGCCGTCGTCAGGCCATAACCTTCCATTTGCAGGCGGAATTCGCTGCTGACCGTATCGGCCATATCTTTCTCCTTCTCTCTCCGTTCAGGCATCCAGCCTGCGACATTTGTATTGAACCCGCCCGATGCCGGGCCGGGACGATCGGTCTGTCGGTCCGTCTTCGAACAACGCCACGAGAAGCTCGGGGGTTCCGAAAATAGCCGCGCCATAACAGTGCGTTGGCGCCCTTTCTGGTCGAATGTAAAAATTTTTTCGCCGGTCTCTTGAAATCGGAAAACGGCAAAACTAGCTCGATATGCGCCGCGATGCCTGACGAAGGGTCCCGGCGTTCCGCACCGGTCCGATATTGCCGGTTCGGTGCGGAGGAACCTCAAAAACCTGTTTGTCCACGAGGAGAACGACATGGCGTTCCGTCCATTGCATGACCGTATTCTGGTCCGCCGCCTTGAAGCCGAGGAGAAGACCTCCGGCGGCATCATCATCCCCGATACCGCAAAAGAAAAACCGCAGGAAGGCGAAGTGCTCGCCGTCGGTCCCGGCGCGCGCGACGACAGCGGCAAGCTTGTCGAACTCGATGTCAAGGTCGGCGACCGCATCCTGTTCGGCAAATGGTCCGGCACCGAAATCAAACTCGACGGCGAGGACCTGCTCATCATGAAGGAAAGCGACGTGATGGGTGTCATCGATAAGATCGCCGAAGTGAAGAAGGCCGCCTGACGGCTTCTTTCGTATCCAACCAGTCAACGAATGCTGCCTAGATAGAGGAGTGATCCAATGGCTGCCAAAGAAGTGAAATTCCATACCGAAGCGCGCGAGAAGATGCTGCGCGGCGTCGACATCCTTGCCAATGCGGTGAAGGTGACGCTCGGTCCCAAGGGGCGCAATGTCGTCATCGACAAGTCGTTCGGCGCGCCGCGCATCACCAAGGATGGCGTTACCGTCGCCAAGGAGATCGAACTGGAGGACAAGTTCGAGAATATGGGCGCCCAGATGGTGCGCGAGGTGGCCTCCAAGACAAACGACCTTGCCGGCGACGGCACGACGACCGCAACCGTGCTTGCACAGGCGATCGTCAGGGAAGGGGCCAAGGCGGTTGCCTCGGGCATGAACCCGATGGATCTGAAGCGCGGCATCGACAAGGCGGTCGACGCGGTGGTCGCCGAGCTGAAGACCAATGCCCGCAAGGTCACCCGAAACGACGAGATCGCGCAGGTCGGCACAATCTCCGCCAATGGCGATGCCGAGATCGGCCGTTTCCTCGCCGAGGCGATGGAGAAGGTCGGCAATGAAGGCGTCATTACGGTGGAAGAGGCCAAGACCGCCGAGACCGAACTGGAAGTCGTGGAAGGTATGCAGTTCGACCGCGGCTATCTCTCGCCCTATTTCGTCACCAACCAGGACAAGATGCGCGTCGAACTCGACGAGCCTTTTGTGCTGATCCACGAGAAGAAGCTCTCCAATCTGCAAGCGATGCTGCCCGTGCTCGAAGCCGTGGTGCAGTCGGGCAAGCCGCTCCTAATTATCGCCGAGGATGTGGAAGGCGAGGCGCTTGCCACGCTGGTCGTCAACAAGCTGCGGGGCGGCCTCAAGGTCGCGGCTGTCAAGGCGCCAGGCTTCGGCGACCGCCGCAAGGCCATGCTGGAAGACATCGCCATTCTCACCGGCGGCACCGCGATCTCGGAAGATCTCGGCATCAAGCTGGATAATGTGACGCTGCAGATGCTGGGCCGCGCCAAGAAGGTGGTGATCGAGAAGGAAAACACCACCATCGTCGACGGTGTCGGCCGCAAGGAAGAGATCCAGGGCCGTGTCGCACAGATCAAGGCGCAGATCGAGGAGACCACCTCCGACTACGACCGCGAGAAGCTGCAGGAGCGGCTGGCCAAGCTCGCTGGCGGCGTTGCGGTGATCCGGGTCGGCGGCTCGACCGAGGTCGAGGTCAAGGAGCGTAAGGACCGCGTCGACGATGCGCTGCATGCGACCCGCGCGGCCGTCGAGGAGGGCGTGCTGCCCGGCGGCGGCGTCGCGTTGCTGCGGGCAGCAAAGGCGCTCGATGCCGTGCAGACCGACAATGCGGACCAGAAGACTGGCGTCGACATCGTGCGCCGTGCCATCGAAACGCCGGTCCGGCAGATCGCCGAGAATGCCGGCGCCGAAGGCTCGATCATCGTCGGCAAACTGCGCGAGAAAACCGAATTCGGCTGGGGCTGGAACGCCCAGACCAACGAATTCGGCGATCTCTACGGCCAGGGCGTCATCGACCCGGCCAAGGTGGTGCGCACCGCTCTCCAGGACGCGGCATCGGTCGCAGGCCTGCTGGTGACCACGGAGGCGATGGTGGCCGAGAAGCCGAAGAAGGAAGCCGCCGCCCCGGCAATGCCCGCCGGCGCCGGCATGGACTTTTGAGGTCGCGGCCAATCCGCCCGCTTCCCTGGCGGGGAGCGGGCGTCAGTCGAGAGAGAGTGGAGGTAAAGATGGACGCAATGGCTGGCATCGAATCCGTACCGGTTCCTACGCACCAAGCGAAGGAATTCCTGGCCTATGAAACAGAATGCAGGAACGTGCTGAAGCCGCTGCTGGCAGGGCTGCTCGACATGGCTGAAGCCGCCGGCTGGAATCGGCGAACCGCGGCGTCGGCACTGATGTTCCTCGCAGCACAGCAAGTGTCGGCAACATCCGAGGTATCCGCCGGCAGCGGCTGAACGGAAATCGGCCAGTCCATTCACCTATCCGCGGCGGGCCGTGCTGCCCGGTGTTCGGTCCGCTGCAGGCCCTGAACAATCGAGAGGAGGCACAAGCCATGAATCGCGGGCAATTTGAGGAACCGGTCACACTTCTGGTCGGAATGGGCTTTCCGAGGAAGATCGACAGCGTGATGGAAGCCTATGCACTGCTGCAGGACTGGCCGAGCGCCGGCCGCAACGGCGCCCATGCCGTCGCGCTCAACGCTTGCAAGGCGGGCATCGTCGGCGAGATCGATCCGGAGACGGTGCGGGCCACGCTGATCAGCTTCGCGCGCCGCCACGACATACTGGTGCCTGATATGGTTACGCCGCTCGCGACGGCGGCCGGTGGTGCTGTGCACGAGGTGAACTGACGGATGCGGCGCTTCAACAGCGCTTGCAGACCATGTTCTTGAGATAAGCCAGGCGAACACGGAGACGCCGGAATTCCTTCCCGGGCGGGCGGCATCGTCGTCGGTCAATTGAGCGAACGTGTCAGCAAGACTGACCTGTTCTGCCCGAATAACGCCTCTGAGCGCCGCCTCCCGGTTAAAAAAGTATCATCCGTTGTCTTGAATCGTGGTGGCGCCTGTTGTCATGAGCCGGTACCTTGGCTCTTGAAATGCAGAGCCGAAACCAATTCGGCCGGTTTAGGGAATTGGGCCGAACGCGGCAAATATCCGTGCTGGCCTGGGAGGAAACGGACATGGAACCGGACCTGGAAGTAGTCCAGATACGACGCGGTGAGTCCTTCAAGGCGTGGTCGCATGGCTACCCCTTCCACACGGTGCGTTGGCACTTCCATCCCGAATATGAACTGCATCAGGTGATCTTCACCAACGGACGCTATTTCGTCGGCGATTTCATCGGCGAGTTCGAGCCGGGCAATCTGGTGCTGACCGGGCCGAACCTGCCGCACAACTGGGTCAGCGACATCCCCAGGGACAGCTCCATCCCGCTGCGCGGCCGCATCATCCAGTTTTCGGAAAGCTTCATCGGCGATGCCATGCATGTGTTGCCGGAGTTGGCGGGGCTTGCGGCTCTGCTCGAGGCCTCACGTCGCGGCGTGCTGTTTTCCAGCCGCACCAGCAAGGCGCTGGCGCCGCTGATGGAAGAGATGATGCAGGCGCAGGGCGTGCGCCGCATCGAGTTGTTCATGATGATCGCCGGCCTGCTCAGCCGCGCCCAGGAATTCCAGCTTTTGGCCAGCGCCAGCTACCGGCCCGATCCCTCCGGCTACATGACCGCCGGCATGAACAAGGCGCTCGCCTATATCAGGGAAAACCTGACGCAGCTGTTCGACGAGGCGGACCTCGCCGCCATCGCCGGCCAGTCGACCGGCGCCTTCTCGCGCTCGTTTCGCCGTCACACCGGCATGTCGCTGGTGCAGTATGTCAAACGGCTGCGCATCAACCTCGCCTGCCAGATCCTGATGAGCGACGAGCAGGCCTCGATCACCGACATCTGCTACGAGGTCGGCTTCAACAATCTATCCAATTTCAACCGGCAGTTCCTGGCGGAGAAGGGCATGCCGCCCTCGCGCTTCAGGCGCCTGCTGGCCGACAACATCAACGCGGGAAAAGCCGCTTAACGGAGGAGCCAGGGAGGAACCAAGGGAGGATTTTTCTTTTGCATGACGTGATGTGAGCCGCGTGGAGCGGTTCGCGATGGAGAACGCTTGTCTCGAATTCCTCCGTCGGCGGAGGTTGTCGGCGCGGCTCGAAAGGCCGGCGCCGGGTTCCGGTTCCCAATGCAGTTGGGGCGAGGGCGGATGGGTGTCTTCAGACCAAAGCAGTCAACGACCTTCTTACAACCATATCAGAAACGGAGAAGACCGAATGACCAAACTTTCAATTTCATTGAAGTCCGCTGGCAAGTCCGCCGCCATGGCAGCCCTTGCGCTGTCGCTGCTGGCCGGCACCGCCGCGATCGCCCGGGCCGCCGAAGTCACCGACGCCACCGTCGCCTTCCTGATGCCCGACCAGGCCTCGACCCGTTACGAGCAGCATGATTATCCCGGTTTCGCCGCCGAGATGAAGAAGCTGTGCCCGGGCTGCAAGGTGCTCTACCAGAACGCCGATGCCGACGCTTCGCGCCAGCAGCAGCAGTTCAACTCGGTGATCTCGCAGGGCGCCAAGGCGATCGTGCTCGATCCGGTCGACTCGACCGCCGCCGCCTCGCTGGTCAAGCTGGCGCAGAGCCAAGGCATCAAGGTCATCGCCTATGACCGGCCGATCCCGACCGCACCGGCCGACTTCTATGTCTCGTTCAACAATGAAGGCATCGGCAAGGCCATCGCCGATTCGCTGGTCGAGCACCTGAAGGCGCTCAAGGTCGATCCGGCCAGCGGCGGCGTGCTGCAGATCAACGGCTCGCCGACCGACGCGGCGGCAGGCCTGATCAAGAAGGGCATCCATGCCGGCCTCGACAACAGCGGCTACCAGATCTTGGCCGAATACGACACGCCGGAATGGGCGCCGCCGAAGGCGCAGCAATGGGCCGGCGGTCAGATCACCCGCTTCGGACCAAAAATCCTCGGCGTGGTTGCGGCCAATGACGGCACCGGTGGCGGCGCCATCGCGGCCTTCAAGGCGGCCGGCGTCGATCCGGTGCCGCCAGTGACCGGCAATGACGCGACGATCGCGGCACTTCAGCTGATCATCGCCGGCGACCAGTACAACACCATCTCCAAGCCGAGCGAGATCGTGGCGGCGGCCGCCGCCAACATTGCCATCAAGCTGCTTTCGGGCGAGACGCCGAAGGCCGAGATGACGCTGTACGACACGCCCTCGCAGCTGTTCACGCCGGCGGTGGTGACGCAGGAAAACCTGAAGGCCGAGATCATCGACAAGAAGATCAACACCGCGGCCGAACTCTGCGTCGATCGTTACGCGGAAGGCTGCAAGAAGCTGGGCATCGGGAACTGACCGCGACCGTTGTCCGCTCCGCTGTCTGGCTGCCAGACCATGATCCCGAAAAGTGGGACCCGGTTATCGGGTAAGATCATGGTCCAACAAGAAGCCGGAACCACCCCGAATGTATTGGGGTGGTTCCGGCGGCGGCCAGACAGCGCTCACTGCTTTTGAACCGGTCTTTGAAAGGTGCTCCAGGCATGATCGATATCCCGGACGAACCGGTTCCGGCAGGCGAGCTGGTGCTCAGCCTGCGCGGTGTTTCCAAGAATTTCGGCGCCGTCTCGGCGCTGACCGACATCGATCTCGATGTCCATGCCGGCGAGGTGGTGGCGCTGGTCGGCGACAATGGCGCCGGCAAGTCGACACTGGTCAAGATCCTGGCCGGCGTGCATCAGCCGAGTTCGGGCACCATTAATTATCGCGGCCAACAGGTGACGCTTGCCGACCCGAGTGCGGCGCTGACGCTCGGTATCGCCACCGTGTTCCAGGACCTAGCGCTGTGCGAGAACCTCGACATCGTCGCCAACATCTTCCTCGGCCGTGAACTCAGCCCGCTGCGCCTGGACGAGGTGGCGATGGAAGTGCGCGCCTGGACGCTGCTCAACGAGCTATCGGCACGTATCCCCAGTGTGCGCGAAGTGGTCGCGTCGTTGTCGGGCGGCCAGCGCCAGACAGTGGCGATCGCCCGCTCGCTGCTGCTTGAACCCAAGCTCATCCTGCTCGACGAGCCGACGGCGGCGCTCGGCGTGGCACAGACGGCGGAAGTGCTCAACCTGATCGAGCGCGTGCGCGACCGTGGCCTCGGCGTCGTCATCATCAGCCACAATATGGAAGATGTGCGCGCCGTCGCCGACCGCATCGTCGTGCTGCGGCTTGGCCGCAACAACGGCATCTTCTCGCCCGACGCCTCGAACCAGGAACTGGTCAGCGCCATCACCGGCGCCTCGAACAATTCGGTGTCGCGGCGCGCCGAGCGCCGCCAGGCCAGGCAAGACCAAACCCAGGAGCCACGCCCATGAGCCGCGACGTGCAACAGGCCGCCCCCGTGCCGCCGCAGCTCGACCGCGCCGATGTGCGCGTCAAGCATGAGGCGGGGATCGGCGGCGCCATCCGCAGGTTCTTCGACCGGGTCCGCTCCGGCGATCTCGGCTCGCTGCCGGTGATCGTCGGGCTGGTCATCATCTGGACGGTGTTCGCCAGCATCAACCCGATCTTCCTGTCGAGCAGCAATTTGGTCAATCTGCTGTTCGATTGCTCCACCGTCGGCGTCATCGCGCTCGGCATCGTCTGCGTTTTGATGGTCGGCGAGATCGACCTGTCGGTAGGCTCGATCAGCGGCTTTGCCTCGGCGATGGTCGGCACGCTGTGGGTCAACCAGGGCTGGCCGGTGGCGCTCGCCATTATTGCCGCTGTCGCCGTTGGCGGCTTCATCGGCGCACTCTATGCGCTGCTGTTCAACCGGCTCGGCATGCCGAGCTTCGTCTCGACGCTGGCTGGCCTGCTGGCAGTGCTTGGCCTGCAGCTCTACATCCTCGGCTCGACCGGCTCGATCAATCTTCCCTACGGCTCGAACCTGGTGAATTTCGGCCAGTTGCTGATGATGCCGAAGTTCGTCTCGTTCGCTCTGGCGGCCGTGCCCGGCATCGTCATGCTGGTCACCGGCCTGCGCACCGTTGCGCGCCGCCATGCCGCCAATTTGTCGGCGCCGTCGACGGGCGGGCTTGTCACGCGCGCGGTGGTGATCACGGTCATTCTCGAACTCATCGTCTTCTATCTCAACCAGGCGCGCGGCATTCCGTGGATGTTCGGTCTGTTCGTCGGCCTGGTCATATCAATGCACTACGCGCTGACGCGGACGAAATGGGGCCGCTCGATGTCGGCGGTTGGCGGCAACCGCGAGGCGGCGCGGCGCGCCGGCATCAATGTGCGGCTGATCTATTCCAGTGCCTTCGTGCTGTGCTCGATGCTGGCGGCTTTCGGCGGTGTGCTGTCGGCGGCCCGCCTTGCATCGGCCAGTCAGCAGGCCGGCACCGGCGACGTCAATCTCAACGCCATCGCGGCGGCCGTCATCGGCGGCACCAGCCTGTTCGGCGGCCGCGGCAGCGCCTATTCGGCACTGCTCGGCATCATCGTCATCCAGTCGATCGCCAGCGGCCTGACGCTGCTCGATCTGTCCTCGTCGCTTCGGTACATGATCACCGGCGCCGTGCTTGCCATCGCGGTCATCGTCGACTCGCTGGCACGCCGCTCGCGTGTCTCGCATGGCCGGGCCTGAACCCATCAACAGGAAGCAAGACATGAGCGAAGAACTGTCCGGAAAAGTTGCCGCCGTCACCGGCGCGGCATCAGGCATCGGCCTCGAATGCGCCAGGCACATGCTGGCGGCCGGCGCCACAGTGGTGCTGGTCGACCGTGCCGAGGCGACGCTGAACAAACTGTGCGCCGAGCTCGGTTCGAAGGCGATCCCGTTGGTGATCGACCTGATGCAGCCGGCAAGCGTCGCCACCATGATGCCGCAGATTCTGGAGAAAGCCGGCCAGCTCGACATCTTCCATGCCAATGCCGGCGCCTATGTCGGCGGCGAGGTAGCGACCGGCGATCCCGACGCCTGGGACCGGATGCTCAACCTCAACATCAATGCCTGCTTCCGCTCGATCCAGGCGGTGCTGCCGCACATGATCGAACGCAAGACCGGCGACATCATCGTCACCAGTTCGATCGCCGGTCTGGTCCCGGTGGTCTGGGAGCCGATCTACACGGCTTCCAAGCACGCGGTGCAGGCCTTCGTCCACACGGTGCGCCGCCAGGTCGCCAAGCACGGCCTGCGCGTCGGTGCGGTGGCGCCGGGTCCGGTGGTGACGGCGCTGGTCGACGACTGGCCGAAGGCCAAGCTCGAAGAGGAACTCGCCGCCGGCGGCCTGATGCAGCCGCGCGAAGTGGCCGAAGCGGTGATGTTCATGCTGACCCGCCCGCGCAACGTGACGATCCGGGATTTGGTGATTTTGCCGCAGAGCAATGATTTGTGAGGCAGTAGGGAATGGGGAATGGGGAATAGGCAATAGGCAATAGGCAATAGGAAGATGTAGACACAGTCTTACAGGCCCCGCTCAAAAGTGCTTCGCGCGTCCTATCCTACTAACTAATCGCTTACTGCCTACTGCCTACTGCCTATCCCCTATTCCCTGAACCGGAGGTTCCTCATGCCCCATTATCTCGGCATCGATGTCGGCACCGGCAGCGCGCGGGCCGGGGTGTTCGACCACACCGGCACCTTGCTCGCCTCGGCCAAGCGGGACATCGAGGTCTGGCGCGAGGCCGGCGACATTGTCGAGCAGTCGAGCAACGACATCTGGCGGGCGGTGTGCGCGGCCACGCGGGAAGCGGTCGCTCAATCGGGCGTGGCAGCTGAGGCCATCGCCGGCATCGGGTTCGACGCCACTTGTTCGCTGGTGGTGCTGGGCGAGGGCGGCGTGCCGCTGCCGGTAAGCAAGTCCGGCAATTCGGAACGCAACATCATCGTCTGGATGGATCACCGCGCGGTCGAGCAGACGCGCCGCATCAACCGCAGTGGCGAGGCGGTGCTGAACTATGTCGGCGGCGTCATCTCGCCGGAAATGGAAACGCCGAAACTCTTTTGGCTAGCGGAAAACCTGCCCGACACGTTCAACGCCGCCTGGCAGTTCATGGACCTCGCCGATTTCCTCACCTGGCGCGCGACCGGCAGCCTTGCCCGCTCGGTCTGCACGGTGACTTGCAAATGGACATACCTCGCGCATGAAAGCCGCTGGGACGAGGCCTATTTCCGCACCATCGGACTAGGGAGCCTGGCCGACGAGGGGTTCGCGCGCATCGGCACGCAGATCGTGCCGGCGGGTGCCGCACTTGGCGGCGGGCTGACCGCGCAGGCGGCTGCGGACCTTGGCCTGCGCCCCGGCACGGCCGTGGCGGCGGGGCTGATCGACGCGCATGCCGGCGGTGTCGGCACGGTCGGCGCGCGCGGCGCGTTCGGCAGCGTTCTGTCGCGCATGGCCTATGTCTTCGGCACCTCGGCCTGCACCATGTCGTCGACCGCCGAGCCGGCCTTCGTCGACGGCGTCTGGGGTCCATATTTCTCGGCCATGGTGCCGGGCCTGTGGCTGAACGAGGGCGGCCAATCTGCGGCGGGTGCGGCCATCGACCATCTGGTGCGCATGCATCCGGCGGCCGGCGAAGCGACCGCCAAGGCGCAGGCCGAGGGGCTCAGCCTCAGCGCCTGGCTGTCGCTGCAGGCGCAGAGCCGCAACGGGGCAGCGGCGACGCCGGCCTTGGTCGGCGGCATCCATGTCGTGCCGGAATTCCTTGGCAACCGCGCGCCTTTCGCCGACCCGGACGCACGCGCGCTGATTGCCGGGCTCGATCTTGACACCAGCCTCGACAGCCTGGTCGGGCTCTATGTCGCCGGGGTCTGCGGGCTGGGCTACGGCGCGCGCCAGATCGTGCGGGCCGAGCATGACAAAGGCATTGCCGTCGACACCATCGTCGTCAGTGGCGGCGCCGGGCAAAGTCCGTTGGTGCGCCAGCTGCTTGCCGACACGACCGGCATGGTGGTGGTGGCGTCGACCTCGCCGGAGCCGGTGCTGCTCGGCTCGGCGATGCTGGGCGCCGTCGCCGCCGGTGCTTACAAGGATCTGACGGCGGCGATGGCCGGCATGTCGGAACTCGGCGAAGTCTATCATCCCGACGCTACCTTGGCCGGCTGGCACGCCAAGCGCTTTGCTGCGTTCGAGCTGCTGCAGCAGGCGGGCAAGGCCATCCGAGGCTGAAGCGAGCGGCTCCTGTCAGGAGCGTGGCGAACACCGCTTGGCGATGATGCCGGAAGCTGGCAGCTTTGTTCTGTCGTGGACCCTCCTGCGGCTTGCGAAGAGGGCAGGGCGACAGGAGCAGGAGGCCCGATGGCAGACGACAAATCGCCAGCGCCATTCGCATCGGACAGTGTGCCGTGGACGGAATGGTCCGATGTGCCGCGCTTCGGCGTGCGCTACCGGCATTTGTCGCTGGCCGCGCTTGGCGAAACCTATCATGTCGGCGTGGCGATCGAGGAGTTGCCGGCGGGCAAGCAGACCTCGCCGGCGCACTACCACATTTTCGAGGAGGAGCATGTCTTCATCCTCGAGGGGACGCTCACCGCGCATGTCGGCAATGCCGCCTATGTCATGAAGGCCGGCGACTACATCTGCTTTCCGGCCGGGGCGGCGGCAGGGCATTGCCTCATCAACACCAGCGACGCACCCTGCCGCTACGTCATCGTCGGCGAGCGCAACCCGAACGACGTTGTCGTCTACACCGCCTCCAACAAGGTGCTGGTGCGCGCCTTGGGCAGCCGTGCGATCTTCGATCTCGCTGCAACTCGAACCTACTGGGACGGTGAGAGCACCGGCCTCGCCGCCGGCGATCCGTTGCCGTCGGATGTGACGGCCGGTGTCACCAAGGCCCCGGCCACTCCGATCCCGCCGGTCGCCAGCGATGCTGTCGAGTGGAAACAGGAAGGCGAGGGGGCGCGGTTCGGTGGTCGGTCCAAACACCTCACCTATGCCGCCTTGGGACGGCCCGACTACCATGTCGGCGTGCTGATCGAGGCACCGGCCCCCGGCATGCGCCTGACGCCCAGGCACTACCATATGCTGGAAGAAGAGCATGCGCTGATCCTCGAAGGGCAAGTGACGCTGCTGCTTGGCGAGAAGCGCTATGAGATGAAAGCCGGCGACTATGTCTGCTTTCCGGCCGGCCTGGCGGTCGGGCATTCCTTCCTCAACAGCGGTAGCGGACCGTGCCGCTATTTGATGATCGGCGAAAAAAATCCCAATGAGGTCTGCGTCTATCCTGATTCCAACAAGATGGCGGTGGACGCCTTGCGCCGGCGCGACGGCATTTTCGACCTGGCCGGGGTTAGGCGGTACTGGGATGGCGAAGAGACATCATGATGCTTCCACGTTCCCCGATCACAGCTCCTTCTCCGCCAGTTCCCTGAACTCGTCGGGCACCGAGCGCGCCGCTTCCAGTGCCACCGTGCCGTAGCCGACCGCCTGTTTGCCGAAGCGTTCGCGGATCTTGTCGATGGCGCGGTCGGCGTCAAAGCGTGCCAGACCTTTCCTGGTGCCGGGCCTCTGCTTCTCGTCGGCGAGATCGAGCGGCAGTTCGAGCTGTAATTCGAAGCTTTCCTCGAGATGCGAGACCGAGATCGCCAGCAGCGAGATCGTTCTCTCGTGGGGGTTGTCGGCAAGCACGCCGCGCACCAGATCGCCGGCGATCTCGGCCAGCATCGCGGTCGCCGAGATCGGCTGGTCAAGCGTGATCGAGCGGGTGACCGCGCTGAGATCGGCAAAGCGCACGCGCACCGTCACCGTGCGGCCGGGCCGCGCCTTGGCGCGCAGTCGGCTGGCGACGCGGTCGGCCAGATGCAGCAGTGTCGGCACGATGACCCGTGCTATCGCGGGCTTTTGGCCAAGCGCCGATTGTGCGCCGGCCGAATGCGCGCGGCGCTTGGTCCCCAGTTTGCGCGGGTCGCGGTTCCATGACAGCGCGGCGAGCTTTTCGCCGGCGGCGGGACCGAGCAGCCGCGTCAGCGCGCCGCTATGCGTCCTGGCCAGCTGACCGATGGTCTCGACGCCGATCTCGGCCAGCCGCGCCCTGGTGGCCGGGCCAACGCCCCACATCAACCCGACCGGCAGGTCGTGCAGGAAGGCGAGCTCGCTGCCGGGTTCGACCACCACCAGTCCGTCGGGCTTGGCGACCTGCGAGGCGATCTTGGCCAGGTGCTTGGTGCGCGCCACGCCGATCGAGATCGGCAGGCCGAGTTCGGCCCACACGCGGCGGCGAATGGTTGTTGCGATCTCTTGCGGGGAGCCGAACAGATGCGTGCAACCGGCAACGTCGGCAAAGGCCTCGTCGATGGAGATGCGCTCGACCACCGGGGTAAAATCGTCGAGCACCTTGATCGCCGCGTCGCCCAGCCGCTGGTAATGGCTGAAATTGCCGCCGACGAAGATCAAATGCGGGCAGAGTTCGCGCGCCTTGCGCCCTGGCATGCCGCCACGCACGCCGAAGGCGCGCGCCTCATAGGAAGCGGCGAGCACGACGCCGCCGCCCACCGCGATCGGCTTGCCGCGCAGCGACGGATCGAGCAACTGCTCGACCGAGGCGTAGAAAGCGTCGAGATCGGCATGCAGGATGGTGGCTGTCGTTTCCATCGACCGCACATCCGCAGTTGCTGATAGATGGAACAAATAAAGAACAAAGGTGGATCGTTGTCAAGCGAAGGGCGCAACAGCCATGCCGGTTCGGCCTGAACGCAACCGCCTAGACAATATGCTCCGCTCGCAGCGCCGCTTTCATCCTTTCCAGCGCCGATTCGCCGCCTGCCGCCAACTCGTCGGCAATCCTGGCCAGCTTGTCGTCGGCCTTGCGGTGCTTGCTGCCCCAGGCGCCGAGCGTCGCCAGCACCGGCAAGAGGTCGATGCCTGCTTCGGTCAGCCGGTAGACGGTTCTCAAGCCATGCGTCGGGTCGTCGCTTCTGGTGAGGATGCCTTCCTCCTGAAGCGTTTGCAGCCGCTCGGCCAACGTGCGCGAGGAGATGCCTTCGTCGGATTGCAGGAATTCGCGAAAGTGCTTTTTCCCGGCGAAGACCATGTCGCGGATGATGAGCAGCGTCCAGCGGTCGCCGATCAGTTCGAGCGACAGGTTGATCGGGCAGCCGGATTTTTCGCGCGTCGACATCTATGGTTCCATTTTTAAATCACTTTACTATTGATACTGTTCTCGTCCTATGTCAATGGTTCCAAATGTAAACCATTTAACACTGACCATGCTGCCCCGCAATTTCGCCTGCACGCTTTGAGCCGGACAAGACGAGGAGAACGACGATGAAAAAACTGATCCTTCAGATGCAGATGTCGGTCGACGGCTTTGTCGGCGCCAATGAGGACCATGCCTGGCAGCTCTGGGAATGGGGTGACGAGGGCGCCTGGGACGGTGCGCTGAAGCAGGACTTCAACGCCGTCTTCGCCGGCATCGACACCATCCTGCTCAGCCGCAAGATGGCGCAGGAGGGCTATCTTGCCCATTGGGGTAATGCGGCGAAGAAATTTCCGCGCGATCCCTTCTATGCGTTCGCACAACGCGTCGTCGACGCCCGCAAGGTGGTGCTGAGCGACAAGCTCAAGCAATCGGCCTCGGAGCCGGCTTGGGAGCGCACGAGGGTGGCCAGCGGCGACCTGCCGCGCGAAGTCAATGCGCTGAAGGCGGGCGAGGGCGGCGACATGGCCGTGTTCGGCGGCGCCGGTTTCGCGTCGGCGCTGATCGCGGCCGGGCTGGTCGACGAGTTCCAGCTTTTCATCAACCCGGCGGTGCTGGCTGCGGGCCGCCGGATTTTCGATCAGGGTGGTTTCAGGAGCCTGCGGCTGCTCGGCTCGACGGCCTATGCCTGTGGCATGGTGGTCAGCCGCTATGCGCCGGCGGGGTGAGGGGGACCTCCATCTTCTCCCTGCTCACTTCGCATCGTGAAAAATAATCCCGACCGTGTGGCGCATGCCTGAGCGCAGCCGGCTGACGCCATGGCGCAGGTTGACCCGGTAGTTGCCTTTGGTGCCCTGCACCGGCCGGTTGTGGACGGCGAAGACAACGGCGTCGCCCTGGCGCAGCGGCACCACTTCGACCCGGCTCTGCATGCGCGGGCGCTGCTCGGTCAGCGCGAACTCGCCGCCGGTGAAATCCCGGCCCGGTTCGGAGAGCAGGATCGCCACCTGCAGCGGGAAGGCGAGGTCGCCATAAAGGTCTTGGTGCAGGCAGTTGAAGTCGCCGGGCACATATTGCAACAGCAGCGGCGTCGGCCGCGTCTGGCCCGCGGCATGGCACTGTTCGAGAAACGCCGCATGCGTCGCGGGATAGCGCATGGATTGCCTCATGCGCTCGTTCCATCGGTTGGCGACCTCGGCCAGCCTGGGATAGAGCGCGCTGCGCAGGCCGCCCAAGAGGTCGGGCAAGGGGTAGCGGAAGTAGCGGTACTCGCCCTTGCCGAAGCCATGCCTGGCCATATGGATATGGCTGCGGAAATGCTGCTCCTCGGGATAGAGGCCGGCGATCCGGCGGCACTCCTCAGGCGACAGCAATTTCTCGATCACCGCACAGCCGAAGCCGTCGAGTTCGGCGGCAAGCGCCGGCCAGTCGTAACCGGCGACGCGTGTCTCGGCGGCTTCGACCACGGATGTGGCAACCTTGGCGTGGGCGTTCATATCGCGGCCTCCTTGTCGAGCAGAGTGCGCTTGCGTTCGACGCCCCAGCGATAGCCGGACAGCATGCCGTCGGCGCGGACAACGCGGTGGCAGGGAATGCCGAGCGCGATGGTGTTAGCCGCACAGGCCGTTGCCACGGCACGGGCACCGCTCGGCTGGCCGAGGCGGCGTGCCAGCGCTGTGTAGGTGATGGTGGCGCCGCACGGGATAACGCGCAACGCGGCCCAGACCCGTTGCTGGAATGGCGTGCCGTGGCGCATGTCGAGCGGCATGTCGAGACCGGCGGCCGGCGTTTCGACGAAGCGCGCGATTGCCGCGAGATCATCGCACAAGGTGGGCTCGTCTTCGACCAGCATATTGCCGGGGAAGCGATGGCCAAGGTCCTGCTCCAGCGCCTCGGCGTCCGAGCCGATCAGGATGGCGCAGATGCCGATATCGGTGCGTGCGGCGAGGATGTTGCCGATCGCGGATTGCCCGATGGCGTATGTTATGGTGTCGAGGGCGTTGTGGACGGTCGCCGGTACGGCCATTTGAGTTTGCATGAGGTTCATTGCCTTTACTCCTTTGTCTGAGTCTGAACCCTACAGAGACGGCTTCTCGCACTCACTCCGGTGCTTGCTTTCAAATTCGAATCGCCAGGGTAAGTGCTCTACGGCGCCCCCTCTGTCCTGCCGGACATCTCCCCCACAAGGAGGGAGATTGGCAGTTCCGGCGCCGGCTCTCGTCCTGAAACGTTGGAGGTTGGCGAAGGCCGCGATGACAGCCGATCTCCCCACAAGTGGGGGAGATGTCCGGCAGGACAGAGGGGGGCGCGCCGTAGAGCGCTGATGGTGCTCATTCGACACGTGTGACGAATATCTCGCCAAGCACGAACACCTCTCCGGTCAACAGCCGCAGCTCGATCTCGCCGGTCGCGGTGTGGCTCCACTCGGCTTTGCCGCCATCGACAAGTTCGCCGATGGCGGCCATCACCCGTGATTTCGCGTCTTGGATGCGGCGGCTGGCGGCAGCTTGGGTCTGGCTGTTCGCATCGGGAGAGCTTGCCATCGCGCGCATCGCGAGTCCTCGTCAGGCCCGCGAAGACCGGTATGTGGGTGTCCTCACCACGCGCGATCCGACGGCCGCCTCACGGTCGAGCAGTGCGCGTTTGCGCTCAGCGCCCCAGGCGTAGCCGGACAGGGCGCCATCCCTGCGGATCACGCGGTGGCAGGGAATGGCGACGGCAAGATTGTTGGCGGCGCAGGCGGCGGCGATGGCACGGGTCGCCTTCTGTGTGCCGATGCGCTGCGCGATCTCGGCATAGGAAACCGTGCGGCCGGCGGGGATGTCGCGCAAGGCCTGCCAGACGCGCTGCTGGAAGGCGGTGCCGCGCACGTCGAGCGGCAAATCGAGGCCCAGCGCCGGAGCCTCGACGAAACCGACGACGCGGGCGACCAGCGCCTCGTAGTCGCGGTCGCCGCCGATCAGCCGCGCCCTGGGGAAACGGTCCTGCAGGTCGCGCACAAGCGTGTCGGGATCGTCGCCGAGCAGGATTGAGGCGACGCCCTTTTGACTGGACGCGACCAGGATGGCGCCGAGCGAGGTCTCGCCGACGGCGAAGCGGATCTCTTCATCGGCGCCGCCGGCGCGATAGCGCGTCGGCGTCATGCCGAGCATCCCGGTGGATTTCTCGTAAAAACGTCCGCTCGAATTGAAACCGGCATCGTAGATCGCCGTCGTCACGCTTGCGCCGTCTTCCAGGCCTTGGCGGACCCGGGCGGCGCGGTGCGCGGCGGCATAGTCCTTCGGCGTCAGCCCGGTGACAGCCTTGAAGATACGATGGAAGTAACCAGCGCTGCGGCCGGCGGCATCAGCCAGTTCAGCCAGCGACGGTTCTTCTTCGCCCTGCTCGATCCTGCGGCAGGCAGCGGCGACCATCGCGGCGTTGCCCGCCTCGAGCGACGGGCCGTCCGGGTTGCAGCGCCGGCACGGGCGAAAACCAGTCGCTCGTGCCTGGTCCAGGGTGTCGTGCAACTGCACATTTTTCGGGTTGGCGCGCCGCGATGGGCAGGAAGGGCGGCAATAGACGCCCGTCGTCGCCACCGAATACCAGAATTCGCCGTCGGCCGATTTGTCGCGCGCAACAATGCGCGCCCAGCGCGGATCGTCGGCGAATTGCAGCGGCGTGGATTTCAGATTTTTCGCCAGGGTAATGAACATGGCCGCATTGAAGCCGCAGGAAGCTGGCCCCGCCACCCGTTTCCTGCAAAGAACACCCGGCTCTCCTAGGCCGCGCGCTTAGGCTCCACGGCGAACGGGCTGAGCCCGAGCCAGGTCTGCATCTTCCTGCCGATGGCCTGGTCGCCGGTCAGGGCAACCTTCGCACCGGCCTTCTCGACGGTCAGCAATCCCATCCAGATCGCCGTCATCGTGTGCAGGTCGGTCGAGACGTAGAGGTCGACGTCGAAACCCGGATCGTACCAGCACAGATCGACCTCGCCGTGCTTCTCGACGATCAGCCACCATGACCGTTTGGACGCCGGCAGGTCCTGATACAGAAATTGTATCACCGTGCGCCCCTCGGGCAGCGGCGAGGGGTTCAAATTGCGCCGCATGTCCCACATCAGCAACGACGGATCGAGGTTCTTGAGCGACAGCCGGGACTCGACCCATTTCTGCCCCCAGAAGCCCATCGCCTCGACGACCGGGCGCAAATCGCGGCCGGCCTCCGTCAGCCGATAATCGAAGATCCCCTTCTCGCCCCGGACCTCCCCGCGCTCGACGATCCCGGCGATCTCAAGCTCCTTCAGCCGTTGCGACAGAAGGGTTGGCGACATTTTGGGGACACCGCGGCGCAGGTCGTTGAAGCGGGTCGAACCCGCCACCAATTCACGCATCAGCACCATCGTCCAGCGGGTGCACAGCACCTCCGCGGCCATCGATAGCGGGCAGAACTGTTTGTATCCGTGCTGGTTCATGATTGCGCCTCTCCCTCCAACCTGGCCGAACATTAGGCCCTCATGAATGAAGCGGCCAGTACGGAAACTGTACTGCCCCAGTACAGATCGCGGACTGGTTGGCGAGCGCCTTGCCATGCGAGCCCTTTGGCCGGTTGCACGGGATACCCTGTGCGCCGCAACCAGGAGACTACCATGACCGCTTACGTTATCGCAGACATCAAGATAAACGACCCGCAGTGGGTGCCGGCCTACGCCGCATCGGTGCACGACCTCGTCCACAAGCATGGCGGCAGATATCTGTCGCGCAGCGGTAATGTGAAGACGCTTGAAGGCAAGCCGCTCGACACCACGCTGATCGCCCTGATGGCGTTCCCGTCGGAAGCGGCGGCCCGCGCCTTCGCCAACGATCCGGCCTATGCGCCCTTCGTTTCGGCCCGTCGGGGCGGTAGCGACAGCCGTTTCCAGATGATCGACAACACCGATCTGGCTGGAACGATCCCGTATCTGCCGAAGGGATGATCCTTCCCGGTAGTCGTCACATCGATTTCGGGATCTCCAAGCAACAACAGTCACAGCGCTTGCCCGCCGGGCCTCCGTATTTTCGGCGGCCGGCCAGCTGGGCTTTTTCAAGAAGAATGGAATGAAGATGATATCGAACTTTCACAATAAGCTTATCATGGCCGGGGCCATGCTGGCTGTCTGCACCACCTTCGCACAGGCGCATCAGGAAGCCGCCGCGCCGGTGGCCGGCCTCAATCCGCTGGCCGACAAGGTGCGGGCCGCCAACAGCCGGTTTCTCGACGTCAAGGCCGCTACATCAGAGGGCTATGCGCCCATTCCCTGCGCCAGCGGCATCACCGGCGGCGCCATGGGCATTCACTATGTCAACGGCCACTATCTGAAGGACGAGAAGATCGACATCGCCCGTCCCGAAGCTGTGATGTACGAGCCGATGGCCGATGGCACGCTGCAATTGGTGGCAGTTGAATACATCACCTCGAAGGGGCCGGCGGCGCTGGATGGACAGCTGTTCAACTTCAACAGCGCGCCTAACCGCTATGGCCTGGGTGAATTCTACGAACTGCATGTCTGGGCCTGGAAAGGCAATCCGACTGGCACGTTCGCCGACATGAACCCGAAAGTGTCATGCGAGCACGCAATGGCGCCGAGCCAGTAAGCAAGGAGGCCAGGCGGCATTGACGCCGCCTGGCCCGAACGATCGTTTTGCCTGATCGCCTCAGGCGGCCTTGATCAGACCGAGCTGGGTGAGGGCGGCGACGCCGTCATCGAGGCCGATCTCCTCGACGATCCTGCCGTCGACCACCTTCAGCACCGTGGTGCCGGTGAAGCGCATGGTGCGGCCGGTGGCGGCCGGCAACGAGCCGCCGAGGAAATCGCTGAAAGCCGGGCCGGTATGCGTGCCGCCGCCCTCCCACTGGCCGACGACATAGTCGCCCTCGGCGATCAGGTCGGCCGTGGCCCAGAAGTTGAGGTCCGGGAAGGCGGCGCGGAAGTCGGTCATGAAGGCCTTGATGTCGTCGCGGCCGCGGCGCGGCTCGTGCAGCGAGTATTTCAGCAGCATGTCGGGTGCCGCGATGTCGTCGACGACGGACAGGTCGCAGCTTTCACCCCAGAAGTCGGTGAACCATCTGACGACGACGGCCTTGTTGTCTTCTTGCTTGGTCATTGGAATATCCTCTTGTCTCTGCATGGGCTCATCGGCGCCGCCGATGATCCGGGATCATCGGATTGGCCGATGACCTGGAGCCATGACTAGGAACATCCGGCCGATGCGAAACTCCGGTTCTTGCCGGACAATCGAAGAGCGGAGGCGGCGGGCAGGAGCCAACAAAGCAGCCCGCCATTGCCGCGGTAACTGTTTCTTCTCTGGTTTCGCCGCAGATTGCCCCGCGGTGGAGCAGGCGAAGCAGACGATGGCGCGTCAGGGCAAGAAAAGTCGCAATGGAACGTTCTGGGCCAAGGCCCTGGAGCGCGCCCATCTTGGCGTCTGGGACTGGGATCTTGTGACCGGCGACTGCTTCTATTCCGCGACCTGGGCGCGGATGCTGGGCTACGATGAGAGCGAACTTGCCGACACCAGCGACCTGTGGCTGCAACTGACCCATCCTGACGACCGCGAGCGGGCGCTGGCCAGCGGCGACCGCCACATTGCCGGCCTGACCGACACCATCGAGACCGAATTGCGGCTGAAGCACAAGCAGGGACACTGGGTGTGGGTGCTCGATCGCGGCGGCGTCGTCGAGCGCGACGCGATGGGAAAGCCGCTCAGGCTGATGGGTGTGCAGACCGACATCTCCAAGCAGAAAGCCGCAGAAGCCGAACTCGAGCAGGTCAATGTGCGCTTCCGCCTGGCGCTCGCCGCCAGCGGTACCGGCATCTGGCACCACGACCTCGCCACCGGCAAAAGCTATTGGGACGAACGCACCAGGGAGATTTTCGGACTTGTCTCCGACACCGCCGAAGTCGAGCGCGACCACTGGTTCGGCTATCTGCATCCGGACGACAAGGAGGCCGCGTCGCGCGCACATCTGGTGCCGCTCGAAACGGACAAGGTCACCGCGGTGCAATACCGCATCGTCCGACGCGACGGAGAGGTCCGGCACATAGAATCCCTGCTGCGTTTCATCGCCGACCCGCAAATCCCGGACCGCCGGCTGGCGGGGCAGATCCTGGGCACGGTGCGCGACATCACCGAAGACAAGCAGCGTGAGCAGGAACTTGCCTATGCGGCCCGCC
The DNA here is from genome assembly GCF_040319775.1 of Mesorhizobium sp. M0870. Taxonomy (NCBI): domain Bacteria; kingdom Pseudomonadati; phylum Pseudomonadota; class Alphaproteobacteria; order Hyphomicrobiales; family Phyllobacteriaceae; genus Mesorhizobium; species Mesorhizobium sp. M0870. Next base: position 105,932 of record NZ_JAMYOI010000015.1, read on the forward strand.
ACGATGCGCTCACCGGTCTCTGGAACCGTGCCGCGTTCGACCGGCTGCTGGCCGATCATATCGCGGCCGCGCAGCGGCTGCCGCTCTCCGTGTTCTATGTCGATCTCGACTACTTCAAGGCGCTCAATGATTTTGCCGGCCATGCGGCCGGCGACCTGGCACTGAAAAGCGTTGCCCAAGGCATTCTGGGCTGCCTTCCCTCGACGGCGCATGCCGCGCGCCTGGGCGGTGACGAGTTCGCGCTGCTGATGCCCAATTGCGATACGGCGCAGGCCGGGCGGCTGGCCGACGCGGTACTTGCAGCCGTTCGCGATGCCGAACTAGGATCGACGGCCAAGTCGCGCAAGCTGGCGGCCTCGATCGGCATCGCTTTCGTCGATGACGCCAACACGACGGTGGCCGACGCGCTGGCCTGCGCCGACGACGCCTGCTACGCGGCCAAGGCCGCCGGGCGAAACCGATTTGCCGTCTTCTCCACCGATACGGCATCGGGTTCGGGTGGCCTAAACGCGGCGCGCGTCGTCGCCGATACGGTCGATGCCATGGAAGACGGGAGGCTGAAGCTGTTTGGCCAGGAAATCCATCGGCTGGGCCGTCCCTGGCTGGAAAGCCGCCATGTCGAAGTGTTGGCCAGGCTCGCCGCCCGCAACGGCCGGCTGGTGCCACCCGGCGAGTTCATTCCGGTGGCCGAGCGGTTCGGCATCGCGTCGCGGCTCGACCGCTGGATCATCCGCACCGCGCTGTCGCGGCATGGTGCCGCCTTGCGTTCGGGGGCGTTGACGCTTGGCTTCAATCTGTCGGCGCAGACGCTGAGCGACCCGCAGCTTTGGGACTTCGTGGACAACGTCATAGAAGAAACCGGGGCGCCGCATTCGGGCATCGGCTTCGAGATCACCGAAACCGCCGCCGTCACCAATTTCGACGCCGCCGAACAGTTTGTGCGCAAGGCGCGCGAGCGGCGCTGCCGGGTCAGCCTCGATGATTTCGGCGCTGGTATGAGCTCGTTCGAATATCTCCGGCGGTTCCCCGTCGACGCGATCAAGATCGACGGTTCCTTCATCGAGCACATCACGCAAAGCCGTTTCGACCGCGAGATCGTGCTGGCCATCACCAGCATCGCCCGCAGCCTCGGCTGTGACGTGGTCGGCGAGAAGATCGAACGGCAGGACACGCTGGCCATGTTGAGCGACATGGGCGTCGCCTTCGGCCAGGGATTTTTGCTGCACCGGCCGGAGCCGCTGGAGCGGATTGTCGTGCGTGCGACCAAGGGAGCGGCGGCCCGCAAGGCATCGTGATCCGGGTGCGGCGAGTTTCAGGCCAGGCCGGACTGACCTGAAACTCGCCACAGTCTATCCGGTTCGCCGCGCCGTTGATTGCGGAAACTCCAGCACTCCAGCCTCGGGTCGCCTGTGCTGCGCCTCCGTCACCGCTTCGATCAACAGATCGAGCGCTTCACAGGCCGTGCGACTCGTCTCGTCGTTGCCTTGCAGATAATGATAGGCGCGTTCGAGGTGGATGCGGGCGGCTGAAAAATCGCTGGTCAATGGTCCCTCCATGATCCCGCCCTAGAAGACCTTGCCGGAGACGAGGGAACGCCGGGTAAATATCCACAAGCGGCTTTTATTCAAATGCCGCAGAAACAGGGCGCGGCAGATGCGCTGTCAGGAGTGACGCCACCCAACTCTTTGCGGTGCCTTGCCGCGCGACTAGACTGTCGGCTCCCTTGTCCGAGGTGAGACCGATGATCGTCCAGGCCTGCATCAACGGCGCGCGTCCGCGCGATTTCCATCCCGCGCTACCGCTGACTGCCGAGGCGATGGCCGGCGATGCCGCCGCCTGCGTCGCCGCGGGTGCCTCCGAACTGCACATCCACCCGCGCGGCCTTGACGGGCGCGAAAGCCTCGCGGCCGTCGATGCCACCGTGCTGGCGGTGCGTCAGGCCTGTCCGGGCACGCTTATAGGCGTGTCGACGGGCGCCTGGATCGAGAACGATGTCGAGCGGACCCGTGCGGCGATCTCCGGCTGGCGGGAACTGCCCGACTATGCATCGGTCAATCTGTCGGAGGTGGATGCGCCTCGCGTGATGGAGCTGTTGCGCCAGCGTGGCGTCGGCATCGAGGCCGGGCTTGCCACCGTCGCCGACGCTGAGCGCTTCGTGGCGCTTCCCGACCACGACCGGGTGCTGCGCATCTTGATCGAGATCGACATCCCGGATCTGTCCGTGGCACTCGACGAGGCACACGGCATCGCCACGGTGCTCGATCGCGCAGGGGTGCGGCGGTCGATCCTGCTGCATGGCGTCGACACAACTGTCTGGCCCCTCGTCGAGCTTGCGTATCGCAAGCGCTGGTCGACACGGGTCGGCCTGGAAGACGGCAAGACGCTCGCCGATGGAACTGTGGCGAAGGATAACGCGGCGATCATCGCTGCCGCCGTGGCGATCTTTCGCGGCTAGTTTTCCAGAATGATCTGGATCGCCTTATCCACCACCGGATGCAAGCCGCTGGCCTGGAAGGACAGGCGGTTGCCGGAGCCGACATTGCTGGTCATGGCGATGGTCAGCTCTGAGATCGGGTCATGCAGCATGACGGCGACGTAGCCGGGGATACTGCCCTGGTGGCCGTAAAAGGCGCGGTTGGCGTAGTCGCTCTGGAACATGCCGGCGCCGGTCTCGCGCATGCGGGTGCCCGGAAAACTCGCTGGCACGCGGTGTTCGAACATCTCGGCGAAGAACGGCGGCGACAGCACTCTGCCGGAAAAGAGACCGCGCATGAAGCTCACCATGTCGGACGGCGTCGACACCATGTCGCCGCAGCCATAAGCGGCGCCGAACGGGAAGGAATCGGAAGAATCCTGCAATTCGTCGGAGTAGCGCAGCACGCCGTCCACGCGCCACATCTCGCCGCCGGAGGCGATGTCGGTGGGCGCATTCGCCGGCGGCGGGGGGCGGTGGTAGTAGCCACGCACCATCGACTTTTCCGGAAAGGCTTCGGTGGCCGGCGACCAGGTATTCTCCAAGCCGAGCGGCTGCAGCACCGCGCTTCTGACATAGCCGCCCAGCGACTGGCCTGTCACCGCCTCGATCACCATGCCGGCCAGCACATAGCCGGTGTTGTTGTAGACGGCGGGTCCGCCCGGCGCCTTCTGCTTGTCGGAAGCGAAGGCGATGTCGACCAGTTGCCGCGGCGTCCATTGCCGGCTCGGATCCATCGGAATGTAATATTCGAACTCCGGCAGGCCGCTGCGGTGGTTGATCAACTGGCGCACCGAAATGTCTTTTGCTTCCGGCAGGTAAGGAAACCAGCCGGAGATCGGCGCTCCGAGATCGAGCTTGCCGTCCTGGGCGAGCTTGGCCAGGGCCGCGGCAACGAAGGTCTTGGTGCAGCTGCCGATCTTGAACAGGCGTTCAGGCGAGACGGCAATGCCATGCTCCCGGTCGGCGAGGCCGGCGGTCAGGGTGGTTGGTGCGGCGCCAGTGGAGTATGCGAGTGATGCGCCTACCGCGCCATCGGTGAGATAGGTCTTGAGGAGGGCGTTCAGGTCTTCACGCATGGATTCTGCTTTCGCCGCTAAATTGCTGGTTTCATAGATGATGTCGGTGCGTCCTCGGGCCGAGCCCGAGGGCAGGGTCGCCAAGCTTCACTCCGCTATATCGACATCGGCAAAGTTCTGCCGGCCGAAGGGGTCGAGCACGTAGTTGAGCACGCTCTTGCGGATCGGGATCGCCACCACCGAATGGGCGATCGGCGCCACCGGCACCTCAACCTTCAGGATCGCTTGCGCCCTGGCATAGATCTCGGCGCGCTGTTTCGGATCGGCGGCGACGCGGCCGTCCTGCAGCAGCTTCTCGAAGGCCGGATCGCACCAGCGCGAGCGGTTGGAGCCGCCCTTCACGCCGTCGCAGGACAGCAGGTAGCTCAGCATGTTGTCGGGGTCGCCATTGTCGCTGCTGCCGCCGAGCAGGTAGGCGTCCTGTTCGCCCGCCGCGGTGCGCTTGAGATATTCGCCCCATTCAAAGCTGACGATCTCGGCCTTGACGCCGACTTTCGCCCAGTCGGCCTGGATCATCTCGGCCATGCGCTTGGCGTTGGGATTGTACGGCCGCGATACCGGCATCGCCCACAGGCTGATTTTCAGGTCGCTCTCGTGGCCGGCTTCCTTCAGCAGCGCCTTCGCGCCATCCGGGTCATAGTCGATGCCGGCATCGGTGACGGCGCCGATCTGCGCCGGCGGCACGACGCTGCCGGCGACCGTGCCGGCGCCGGCATAGACGGCGTCGACGATCGCCTTGCGGTCGACGGCCTTGGCCAGCGCCATGCGCACGCGGACATCGCCGAGCGGCTGATGTTCGACATTGAAGCCGAGAATGCCAATGTTCTGGCCCTTGAGGTCGAGCACGGTGATGTCGGGATCGGTGCGCAAATCGGCGACGGCGCTTGGCGGGGGCGGGGCGGCGACCTGGCACTCATTGGCCTTGAGACGCTCGACGCGCGTGGTCGGTTCGGGCGTAACGGCGAAGACCAGAGTGTCGATCTTCGGCGCGCCGCGCCAATAATCCTTGTTGGCGGCGTAGCGGATCTGGCTGTCGGGGACATAGGCCTGCAGCACGAACGGGCCGGTGCCCACGGGCTCGCTATCGATCAGTTCCGGCGTGCCGGCGGCGACCATCTTTTCGGTCTGCTCCAGGGACAGGATGGAGAGATAGTCGAGCGCAATGCCGGGCAGGAAGGTGACATTGGCAGCCGTCAGCGTGAAGCGCACGGTGTGGTCGTCGACCTTGTCGATCTTGTCGATCAGCGTGCCCATGCCCAGTGCGTTGAAATACTCGTAAGCGCCGCCGCCGAGCTTGTGGTAGGGATTGCTGGCGTCGCGCTGGCGGTTGAAGGTGTACAGCACGTCGTCGGCATTGAACTCGCGCGACGGTGTAAAGTGGTCGTTCGACTGGAATTTCACGCCGTGGCGTAGGTGGAAGGTGTAGATCTTGCCTTCGGCTGAGACCTCCCAGCTTTCGGCCAGCGCCGGCCCGACTTCGGTCGTGCCAGGCTTGAACTCGACCAGCCGGTTGAAGATCGTCTTGGCGGCGGCATCCATGGTGGAGTCCGCCGTGCCGATCGCCGGGTTGAAGGTCTCGGGATTGGCTTCCGAGCAATAGACCAAGGTTTTGGCGTAGGCCTGTCCGCCAAGAAGGACGGACGAGGCCAGCAAGGACGAGGTAAGGACTGCGCGCAGAACGGATTTCATCGCAAACGCTCCTGATGACACTTTACGGGTTGGGGGAAGGGCAGGCCGGTGAAGTTCATGGCGTCGCCGCCGGGGTGATGAAACGGTTGGGCGCAAGCGCGGCGGACGTGATACCGCGTGCCGTGAGATCGTCCGGCAGCGGCTGGCCGCGCAGCAGCACTGAGCCCAGCCGCGCCAGCGTCAGCGACACCTGGAAACCGTAGCCGCCCTGGCCGCCAAGCCAGAAGAAGCCGGGCAGGCGAGGGTCGAAACCGATGACCGGCGTGCGGTCAGGCGAAAAGGTGCGCAGGCCCGCCCAGGGCGTCGACGGACGGCCGATGCGCAGCGACGTCGCCTGTTCGATGCGGTCGACGGCGATGGCGACGTCGATGTCTTCCGGATAGGTGTCGCAGGGTTCGGAATCGGTCTCGTCGGCCAGCGAGCCGATCAGCCTGCCGGCATCGGGCTTGAAGTAGAATTGTTCATGCAAATCGACCACCAGCGGCCAGGCGCTGATGTCCATGCCGGCGGGCGGATCGAACAGGAAGGCGGTGCGGCGCTTCGGCCGGAAGCCGAGACCGGAGAGACCGGCCAGCCCGGCGACGACATCGACCCAGGCGCCAGCGGCGTCGACGACGATGTCGGCCTGGTAGGCGCCGGCACTGGTGGTGACGCTGAAGCCGTTTGCGACGCGGGAAATCTCCAGCACTTCCTCGCCGGTGCGGATCACGCCGCCGCCGGCCTTGAGCGCGGAGGCTGAAGCCGCAAGCATCTTTCCCGTGTCGACATCGAGCGCGCCGGGTTCATGCACGCCGCCGCAAGTGGTTGCCGTGGCGATGACCGGCACCAGAGCGGTGACTTCTGCTGCTGACAGGCGCCGTACGCTCGGCACCAGTGCCTGCATCTCGGCCGCCATGCGGTCGACGGCTGCACTGTCTTCGACACCGCCGACGTGCAGCGCGCCGCGCCGGTGGGCGGCGAAGCCGCCATCGATGATCGCCTGTCGGCTGGCTAGCGACAGCGCCCGCACCAGTGCATTGCCATAGGTTTCTGAAAACAGCGCGGCCGAGCGGCCGCTGGCGTGATAGCCGAGATGCGGCTCGCGCTCGAGCACTGTGACCTCGGCCCAGGGCTGCACGGCAGCCGCCAGCGAAAGGCCGGCAATGCCGCCGCCGATGACGACGATTTTTTGGATAGACTTGGATTGCATGCCCTAGGGGTAGAAATAATTTCGTATCCAGTCAATATTTAGCGTATAAGAAAATTGTTGGTGTTGTTGATGGCGGCAGAGAGTTGGACTACCTAGGGTGGACTGGCGGCTCGATGGGCCGCGCAACGGAGCTGACGATGTCGGAGCAACCGAACCTCGGTGATTGTCTGCGCGGCTTGAGGAAAACGCATGGCTGGACCTTGCAGGAGGTCAGCACGCTGACCGGCGTCGCGGTGTCGACGCTGTCCAAAGTCGAGAACGACCAGATGTCGCTGAGCTACGACAAGCTGCTGCAGATCTGCGAGGGGCTGAACATCCATGTCACCGAGCTGCTCAGCGGCGACCGCAAGCAGCCGGCCGCGCGCACCCGTCGTTCGGTGACTTCGCAGTCCAACACGCTGCGCCAGCTGACCCGCAACTACGACTACCGCTATCTGGCCACCGATCTGGTGCGCAAGCGCATGGTGCCGATCCACGCCTATGCACGCGCCCGCACGCCGCAGGAATTCGGCCCGCTGACCAGGCATGCCGGCGAGGAATTTTTGATCGTGCTCAAGGGCGAGATCGAACTGCACACCGACCAGTACGCGCCGGTGCGGCTGAAACAGGGCGACAGCGTCTACATCGATTCCACCATGGGTCATGCCTACCTCTCGGTCGGCGAGGGCGACGCCGAGATGCTGTGCGTCTGCTCCGGCGACGAGCCTGATATGGAAGGCACGCTGCTGAGCGTGCTGGAGACGGTGGAGGGGTAGGGACTAACATTCTCGATGGCTGCGCCGCCCCTCATCTGGCTGCCGCCATCTTCTCCCCGCAAGGGCAGGGCTATCGCATATGGAATTCCTGAGATGTCTGCCCGGCACGGACCCCCACCCCTAACCCCTCCCCACAAGGGGGAGGGAGACTTCCGTTGGCGCTGACCCAAGAGAATCGCCTGTCTTTTCGGCGCCAACAAGAATTAAAGGCACGCGGCAGCATTCCCTCCCCCTTGTGGGGAGGGTTAGGGTGGGGGTTCTTCCTCGCAAGAATCCATATGCGATAGCCCTGCTGTAAACGGGGAGAAGGACGATCCTATTGACGGGCGGCGCTGGCTTCGACAATTGAGCCCCCACTACATCGCAACCACACGCCCCATTCCCCGCCGAACCGCCTCGCGATAGGCGAGATCGGCCGCCACCATGTCCTCCATAGCAACGCCCATGGCCTTGTAGACGGTGACCTGATCGGCGCTAACCCGTCCCGGCCGCCGCCCGAGCAGCATGTCGCCGAGCTCGGTTCCGGTTTGCGGATCGAGGTCAGCGAGTTCGCAGGAGCCGACCGGCGTCGGGGCAAAGGCCTCCCTGGTCTCGACGAACAGGCTGGCCCTGCCGATAAGCTCGACCGGCAGTTCGCCGCCGGGCGGGGCGACGCCGACCGATGAGATGTGAGTGCCGGGCCGCACCCAGTCGGCCGAGATCACCGGCGCATAGGAATGCGTTGCCAGGCAGACGACGTCGGACGAACGCACCGCGGCCTCGATATCGGCGACGGCGACGACGCCGGGATGCTGCGCGGCAAGCGCCTGCGCATCGGCGAATTCCTTCGAGACGACGCGGATCTCGGTGAAGTCGCGCACCAGCGGCAGAAGATTGAGATGCTGGCCGGCCTGCACACCGGCGCCGACCACCGTCGCGACCTTGGCGTCGCGGCGGGCGAGTTCACGCACCGAGAGCACGGCGGAGCCGGAGGTGCGCACGGCGGTGATGTAGGTGCCGTCCATGACGCAGACCGGCATGCCGGTCTGCGGATCGAACAGATGGATGGTGGCGAGGTGGCTGGGGATGCCTCTGGCGACGTTGCCCTCGAAGACGTTGACGATCTTCACCGTCAGATGCATGCCTGCCATCCATGCCGACATCGCCAGCGAATAGCCGACCTGCGGAATGTCGAGCTGCGGCCGTGCCGGATTGACCACCTTGCCGCCGGACAAGGCCTTGAAGCCGCCGGCGAGCACGTCGAGAAGCTGGCGCAGGTCGATGCAGGTTTTCACCTCGGCCTCGCTCAGGATGAGTACGGGCGTGTCACCCTTGGCCTGGGCGCTGCGGGAGGTCGATATCGCTGATGTCATGGAATCCGCTTTCGTTATGGGTTGCACGACAACGGTATTGCGATCTATCAGCGTGATGAAATATGCTGTTTTCGTTATTTTGGCGTGACTATCACGCGTGCCCGGCTCACAAAGCGTGAATCCTGAAATGGACGATCTCGACCGTATCGACCGCTCGCTGCTGCGTTTGTTGCAGGAGGACGGCCGCCGCACGACGCTCGATCTGGCGCGGCGGGTCGGCCTGTCGCCGACCGGGGCGACGCAGCGCGTCAAGCGGCTGTTCGCCGAAGGCTTCATCCGCGCCGTGCGCGCGGTGCTCGATCCTGCTCGGATCGGGCAGGCGCAGCTCGTCTTCATCGAGGTGCGGCTCGACCACACGGCGCCGCATGTCTTCGACCGCTTCGCCGAGGCGGTTCTGCGGGCGCCCGAGATCATCGAATGCCACATGGTGGTCGGCGGCTTCGACTATCTGGTCAAGGCGCGCATCGCCGACATGGCGATGTTCCAGGATTTTTTGCAGCGGGTCATCCTGCCGCTGCCCGGGGTGCGGGAAACGCACACCTACGCCTCGATCGCCAATGTGAAGCCCGACGCCCTGCTGCCGATCTAGACCGGCGGCCGTTCCCCCGCATCCAGCAGCCATTGCCGCACCGCTTGCGTCGGCTCCGGGTGCCGCTGCTTTCTCGGCATCACGACATAAAAATCCTGCGTGCCGCGCATTTCGCCGCTGACGGGCTGAACCAGGCGGCCCGTGGCGAGATCAGCGGCGACGAGGAAGCGGCTGGCCAGCGCAATGCCCTGGCCGGCGACGGCGGCGTCGATGGCGAGGCCCGTCTGGTTGAAGCGCATCCGTTTCAATTCGGTCGTCATCTTACCGCTTTCTCCATGAATTCCGGCCACAGATTGTGGGCATCGTGCAGCAGCACATGGTGCTGGATTTCGGAGGCTGCGATTTCAGCAGCATCTTCCGGCAGCAAGGCCGGGCTGCAGACGGCGATGATCTGCTGGGGAAACAGCAGGTCGACGACCAGACCGGCGCCGAAGGGTGGGCGGCCCTGGCGCACCGCGATGTCGACGCCATCGGCCTGGAAGCTCGACAGGCTCTCGCTGGCCAGAACGCGCAGGTCGACAAGCGGGTTGTGCGCGACGAAGTCGTGCAGCCTCGGGATCAGCCATTTGGTGGCGAAGCTTGGCGTCACGCTGACCGTCAGCCGCGCCGGTTCGGGACGCAACAGCAGCGTCGCCTCGGAGATCAGGTCGAAGGCGCGGCGGATGTTGGGCACATAGGCGCGGCCCTCATCGGTCAGCGCCAGGCCGCGCGGCAGCCGCTCGAACAGCTTTGTGCCGAGATCGGCTTCCAACCCGCGAATGTGCTGGGCGACCGCCCCTTGAGTGACGTTCAGCTCCTCGGCCGCGATGCGGAAGTTGAGATGACGCGCCGAGGCTTCGAAGGCGCGCAGCGCATTCAATGGCGGCAGGCTGAGGAAGGCTTCGGGCATGCAGGAGTTTTTCTACAGGTTGATTTCAAGCATTCTGGTTCGAACCGGTGTGGAAAACCAGCTATATCGACGTTCAACTCCCGAAAACACCGTTTGCGGTGCCCGCCAACCCTGAGAGGAAAATCCGATGAGTGTAGAAAAAGTAGCTGTGGTGGTGGCCGGCGGCAGCGGCATGGGTGCGGCGGCGGCCAAGCGGCTGGCGGCGGACGGCTTCAAGGTCGCCATCCTTTCGTCTTCCGGAAAAGGCGAGGCGCTGGCTGGGGAATTGGGCGGGCTCGGCGTCACCGGCTCCAACCAATCCAATGAAGATTTACAGCGCCTCGTCGACCTGACGCTGGAGCGCTTTGGCCGCATCGACGTGCTGGTCAACAGCGGCGGCCACGGGCCGCGCGCGCCGATCCTCGAAATCACCGACGAGCAATGGCACACCGGCATGGATGTCTATCTGCTGAACGTCATCCGTCCGGTGCGCATCGTGGCGCCGCAGATGGTCAAGCAGAAGGGCGGCGCCATCATCAACATCTCGACCGCCTGGGTGGTCGAGCCGAGCCCGATGTTCCCGACGTCCGCCGTGTTCCGCGCCGGGCTTGCCGCCTACACCAAGATCTTCGCCAACACCTATGCCGCTGACAATGTACGCATGAACAATGTGCTGCCCGGCTGGATCGACAGCCTGCCGGCCACCGAGGAGCGCCGCGACAGCGTGCCGATGCAGCGCTACGGCACCTCGGAAGAGATCGCCGCGACCATCGCCTTCCTGGCTTCGGAAGGCGCCGGCTATATCACCGGCCAGAACATCCGGGTCGACGGCGGCATTATCCGCGCTATTTGAGGGCGTCGATCGGGAGGGGGACTCCGGCATCTCACCCCAAGGAGCAAAGAATGCGGCTTTTGATACTCGGCACCGGCTGGATGGCGCAGGAACATGCGCGGCGCTTCATCGCCATCGACGGCGTCGACATTGTCGGCGCGGTCGATGTCGATCCGGCCCGGGTCGGCGAGTTCGCCGACAGCTTTGACATTCCCAACCGCTTTACCGCGCTGGATGAGGCGCTGGCATGGGGCGAGTTCGACGCGGTGGCCAATGTCACGCCCGACCGCATCCATCACCCGACCACCATGACGCTGATCGCCGCCGGCAAGCCGGTGTTGTGCGAGAAGCCGCTGGCCGAAAACTTCGGCAAGGCGACCGAGATGGCCGACGCCGCCGAGGCCGCCGGCATCGTCAACATGGTGAACCTGACCTATCGCAACGTCGCCGCGCTGCAGAAGGCTCGCCAGATGGTGCAGGCGGGCGAGATCGGCATGGTCAGGCATGTCGAGGCGTCCTACCTGCAAAGTTGGCTGGTGTCGAAATTCTGGGGCGACTGGCGCACCGATCCGAAATGGCTGTGGCGCCTGTCGCGCGGCCACGGCTCGAATGGCGTGCTTGGCGATGTCGGCATCCACATCCTCGATTTCGCCAGCTATGGCGCCGCGGTCGACATCGACCATGTCTTCTGCCGGCTGCGCGCCTTCGACAAGGCGCCCGGCAACCGCATCGGCGACTACGGGCTCGACGCCAATGACAGCTTCGCCATGACGCTGGACTTTTCCAACGGCGCCTTCGGCGTGGTGCATGCCAGCCGCTGGGCAACAGGCCATCTCAACGAGCTGCGTCTGCGCATCTATGGCGAGAAGGGGGGCATCGAAGTGGTGCACAATCTCGATGGTTCGACGCTCAAGGCCTGCATCGGCGAAAACGTCGAGAACGCTATATGGGAAGAGCTCGACGCCGGCACGGTGCCGACCAACTACCAGCGTTTCACTGACGCAGTGCGATCCGGCGTGCAAGCCGAACCGTCCTTCCGCCATGCCGCCGAATTGCAGCAGGTGCTGGATCTGGCAGTGGTATCGGACGAGAAGCGCGCGGAGCTGCGGGCGAGTGCGGAAACGCGGTGAGCTGGGGCGAAGCGGCGGAGAGCGCGGGCGCCAGCGGTCGAGATAGCACTGCCGCCAACTTCGGATTGGAGGCTGCGCCAGTCAGGGGCCGGTCACGAGCGAAAAAACCAGTTTCTGCAAATTGCCGCCATCGCCGAATTCGACGCGGTCGAAATCTCGGCTTGCCTGCACACGCGCCTTCGAAATCGCGTCGAGCCGCTTGACCACCTCGGCCCTTGTCTTGCTGCATTTGGGATCGTCGGCGACGGTCAGGCCGTCCGTAGCGGCTTGGATATCGTGGACCATCTGGACCATGCTGGCGCCATGCACCTTCTCATGGGCGGCGACGCCGGCGATGAAGGTTTCCCAGTTCTTCTGGACGGCGGGCGGCAGGGAGCCGGAGGGTTTTGGCAAGGTGTAGGTGACGATCAGCTTCGGCCGCCCGGCCGTCAGCACGCAGTCCTTGCCCCTGGGCCGGTAGTCCCTTAACCCCCAGGTCAGCTTGAAATTGGTGTAGGCGATGGCACGGGCAATGCCGAGCTTTGGCCCTTTCTCGCCGATCGAGCGGTAGAGTTCGGCGCCGGACCGGCCCGAGATCGCGTAGGGCTCGATCTTCTCGACCGGCTTCCACTCGGCATGAGCGGTGAGCGGCGAGGCCAGCAGGGCGGCAAAGGACAGACACAGGCGAACGCAGGCTTTCAATCCAACTCTCCGCGAAACAGGACTGGTTGCCGCAACGGGCATGCCATCGGATCGCTTTTCCTATATGCTGCCGACGGGCGCTGCAAATGCCCTGGAGGCAGTCAATTGGGGGGAGTCATGAGAGCTGGACATCTCGTCGTCGTCGGTGCGGTTGCGGTCCTGCAGGCCGCGCAGCCGGCGTTTGCCGCGTCGTGCGGTGGCTGGAGCGCCAAGATGGAGGAAGACGAGGGCGGCAGCGTGCTGACCGCCTCGGTCTGCGGCGGGCCGAAAGGCGATGCGCATCTGATGCTGACCTGTTTCGACACGCCGGTGCTGAGCTACGATCTCGGTGCCACCGGCCAGCAACTGGAGCCTGGCATCAGCGGTTCGTTCGCGTTCAAGGCCGACGGCAAGACGGTAACGAAGACGCTGCAGCTGGAGGCCATGTACAACTACTTCGTGGTCAATCTGGCGAAAGCCGATCCGCTGCTCGACCTGCTGCGAGGGAAGGGCGATGTGTCGGTCAGTTCAGCCAAATATGGCGAGATCAGCTTTCCGCTGAAGGGCTCCAGTGCGGCCATCGGCAAGGTGCTGGCGCAGTGCGGCAAGGCCGGGCCAGCGGAGGGGGATTGAGGGGCTCTACAGTTCGATGCCGGCGCACCAATGAGGCGGTTCTCGTTGGCTCACCGGGCTTGCTGCCGAACCACCCCACCCAGTCGCACCGTCGCGGCCATCAACTCCTCGTCCGAAAACCCCGAAAAACCCAGCACCAGACCTTGCCGGGGCGCCCCGCCGATGAACATTGAGGACAAGGCCCTGGCGCCGACACCCGCCGCCTTCGCCGCCTCGACGATCGCGGTGTCCGGCCCGGCGTCCTTCAGCGTCGCCATCAAATGCAGCCCCTGTTCGGGCACGGTTACTTCGAGGGCATCGCCGCAATGCGCCTCGAGGCCGGCGACCAGGACGTCGCGCGCGGCCTGGACGCGGCGGCGCACGCGCCGGAGATGCGCGGCGAAATGGCCTTCGTTCAACAGGTCGGTCAGCGCGCCTTCGGCCAGCGTCGAGGGGAAGCGGTCGGAGCGCGCCCTGACCGCCATCACGGCATCGAGCAGCGCTTCGGGCACCACGACATAGCCGATGCGCAGGCCGGGGAAGAGGATTTTCGAGAAGGTGCCGAGATAGGCGACACGGTCTGAACCGTCCATGCCCTGCAGCGAGGTCAGCGGTGGGCCGGCATAGCGGAACTCGCTGTCGTAGTCGTCCTCGATGATCCAGGCATCGTTGCGCCGCGCCCAGTCGAGCAAAGCGAGACGGCGGCGCATCGTCATCGTCACGCCGAGCGGATATTGATGCGAGGGCGTGACATAGGCCGCGCGCGCCTTGGAGCACAGGCTTTCGCCGATCTCGGGATCGAGCCCTTCCGCGTCGACCGGTACCCCAAAAACCCTGGCGCCGCTGCCGGCCAGCACGGCCTGCGCCATCGGGTAACAGGGGTTTTCGATCCAGACGGCATCGCCGGGGCTGAGCGCGGCGCGCACCAGAAGATCCAGCCCCTGCTGCGTGCCCGAAGTCAGCACGATCTGGCCGGCGTCGCAGCGCACGCCGCGTGCGGTCCTGAGATAGGTGGCAATTGCCGTGCGCAGCGGCAGGCCGCCACGGGGATCGCCATAGCGGAAATGCTCCGGCCCGGGGCGAGCGAGGTGGCGCGACAGAAGGATGCGAAACAAATCAAGCGTGCGCGGATCGGACACCGCCACGCCAAGGCCGCAGGGCAGCGAGGTGGCTGCGTCGATCTCCGGCGGACGCGCCTTGACCAGTGTTGTCGGCAGATGCGGCACGTCAGGCGCGACGAAGGTTCCGGCACCGATCCTGGCGACGGCGAAGCCTTCCGAGACCAGGATTTCAAAACAGGCAACCGCCGCCGAACGCGACAGGCCGAAGCGCTGTGCGAGATCCCGGGTGGTCGGCAATTTGGCCCCGGCGGCCAGCGCGCCGGTCTCGATCAGCCGCCTGAGCGCCGCATAAAGCTCGCGGCTGCGCGGGCCGTCGCCCGGCAGGACCGGGATCAGCGCCGACCAATCCGGCAAATTGGTCTGTTTTTTCTTCATCGGATTGGTTCTTTTATCAACCAATGTCATGGCGCATGGTTGGCAGACAACAACCAAGGATGCAAGCCGTGAACGACACGCCAGCCAGCTTTCCGACCACCAGCCGCAACCGCGTCAAGCGCCTGCACGAGCGCGGCAGCTACGACCATGCGGCAGTCTTCGCGGTGCTGGATGCCGGGCTTCTGTGCCATGTCGCCTATACGTTCGACGGCCAGCCCTATTGCACGCCGACCATCCACTGGCGCGAGGACGACATGCTCTACTGGCACGGCTCGTCGGCCAGCCGCATGCTGCGCTATCTGCGCGGCGGCACGCCGGCGTGTCTGACGGTGTCGCATCTCGACGGGCTGGTGCTGGCGCGCTCGGGCTTCAACCATTCCGCCAATTACCGCTCGGCGATGTGTTTCGGCACGGCGCGGATCATCGACGAACCTGATGAGAAACTGAAGGCGCTGGCCGGAGTCGTCGACCGCTTCTATCCCGGCCGGAGCGAGACCTTGCGGCCGATCTCGGTGCAGGAGGCCAAGGCGACGATGGTGATCGGAATGCGCATCGAGGAGGCGTCGGCCAAAGTGCGCGCCAAGGGCGTCGGCGACGACGAGGAGGATTACGGGCATCCGGTGTGGGCCGGCGTCATCCCGGTGCGGATGGTGGTCGGCGCCACCGAGCCGTGTCCGAGGCTGCTGCCCGGTGTGGAGCGGCCGCAGAATCTGGCTAGATATGCCGAGGGTGCGAGACTTGATGACGCGCTGACGCAGGCGCAGCTGGCGTATGAGGGCGAAGTTTAGCCAGCGCCTAGTGGGAGCGTATTCAAATCTTGCCGCTGCCGCCGCCTCGCGATATCTCGACACCATGATCACCTTCCGCCGTGCGCAGGCCTCCGACCTGCCTGATATCGTCGCGATGCTGGCCGACGATCCGCTTGGCGCCGGCCGCGAGGACGCTTCCTTGCCGCTGGCGCAAGGCTATGTCGATGCTTTCAACGCCATCGACGCCGATCCCAGTCAACTGCTGGCGGTGGCTGTCGAGGGCGGCGAGGTGATTGGCACCTTGCAGATTTCTTTCCTTGCCGGGCTCTCGCGCAAGGGCGCGTGGCGCGGGCAGATCGAGGCGGTTCGGGTTGCCGGCCACCGGCGCTCGGGGGGCGTCGGCAGGCTGATGATCGAATGGGCGATCGATGCGTGCCGGGTGCGCGGCTGCGGCCTCGTCCAGTTGACCACCGACAGGTCGCGCGCTGACGCGCACCGCTTCTATGAGAGCCTCGGCTTCACCGGCAGCCATCTCGGCTATAAGAGAACCTTGTAGTTTCCCGCCCCGTCCCGCCCGGACAGCGGCTGGCGCATAGCGGACGGCTTTCAGCCCTATTCAAAGCGCCGGCAAAGACTGATATAGGTCAGCCAAGTTGACCTATATTGCAGCGTCTGGGGAGGCGTGTCGTGACCCTTATGAATCTGTTGGCCTCGCGCTCATCGCGCATGAAAGCGTCCGAAATCCGCGAGCTCCTGAAGCTGCTCGACCAGCCAGACATAATCTCGTTCGCCGGCGGTATTCCCGATCCCGCGCTGTTCCCGGCCGAGGCGATCCGCGACGCCTATGCTTCGGTGCTCGGCGGCGCCGAGGCGGGTGCGGCGCTGCAGTACCAGGTCTCGGAAGGCTATCTGCCGTTGCGGCGCTGGCTCGCCGGGCAGATGGGCAAGCTCGGCGTCGCCTGTGACGAGGCCAACATCTTCATAACCTCCGGCTCGCAGCAGGCGCTGGATTATCTCGGCAAACTGTTCCTGTCGCCGGGCGATACCGCACTGGTGACGTGGCCGACCTATCTGGGCGCGCTGCAGGCTTTCAACGCCTATGAGCCTCGCTACGATCGGCTGACCCCGGCCGGCGGCAACATGACGCCCGATGCCTATCGCGCGGCGGCGGCTGCAAATGGCGGCAAGGCCAAGTTCGCCTATCTGGTGCCGGATTTCGCCAACCCGACCGGCAACACGCTGAACCGTGAGCAGCGCGAGGCGGTGCTCGACCTTGCCGGCGAACTCGACATCGCCGTCATCGAGGATGCCGCCTATCGCGCGCTGCGCTATGACGGCGAAGGCGAGCCGCCGATCCTGGCGCTCGACTGCATCAGGTCCGGCGGTATCGACAAGGCGCGCACGCTCTATTGCGGCTCGTTCTCGAAGATCCTGTCGCCGGGCATGCGGGTCGGTTGGGTGTGCGCGCCGCGCCAAATCGTCGAGAAGCTGGTGCTGATGAAGCAGGCCTCCGACCTGCATAGCCCGTCGATCAACCAGGTGGTGATGCATCGCGTCGCCGAAGCCGTGTTCGACGGCCAGGTGGAAAAACTTATCGGCGCCTATCGTGAGCGCCGCGACGGGCTGCTCTCGGCACTGGAAGCCCACATGCCGGAAGGCGTGACCTGGAGCCATCCGGAAGGCGGCATGTTCGTCTGGGTGACGCTGCCGGAAGGGGCCGACGCCACCGAGCTTCTGGCGCGGGCGGTCAAGGAGGCGCGCGTCGCCTTCGTGCCGGGCAGCGCGTTTTATGCCGACGGCACCGGGCGCAACACGCTGCGGCTGTCCTTCACGCTCGCCGACCGGCGCGCGGTGAGCGAAGGCATTCCCAGGCTAGCCGCCATCCTGAAGGGATAGGCCGGCGCCGGAAGCCGGCTTTGCCTCCGCCGTTACAGTCACCAGCCGCTCAAGCTTTGAAAGCCTGGTGCGAGCGAGCTTGCGGACCGGCTTTTCGAAACCTTCTTCGCCGTTTTCGACGACGAAGACCAACGTCATGAAATCGAGCATGAACTCATCTATGGCTGCCGCGACCTCGCGCGACCTGCCCTTGAACCGGCGCAGCAGAGCGGTTGCTTCCTCGATATCGTCGACACCGGCGCTGTCGACAAGCGCTTCGAGCCTCTGAAAACAATCCAATCGCAATTCCTCCCACCGCGCCACCAAACCCGGTTGCGAGCGGAAAGTTCCAAACTGAGAGTGGTCTCGCGAAAGAAATCGCCTCCACCGCTCGAATTCCGCGGTTTCGACCGGGCGTTGGCATTTTTCTGTTCGGGTGGAACCTCCGCGGCCAACAAAGGTTCTTACCAGGTCTGATCCCCCTCAGACCTCTGAAGGCTAGAGATGCTTTCCAAAGGCCCGCTGGATCCCCTCCCAGCGGGCCTTTTGTTTGCTGGACGGAAGGAGTATCCGCATTGACGACGCCCTGTCCGAACCTAAATTCGAACCCACACGAGGAGGCGTTTTCATGGAAACCCAGGAATTGCATCGCGGCCGGCTCATCGACCACATCCAACTGGTGGTCAGGGACCTTGCGGCCAGCCGGCGTTTCTACGAGGCGGTCCTGCAGGCGCTCGATGCCCCGATTGGCGGCAGCGGCGCCGACTTTTTCTGGGCCGACGAGCTGTTTGTCTCCACTGCCGACAGCCGGGCCGCACAGGGAAAACTCACCGGCCGCCATCACCTGGCTTTCCAGGCAAAGGACCACGCCATGGTCGACGCCTTCTACAAGGCCGGGCTGGCGGCTGGCGGCACGGACAATGGCGCACCGGGCGAACGGCCCTATCACCCCGGCTATTACGCCGCCTTCCTGCTCGATCCCGACGGCAACAACATCGAGGCCGTCCATCACGGCCCGCATAGTCGCAGCGCCGCTTCGGTGAAGATCACCTTCTAAGCTGCCGATATTCAGCCGGCCGGGATCGCGGCCGCATGGGGCGATGCTGGAGAGAGAGGCTGCTTTGCGTTGCCAGATTGGTGGCCACGATGCTAACCGTGCAAATGGCGAGCGGGAATCGGTATCGAAGCAACGCGCGCTGCAAAATCCTCAATAAAACTCCCCTTACCCCCGTGGAGATATATTTTTTATGCAAAACCCAACAAGGGCGATCTGTGCCGCCACGCTTTTATTTGCGATCGGGGCCGTTGGCCTCACAAGTATATCACCTTTTGCTTATGTTTCATCGGCGCAGGCGCAGGAGGAATATCTTCCGACCGAGAAGGATTTTGTCGGCAAATGGAAACTGAACGGTGGGGCCATCCGGCCGCCGCGCGATATGAAGGATGCGCCGACACCGGAACAGGAAGCGGCCGCCAATGAATTCCAGCAGACGGTGACCGCGTTTTACGGGGCGTTCGACTATCTGGAGATCACGGCGGACGGCCGCTACAATTTTCATCAGCCGGGTGATCCGACGTCGGGGCCTTGCGTCTGGTGCGGAGCCTGGTCCTTCAGCAAGAGTTCGGCGTGGCTCAAGCTGGAGACCGCGCCCCGGCTGGATATCTACGCCAAGGACGGCGACATGCAGATGACCTACACTGTCGAACCCGACGAAAAATCGAAATATGCATGGCTGGTTTTCGGTTGGACGAAGGCCGAGTAGGCGGCGGCGCACGGCTCGCCAAACGGGCCTAAGCGGCTTTTCATCCATCTCGTATCCTCGTATACAAGATGGACCAGCCCCCCGAGGAGTCCGCATGAGCCCATTGCCTGAAACCGTGCCGTTTTTCAGCCAGTGGGAGACGCCCGACCTGACGCTGGACGTGCTCGCCGACGGCGCGGATGTTGCGCTCAGGCGCGATCCGCTGTGGAGGCGATCCGGGGCGGAAACCCTTGATGAGTATGCGGTCTGGGCGGCCAACATCTGCGGCATGGCGTGCCTGAAGATGATCCTGGCAAGCCGCGGCGAGATCGTGCCGACGATCGAGCTTGCCAGGCGCTGCACCTTATATGGCGGCTATGTCGTCAACGGGGGATCGATCAAGGGGCTGGTCTACGCGCCCTTCGTCAGCTTCGTGAAAGAGGTTTTTGGACTCCGGGCCGAGGTGGTGACCAATGTCGCGACGGCGGAGATTCCGGCGATCATGCAGCGGACGCGCTTCTTCATCGCGTCGGTCAGCAGTTCGATCCGCTGGCCCGAGCGCGAGCCGCCCTCGAAGGGCGGTCATCTGGTGCTGGTCACGGCGGCATCCAACCAGGGTTTCCGCTTCCACAACCCGTCCGGCCATGACCCCGCCACACAGGCAGACGCAGTGTTGGCGCCAGCCGATTTCGATCGCTTCTTCGCCAATCGCGGCATTGCCGTCGCCATTTGATTTTTTGACAGTCGAGGGATTTCGATGACCGGTAAGGCAAGAGTGGCCATCCTCTATGGCGGGCGTTCGGCCGAGCATGACGTGTCGCGCCTGTCGGCCGCCAATGTGCTGAAGGCGATCGACCGGACGCGCTACGACATCGTGCCGATCGCTATTTCGCGAAGCGGCAGATGGCTGCTGCAACAACTTGATGACGCGGCAGGGGCGCCGGCATCCGAAGACGGCCCGGAGGTTGCATTGTTGCCCGGCGGCAAGGGCCGGCTGGCTGCCGTGTCGCCGGACGGTACGCGGCCTGACCTGCCCCCCATCGACGTCGTGTTCCCGGTGCTGCACGGGCCGTTCGGCGAGGACGGCTCGGTGCAGGGCTATGCCGAGGTCGCCGATGTCGCCTATGTCGGCTGCGGCATCCTCGCCTCGGCCGCCGCCATGGACAAGGATGTCGCCAAGCGGCTGATGCGCGAGGCGGGATTGGCGGTTGCCCGCTCCGTCACCGTGCATCGAAACGGCAAGCATTCCTTCCAGGAGATTGCCGGGATGCTCGGCCTGCCGTTCTTCGCCAAGCCGGCGCGCCAGGGCTCGTCCTTCGGGGTCAGCAAGGTGAATGACAGGGACGGCTTCGAGCAGGCCATCGACACGGCTTTCCGCTACGACGGCAAAGTGTTGATCGAGGAATTCGTCGAGGGTCGCGAGATCGAGTTCTCGGTGCTGGAGCGCGCCGACGGGTCGCTGACGGTGTCGCTGCCCGGCGAGATCATTCCGGCCGGCAAGCATGGCTTCTACACCTATGAGGCCAAATATCTCGATGCCGACGGCGCGCTGGTCAAGGTGCCCGCCGATATCCCGGCCGATGTGGCCGAGAAGGCCAGGGATATGGCGCGGCGGGCATTCCAGGCGCTTGGCTGCGAAGCCATGGCGCGCGTCGATTTCTTTCTGCGCGCCGATGGCAGCCTGCTCGTCAACGAGGTCAACACCATTCCCGGATTCACCGACATCTCGATGTACGCCAAGGCGCTGGCGGCATCAGGCATCGGCTACAGCCAAACCATCGACGTGCTGATCGAGCACGCGCTGGCCAGGCATGCGGCGCGCTGATCCGAACGAGCGAGCCTGACTTCCATTCCGCGCGTTGAGAGCGGCCGACGCGGGCCGGATCATTGCCTGTTGAGTGAGGTGTATTTCACCGTTGGCTAAAGTTGCACGTCGGCTCTATATGCCCGATCATGGCATTTGGCAGGGAGGCATCACGTGGCCAATCGTCGAAACGGCACGGCGTCTCCGGCAGATGGGCCGGGGGACGCCCTTTCAGCGGCCGCCCTTCATCCGCGAACCTCATTGCCCAATGTGGCGGCCATCGTCACGACAGTGGCGGCACTGTATTTCGGGCGCGAGGTTTTCCTGCCGATCGCGATCGCGCTGCTGCTGACCTTCGCCCTGGCGCCGCTTGTCTCAGCTCTTAAAAAGGTCGGTATCCCCCGAATTGCCGCCGTCATTGCCAGCGTGCTCGGCGCTTTCGCGGCCCTTGGCCTGTTCTCCTTCATCGTCGCCACGCAGGTCAGCGAACTGGCGCAGAACATCCCAGTCTACCAGACCAACATCCTGACCAAGATCCGCTCGCTCAAGGAAACCGGGGTGGGGGGCGGGATTCTTGCCAGACTGAGCAAGGTGGTCGAGCGGGTCGGCCAGGAGATCGACAGGCAGGACCCCTCGCTGCCGGCTGCCACCCCGGAAAAGCCTGCGCGCGAGCCGGTGCCGGTCGAGATCGTCGCCCGAGAAAGGCCGCTCCAGGTCCTGCAGAACATCGTTGGACCGCTGATCAGCCCGCTTGGGTCGGCCGGGCTGATCATCGTCGTCGTCATCTTCATGCTGCTCGAGCGGGAGGATTTGCGCGACCGCTTCATCCGGCTTGTCGGCTATGGCGACCTCCACCGCACCACTGAAGCGCTTCAGGATGCCGCCAAGCGGGTGGGCCGCTATCTGTTGATGCAATTGGTCGTCAACATCGTCTACGCCATACCGATCGCGATCGGGCTCTGGGCCCTCGGTATTCCCAATGCGCTGCTGTGGGGGCTGCTGGCACTGGCGCTGCGTTTCGTTCCCTATATCGGCCCCATCATAGGCATGCTGTTGCCGCTGTTCCTGGCGCTGGCCGTTGCGCCGGGCTGGTCGCTCGTGCTGTGGACGGCCGCCCTGTTCGTGGTGATGGAGCTGATCACCGGCAATGTCATCGAACCCTGGCTCTACGGTTCGCGGACAGGACTGTCGCCGCTGGCGATCATCGTCGCGGCGATTTTCTGGACGTGGCTTTGGGGGCCGCTCGGGCTGATCCTGTCGACACCGCTCACCGTCTGCCTGGTGGTGCTGGGCCGGCACGTGCCGCAGTTTGAATTCCTCGACGTGCTGTTCGGCAACGAGCCCGTGCTCGAACCCCATGCGCGCCTGTACCAGCGGCTGCTGGCCGGCGATCCGGAAGAAGCCACCGATCATGCCGAGGAGATGCTGGAGGAGAAATATCTGGTCGAATTCTATGACAAGGTTGCCATTCCGGCGCTTCTGCTGGGCGAACAGGACCGTGTGCGCGGCGTCATGGGCGATTTGCAAAGGCGGCAGGTGGCGGCCAGTGCCCTGATGCTGGTAGCCAATCTCGACGACAGCGCGCAGGAGGAGGCAGGCGAGGAGGAGGAGCCGCCCGTGGCTGCAGAGGCGAGCGACGATGGCGATCCCAACGGGGAAGACGAGACCGACCTGCCCGATGGCACGGATATGTCCGTGCTTTGCGCCGGTGGGCGTGGCGAGCTCGACGACGCCGCCGCCGCGATGCTGGCGCAGGTGCTGGAGGTTCAGGGCGCGACGGTATCGAAAGCCGGCTTTGCAGATATGGAGCCCGCCAGCATTCGCCGCCTTGAGCTCGAAACCGTCGACACCGTCGTGGTCGGATTCCTGAACCGGGATTCCGTCAAGCACGCCCGTTTCCTGGTTCGCCGGCTGAAGCGCGCGAAGGCCGCACTTCGGGTGGGAATCGTGTTCTGGTCGGAGGCCGCTGCTGAGGACAAGGAGACGGCCGACAAACTGGCCCGTGACATGAACGCGGATTTCGTGGCGCATGGCATGGTCGACGCCGTGCTGGGCGCGCTGTCAAACGAGCCGCCGGTCGCGCTCAAGCTTGTCGCCAAACGGCGCATGCGGCGACAGCGGGCCGCGTCCAAGAAGGTCACGGCGGCAGCGGCGGGTTAGGCCCTGCCTTCGCCTTCTTCGGCAGTGTCGGGGTCGACAAGCCAGGCACGAATTGCGGAAAATAGTTCAGACCGATGTCGATTTCCGGGAGGCCCATTCGTCTTCACGATAGGGAGCCGAAGAATTCACCCAATCAGGAACGATGCGATGACAATCACCATCACGGCATTTAAGCGATCGCCCGATCGCGGCAAGGGACTGGCGCGCGATACGCGCGTTCGCTGGGCGC
Organism: Mesorhizobium sp. M0870; assembly: GCF_040319775.1. Lineage (NCBI taxonomy): Bacteria > Pseudomonadati > Pseudomonadota > Alphaproteobacteria > Hyphomicrobiales > Phyllobacteriaceae > Mesorhizobium > Mesorhizobium sp. M0870. The sequence goes on from NZ_JAMYOI010000015.1 coordinate 129,215, forward strand.
TCGAAGAAGCAGGGCAGCCTTATGAGGTTCGGTTTGTTTCCTTCGCGGAGATGAAGGCGCCTGGCCATCTGGCACTCCAGCCCTTTGGCCAGATCCCCACCTATGAGGAGGGTTCTCTCTCACTGTTCGAGACCGGCTCGATCATCCTTCATCTTGCCGAGCAGCACGCGGGCCTGCTGCCCGGCGATCGCGATGCCCGCGCGCGTGCGATCACCTGGATGTTTGCCGCACTTAACACAGTCGAGCCGCCGATCCTCGAATTAACGACGGCAAAGATATTCGAAGCTGACAAGCCCTGGAGCGAGGAGCGTTTGCCATTGGTGAAGGATCGTGTTCGCGCCTGTCTCAACAGGCTCTCGGCTCGCCTGAGCGCCGCCGAGTGGCTCGACGATGCATTCAGCGCGGGCGATCTGTTGATGGTATCGGTGCTGCTGCGACTAAGAATGTCGGGCATTTTGGACGAATATCAAAACCTTGCTGCCTATGTGGCGCGCGGTGAAGCTCGGCCCGCTTACATCAGGGCTTTCGCTGCGCAATTTGCGGTCAACGCCCCGAGCACGCTGGACAGGCATGGCGCGCGAACGCTCTGAGATGTTCGCAAAGCCAGGGATGATGCAGCGGATTGTAATTCTTGGAAATGCCGGAAGCGGCAAATGACCCTGGCGCGGCAGATCCCAGACTTTTGCAGGCGGTGAGGAATGCTTGAAATTCGCCCAGCCCAAGAAGCCGACCAGCCGGCGATCGTGCAACTATGGCACCAGGGCTGGCATGATGCCCATGCGCATCTGATTCCGGCCGAAATCCTGGCGTACCGAACGCCCGCGCATTTTTCGCTGTGGCTGGAGCAATCCGCCGATGCATTCCATGTGGCGGCAGCCGATGAATTGCTTGGCTTCGTCTCCATCAACGGAGCGGAGCTGGTGAAACTCTATGTAAGCCCGCAAGCACGGGGAAGCGGGACCGCCCGCGATCTGCTGTTACGCGCCGAGCATCTCTTGTCCGAACAAGGCGTGGCGGAGGCCGAGCTTTTCTGCACGGCGGGAAATCTCCGCGCGCAGAGATTTTATGCCCGCGAAGGGTGGCGCTTGAGCCGCACCTTCGAAGACGCACTTTGGCTGCCGGACGATGTCGCCGGCAGGTTCACCGTGGAAACCCACTGCTATCGGAAGCATCTGGGCTTTCGGTAGCCTTGTCTATTCGGAACGACCTTGGCGAGACCGTCGCGGACGCTGGAGCAGGCACCCCTACCGATCGACCATCGCCATGCCCCGCTCGGTGTAGCGCGGGCCGGAGACTTTTCCCGGCGCAAGCGCTGCGTCGAGCGCGGCCATCTCGGCGGCATCGAGTTTGATGGCGGCGGCGGCGACGTTCTCTTCCAGGTATTTTGTGCGCTTAGTGCCGGGGATCGGCACGATGTCGATGCCAAAGCCGTCGCCCTTCGCCAGCAGCCAGGCCAGCGCGACCTGGCCGGGCTTGACGCCGCGGGCAGCGGCGATGTCGCTCACCTTGGCGGCCGCCTCGACATTGGCGTCGTAGTTTTCGCCCTGGTAGCGCGGGTCGTTGCGGCGATAATCGCCGTCGGGATAGTCTTCCGCGCGCTTGACCTGGCCGGTGAGAAAACCGCGGCCGAGCGGCGAGAACGGCACCAGGCCGATGCCGAGTTCGCCAAGCAGCGGGATGATCTCCGGCTCCAGATTGCGCTCCCACAGCGAATACTCGCTCTGCACGGCCGACACCGGATGCACGGCATGCGCCCGGCGGATGTTGGCCGCACCCGCCTCCGACAGGCCGAAGAAGCGCACCTTGCCTTGCGCGACGAGTTCGCCGACGGCGCCCGCGACATCCTCCATGGGCACCGCGGGGTCGACGCGGTGCTGGTAGAGCAGGTCGATATGGTCGGTTCCGAGGCGGCCGAGCGAGGCTTCCACGACCTCTCGAATGTGTTCGGGCCGGCTGTCGGTTCCGACCTGCTTGCCGTTTTCGATGCGAAAGCCGAATTTGGTGGCGATCGTCACCTGGTCGCGCTTGCCCTTCAGCGCCCGGCCAAGCAGGGCTTCGTTGTCGTAAGGGCCATAGACCTCGGCGGTGTCGAGGAAGGTGCAGCCGAGTTCGATGGCACGGTGCAGCGTGGCGATGGATTCGGCCTCGTCGGCCGGGCCGTAGGACTGGCTCATGCCCATGCAGCCGAGGCCGATGGCCGAGACCTGCAGCCCCTGGCTGCCGAGCTTGCGTGTGTTCAGGGTCATGGTGGGGTCTCCAAGGAGGGAATGCCGCGACTATAGCAGCCGCATCGACATTGGCCGATCAATCGACACTCTATTCGATCAGGATGTGGGCTTCACGCGCGGCCTCGACGAGCGCCGCCCTGGCGACGTCGGGGGCGACATCGCCGCTCGTCGCCCGCCGGCAGGCGCGCAGCGCGGACTGATGCTTCGGGCTGCCTGCGTCACGCCAATGTGTGGTGAGCAAATCAATGGCCTGCTGTGTGTTGGACAGATGGTGGATGGAACCGGTGACGCCGACCGAAACCGCCACAGGCTTCGAGAACCATGCCGTTTGCATTGGAACCACCTCGATAGGGCTGAAGCGATAAACGCCTATGGCCGCTCAAAGGTTTCGTCGATGCCAATCAATCCTGTGTGAGAGTTGCCGATACCTCCCAATGGCATTGGGCGACCCCATCTTGTCCGCGCGGCTCACATGTTCGAGGAGACGTCGCGGGTGGACGGTGTTTTGGGTTTGTGGGCGGCACGTTGCCGCGGCGCCTGATGGGCGGGGCGGGGTTTGACTGTGTTCACGACAGTGGGCGCCTGCGCCTTGCGGCGCTTGAGCCAGCTGGCTGACAGTTCGGCAAGGAGACTGCGCAAGCCTTTCACGACGTCCTCCTCTTGTAAGGGTGACAAGGTAATTTTCGTCGCCCCAACTTGTTCCGCCGGAAATCATTCCGCGAAAAATAAAGGTTTTTGCCGGCGAAAGCGCCGGGCATCACCTGCCGATATAGGCGGCCAGTTCGTCCGGCGTCCCATTCGGGAAGGCCTGTTTCAGAAAATCCAGGAACGCCGACACGCGCGCGCTGAGCAGCCGCCGGGAGGGGTAGAGCGTCCAAAGAGCGATCTCCGGGCCATCGATGTCCCCCCAATTCACCAGGGTGCCGTCAGCCAAATCGTGGCTCACCAGGGAAATTGGGAGACGTCCAACACCGACGCCGGCCCGCACCGCATCCCGCACCATGATCAGCGTCGACAGAGCAAGGACAGGCTCGACCGCAATCGTCGAGCGGCCACCATGGTCCTTTACGTGCCATGTCTGGCGTTCGCCTGTGCCGCGTGCAACGCCAGGAGCGGCCTGCCCACCGGTCGTACGAGGAAGGTCCGGGCTCGCCACAACGACCAGGCGGTCGCGGAGAAACGCCCGTCCGACCAGGCTTTCGTCGGGTTTCGGGTTGACCCGGATCACCAGGTCGTAACCTTCCTCGATCATGTCGACAGCCCTGTCCTCCGTCGTGACCTCAAGCCTCACCTCGGGATGCTTGAGGGTAAATCCCGCGGCGATCCTTCCCATCGCGGTCTGAGAAAAATGCAGAGGTGCGCTGATCCGCAGCCTGCCCTTGGGTCTTTGGCCGCCCGAGGCGATCTCGGCGGCCGTCTCGTCCAGCTCGGCGAGCAAGGTCCCCGTCCGCTCGAAGAGTGCTCGCCCTTCCTCGGTGAGCTTCAGGTTGCGCGCACCCCGTTCAAACAGGCGCACGTCAAGGCTGCTCTCCAAGTCTCCAACGCGCCGGGACAGCGTTGCCTTGGGCCGGCCGGTGGCCCTTGCCGCTTTGCCGAAACCCCCATGGCGGGCAACGAGGTTGAAATCGGTCAGGGCCAGAAGATCCATGAGTGTTCCACCAGTGAGACGGTACGTCTAAAATTTCGGCCTGTTTGACTGTTTGTGAGCCACACATATTGGGCCTGTCAAGCAATCCAACAGGAGAAATTTCATGACCATCCTTGTTACCGGCGCCACAGGCAATGTTGGCCGCCAAGTCGTCGAGCACCTCGTCAAGCGCGGCGCCGATGTCCGTGCTCTCGTCCGCGATCCGTCGAAAGCCAGCTTCCCGGCGGGCGTATCGGTCGCGCAAGGCGACTTTCTCGATGTCGATTCGCTGCGCAAAGCCATGTCCGGCGTTTCCACCCTGTTCCTCTTGAACGCCGTGGTGCCGGACGAATTCACCCAGGCTTTGGTCGCGCTGAACGTCGCCCGATCGGCGGGCATCGAGCGGATCGTCTATCTCTCGGTGATCCATGCGGACGTCTATGTGAACGTGCCGCATTTCGCCGGCAAATTCGGCGTCGAGCGAATGATCGAGCAGATGGGCTTCCAGGCTACGATCCTGCGCCCGGCCTACTTCATCCAGAACGACCTGATGATCGAAGACGTCATCACCGGCTACGGCACCTACACAATGCCGATCGGCACCAAGGGGCTCGCCATGGTCGACGTGCGTGATATCGCCGAAATCGCCGCTCTCGAGCTGCTGCGTCGGGAACGATCCGCAGGGCCGCTTGCGCTGGAGCGGATCAATCTCGTCGGTCCGCAGACACTGACCGGGACGGATATCGCGGCCATCTGGTCAGACGTGCTCGCACGCCCGATCAGCTACGGCGGCGACAATACCGAAGGTTTCGAGCAGAATCTCAAGCAGTTCCTGCCTGCCTGGATGGCGTACGACATGCGCTTGATGGGCGAGCGGTTCCTGACCGACGGCATGCTGCCCGAGGCCGGGGACGTCGAGCGGCTGACCGCGCTTCTGGGCCGCCCGCTGCGTCCCTATCGGGACTTCGCCTCACAAATCGCCGGCTCCGCCTGACGGAACAGCTCTCATCATCATCAGGGTACAGAAACAGCAGGGCGGCCTTTTGAGGAGGCCCCCTGACTGGCACGGGACAAATGCGCGTTCAGCCGGAACTGCCCTACTGCAGGGTTGCCGGACCAGGCCTGTCGAGTTGGGCGATCACGTGCTCGCCACCGTCGCCACCGAGCCCATCCACGAACAGACCAGCTACGCCGTCGAAATTGGTGAGCCCGTCGAATTCAATTGCGGCGCCAATCAACTGGGCTGCCTGGAAGACAAGGTATTCGACGTCCTCGAGGGCGACGTTTTCGGCCAGATTCCTGACCCTTACATGCTCCGCCACCGCCGTGATGCTGACGATGCCGGTCTTCCTGAAGGCGATCTGGACCGCTGAACGGACGTCATCGCGCAGTCGCGCCGAGTAATTATACCGCATCGAAACCTCCCGAAGGGAACGGTTTTCTGTTCAGATCGCACAATGCGGCAAAGACTTCGCCTTGGCAAGTCACGAATTAAATAATACCCAAATAAATCAACCAGTTAGCATAGTTATGCAAGTGTGCGCCTTACGCCGAATACCCGTCAGGCTCATCATGAGCACGAGAAGCAGTTCACACATCGCGAGGTCTTGACGCGCTAGGAGCGGTTTCCTAATTATGAGGTAAATGAGTTGAATGCTCATTCGACGTAAACGTGGTCCAGAGCGAGGGAAGCGCGATGACTGAACTGGAACGCCCGGAACGGTTGCAGATCATGCTGACGTCAGACGAACTGGCGGCGCTGGAAAACTGGCGCTTCGACAAGCGCATGCCGAGCCGTTCGGCCGCCGTCAGGGAATTGCTGCGGCGCGGTCTTGCCGCGGATGGCTTCCTGACGGCGGAGCAAGGGGCGAAGTCGCAAGACTTCGGCATCCTGCCAACCGCCGACGGCAACGGCATTTCCGACGGCGGCAAGGAGTAGAGCGGTTCACCGCGCGTGGGCCGCCCTGGTCCCCGCAACGGTCGGCGGTCGCCGCGCGGTGCCGGCCGGCGTAGCGGACGATAACTCTCGATTCAGAGGATGTTTGTCGTCACTTCGACGACGATCGCGGCACCTTCCAGGCTGCCATTGGTGACGTGCACGACGCGCGATACCCGCAGATCCTGCGTGGTTCCGTCGATCGACAGCGCAACGCTTTCGCCAATCCGGGGAACCGCCTGGAAAACGGCGTCCGTGGCCTCCGGCCGGTTGTCGATCGATATGCGGCAGTTGACGGTCATGAGATGTCTCCTGTGTCGGCCCGGTGGTCAACGCGGGGTCCGCGAAATGGTTTCAGGAGGCCGGATGCAACTTAATGGCGCCCGGATCCGTAACGCAGTAATTGCTCCATTGTTCATCGTAACGGAGCAACAGGGCTCGCCGGGGAGGGCGTTGGGGCTGCCTCGGCGAGCTTGATCGCTTTGCCCGGGGGCGCTGCCTCACCGAGGTATGGGGACGAGTTTCGGCGCCCGCAATTCCCCGGCCATCCTTGCCGCCTGGAAAATTGTCATCAACCAGGATGGGCTCACCCTCGGTCGGGTTGATGGTCAGGACGACGCGGCCAAGCTCGTCGCTCATGCCGCAAGACCAGTCCTTGACGGCTATCACCTTTCTGGCGGCCATATGCCTTCTCCTGCACAGGAGGTTCTCTGCGGGCTACGCCGTCTGGAGTTGGTCGGCAGAACCTTCGCGCGATATTGCAACCAGCCGAAATGCGGCAAATGCGGCCAATATCATGAAAACCGCCGTGATGTTCAGGGACATCGCCGATGCAAGGACGCCCCCGTCAAAGCAACTCAGTTCCATGTCGCTGCACCCCTTCGATCCACTGTCGGCCAGGATGATGATCCTGCTTCGAGTGAAATACAAGCGCGCGCTAATACGCTGAAGCCGGCTGGCCAGTCTGCGCGCAGCTTCGAACCAGCCGAACGATTGGTTGCTTGCTGGTTCCCGCTCATGGGCTCGAACCACGATTCACGCCTTCAAAGGGCGCTGTCCTACCATTAGACGAAGCGGGAAAATGCAAGTTGCCCCCACCCCTAGCCGGTTCCCGCGCCGGGATCAACGCAATGCGGCGGCAAAGCCGACTGGAGGCGCGGTCTCAGTCCGGAAAGTTGGTGACAGGTTCCTCGCAGCGGTAGACGGGGCAGTTGCCGTCACGGGTCGGGACATAGGCCGACATCGGCACCTCCGGCCAGTCGCATTCGTTGCCGAACTGCCTGACATAGCGGTCATAGGTGTTGGGGCCGGTGGTCAGCACCACGGCATGATGGCTTTGGAGCAGTTGCCGGAGTTGGTCGCAACTCATCGTGCGGGTATCGGGCCTGGCTTCGGCGAGGCCGGTCGCGGCCAGCAAGATCGCTGCCGTCATCAAGGCAATTCGGCGCATCGGCATGGCTGTTCCCTCGAATGGATGTATTGGCCGAAACTCGCATCCCGGCGGGTGGTTCCGCAACCGCCGGCCGGCCGTCGGTGGCGGCGCAACCAAATGGTCCGTCGTGCATTGCTGGGGATGAATGGCAGGAAGCCCTACGAAACCCCGCAATGGCGTCCCGGAAACGGGGATCGCGAGGCCATGTGCTGTTCTTTTTGCGGCGGCCGCGACCACAGCTACGAGGACTGTCCGCAAAGGGATGCCGACGCCGATCCAGCACCGAATGCCCCTGACCCTCCCAAGCCGGACTGATCGGCACCGGTGTGCCGCACCGGCGATATTCGCTGCGCCCCACCGGCATTCGCACATCTGCCTGAGGTCCTCGACGCCGTCCGGCTACATCCTGACCTTGCCGGTGTTACCGATTTCCGGGCGGCTGTCGCTGACCGTTGCCGCCAGCATCTTCACATAGCTGACCACGGTGCCGGGACTGTCCCAATACTGGGCATCTTTCGGCGTCACTTTAAGCACGCGGATCGAAGGGTCATCGGCACTGTCCCACCAGGCCTTGGCCGGGGTCGACCACAACTCCCTGATCTTGGCGCGGTCGTTCGAAACCGCCGCCAGACCGCTGACGGAAACATATTTCTGGCCGCCTGAATCGGCGAAGGCGAGACCGACATTGGGCTCGGCTTCGATCTCGTCGTCCTTATGGCTGTCGACATCGGTGAGGAAGTAGATTGCGTTTTCGTCGCGCACCACATGCGCCGCCATGGGTCGCGAGCGGATGTCATCGCCTTCGCGGGTGGCCAGCATACAGAAACCGATCCTGTCCATCAGCTTCCAGACCCGGTCGAGATCGCCGTCGCTCATCGTGTGCCTCCTTATTGAGCCATCCATGGGGGTGTCGGGTGCAACTCGCGCAAGCGCGCAAGGTTCCAGTGCAAGGTCCAGTCATGAACTGCCTGGACTGTTCCTGGGAGGAATGTTGGGAGGCGATTGCAACCAAAACCCACCGCGGCGCATTGGTGGCCATGCGCGCAATCCGCGCATGAGGGAGAAGGGGTCGACAGTGACAGATTTGGCGGGCTTTGATGCCTTGATCGCCATTACCGCCGATGCGCGGCTGGCGGCGATTGTCGATTCGTCCTTCGACGCCATCGTCAGCAAGGATTTGAACAGCATCATCACCAGTTGGAACGCGGCGGCGCAACGCATGTTCGGCTACACCGTCGAAGAGGCCGTCGGCCGGTCCGTGCTCATGCTCATCCCCGATCATCTCAAGGATGAAGAGACCGACATCATCAGCCGGGTCCGCAAAGGCGAACTGCTGGCAAGCTATGAGACGATCCGCCGACGCAAGGACGGCGGCCTCATCGCCGTGTCGCTGACCATTTCGCCGATCAGGAACGCGTCCGGCGAGATCATCGGCGCCTCGAAGATCGCCCGCGACATCACCGCCAGCAAGGAGAGCGAGCGCCGGATCAGGCTTTTGCTCCGCGAGGTGAACCATCGCGTCAAGAACCAGTTCGCGGTGATCCTCTCGATGATCCGGGAGACCAGCAAACGCTCGACCGATCCGCGCGAGTTCGAGGAGTTGATCCGCTCCCGCATCATGGCGCTGTCGCGGTCGCACGATCTGCTGGTGAACTCGGAATGGGCCGGCGCCAGCCTCTTCGACCTCGCCCAGGAGCAGCTCAAGCCGTTCGGCCACGAGGCGCGGGTATCGCTGTCCGGACCGCTTTTGACCTTGCAGCCGAATGCCGTGCAAAATCTCGGCATGGCATTTCATGAGCTCGGCACCAACTCTTCAAAATATGGCGCGCTGGCGAGCGAGGCCGGGCGGCTCGAGATCACCTGGCGGATCGTTGAAGGCGTTTCGGACAAGCGGGAAATCCATCTGGTTTGGGACGAGACGATGCCGGTGCGTGAAGGAGAGCGGCCCGGGGGGCGGCAAGACGAAAGCACGCGCAAGGGTTTCGGCACCGTCGTCCTGCAACGGGTCGCGCCGCAATCGCTGAACGGCTTGGCGGTGCTGGATCGCAGCCCGGGCCATCTCAAATGGTCCCTGACGGCGCCCCTGGACTCGATCATCGTTCCGGAGCTCGGCGCCGACCTGCCCGAAACCGAGACTTCCTGAGCCTTGAGGTCTGGTTCCATCAACCTCCCTTTGGCAGATGCGTTTTCAAAAGCGGCCGCATCCTTGCCGCACCTGGCGGTGGATTCAGGAACCGTGACCCGGCGGCCGCGTTGTGGCGTCACGCTTTCGGAGGGGACATCATGGAACAACTCGTCGAGGAATTCGGCCATTCCACCTACACCTCGTTTCCGGTCATCGCGGCGCGGCTGTTGCTGGCGACGCTCTATGGCGCGGTCATCGGTTTCGAACGCGAATGGCGCAATCGCCCGGCCGGACTTCGCACGCATATTCTCGTCTGCGTCGCCGCCGCCACCTTCGGCATCCTGACGGTCGAGATCGTGCACGCGCCGATGTTCGCGGGGGAATCGGTCAAGGTCGATCCGATCCGGGTGGTCGAGGCGGTGACCGCCGGCGTCGCTTTCCTCGCCGCCGGCTCGATCATGTTTTCGCGCGGCGAGGTGCATGGGCTGACGACCGGCGCCGGCATGTGGCTGGCGGGCGCGATCGGCGTCGCCTGCGGACTGGGTCTTTGGCAAGTGGCCGGGTTCGGCACGCTGATCGTGCTGGTCGTTGCCGGCTTTCTGCGCCGGTTCGAACGCGGACCCGGCCTTGCCGCCGGTGATGAAGGCAGTCAGGCAAAGGCGGAGAAGGAGGGGCTTCGGCCCGATCAAAGGAAGGGCGAAGGTAATTCCGATCGCCGGGAAATGCCGTGACTGGTTTCACCGAAGAAGCCGGCCAGCAGATCGGCCGTGCGCGCCGGATTCTCTTCGGGAAAGAAGTGCCCGGCCGGCATCGCCTGGCCACGCACATCGTCGGCCCAGCCGCGCCACAGCGCCAGCGGCCCGCCTTCGCCGGCATACCAATCCGCCAAGGCGCCCTGACCGCTCCATAGCGCCAGCAGCGGGCAGCGGATGCGCCGGCCGGCTGCCTTGTCGGCATGGTCGTGCTCGCGGTCGAGCGTGGCTGCCGCCCGATATTCCTCGCAGATGGCGTGGGCGTGGGCAGGCGCGCGCAAGGCCTCGATATAGGCCTGACGCACTTCGGCTGGAAACGCCGATGGCGGCGAGCCCCAGCCGTTGAGCGCATTGTCGACGATCGCCTCGGCGGCGCCGGACAGGATCTTTTCCGGCAACGGCTCAGGCTGCGCCAGCAGCGACCATGGCCAATAGCCCAGCGCCAGCCTGGCGTCGGCCCGGTCCCAGGCATCGGCGGTCGGCACGATGTCGAGAACGGCGAGCCTGTCGATGCTGTCCCGATGATCGAGCGCCATGCGGTAGGCGACACGCCCGCCGCGATCATGACCGGCGACCATGAAGCTGCTGAAACCCAGCTTCTCCATCAGCCTCCTCATATCGGCGGCCATGGCACGCTTGGCATAGGGTGCGTGGTCCGGAGTGGACGTCGGACAGGAACTGCGGCCATAGCCGCGCAGGTCGGCGCAGACGACGCTGAACCGGCTGGCCAGAGCGGGGGCGATGTCGCGCCACATCAGATGCGTTTGCGGAAAGCCGTGCAGCAACAGCAGCGGTGGGCCGCCGCCGGCACGCAGGCAGTATATGCCGGCATCGCCAATGTCGATTTCCGTGCTTTGAAAACCTTCGAACATGACCGCCTCCGGCACGCGCAACGGCCGGCAAACGGGTTTGGTTGCAATGCCGCCGGCGAGGCGGCCAACCTTTTTCTTCGACAGGCGTTGTCCCTGTGAAGGGAAGGTCGCCGCGGGCGGCCGTGAAAGAAAAGAAGGAGGCAGTGATGAGAACTCTCGCTATCATGCCACTAGGCCTCATGCTGGCGCTGGCAGTGCCGGCCGCGGCCCAGCAGCAGAACGACAGCCAGGCGCTGCAGGCCGACAAATGCAGGGCTCAGACCGAGCAAGGGGCAAAACAGCAGCCTGAACAGCAGGCCGATGACGGCAATTTGACCGCCAAGCTCAACGACTGCGGCGGCGTGCTGAAACCACCCCCGACGGGCGACCAGGGCATGGCGGCGCCCGCTCCCGACGAAGGCAAGACGCCGGTAATCAAGCCTGGTGAAGTGCCGCCCCAGCCGCCGAAACAATAAACGCCGGCTCGTTGGTATTATCGCGCAAGCTAATGGAACCTCGTTATGTTGGGAGCGTTTTTCTCACGACTTGGAATTTGGAGAGATTATCGTGAGAGATATTGCAGCCACTGCCACGTTGCTTGCCTCGATAGCGATCGTGATTGCCTTGATTCTGCTGGCGCCAAAGAGTTTTGGCTTCGAAACCTCTCACCCGATCGTACAGGGCGAGCTTCCGGCGGAATAATCGGATCGATCATTCGGATACGGAGTGATCAGGACCGATTTGCACGAAGCAGGCGAGGCAATAATGCCCCCCTGCTTCTATTGAAACCGCTATCGCACCAAAACGCCGGAGTGGCTGCAGAGCGCTGCGAACGCTTCCTGTGCCTCGGCAGCACCTATCTTGGTTTCCAGGGCGGCTTCGACCTTCTCGCGCGCCGCCTGGTAGAACGGGCCGCGCTTGGCCTGCGGCCAGTCGATCAGGATTTCGCTGGCATCCTTGAGCGTGGCGACGTCGCGGATCGTATCCGACCCATGCGGCTTGATCCGCATCGGTGTGGGCAAAATGAGATCAGGCATGGCCCCTGTTCCAACTACTGGAGGAGTTTTGCTTCGCGCGCGGCGTCGATCATCGCCCGCATCGCTTTTTCCGCCGGCGTCCAGCCATCCAGCGCATCGCGACAACTGCGCAACGCCGCCCGGTAGCGCCGTCCCTGGCCAGCCGGCCAGTCGCCGAGGCATTCCAGGCCTTCCCAGGCGCTGCGGATGATGCGCTCGCGCTCCGGCGCGAATTTCAACCTGATGGGGCGGGGAAACATCTTGTCGTTCAATGGTCGTCTCCATGATTGCCGCAAGTCGCTGGACGGCATGCGTGAGAGGCATCCGGTAACGTCGGCGGCAGGGCAGGGTTCCCTTTCCCGGAGATCAAATCTCAGCGTCGATGTCGGACAGCGATCTCGGCGTCGGCGCTTCGGCGTTGTGCGCCGCTGGGCGGTCATGCTCGAACTGTTCGGTCCCGGGCAGAGGGTGCAGCCAGGTCTCGCGCCTGGAGGTCCACAGTTCATATTCGGGCACGAGATCGGTCGGCGCGATGTCGAGGCTGCCGATCGCCACCTCGGCCTCGTTGTCGTCGACCCAGGCGACGCGGCCGCCGCAGGTCGGGCAAAAGCTGCGCGTGCCATAGGAGCTGACGAGGCCGGTGGTCTCGAAGGCCTCGCGCGGCCAGATGGCAAAGGCCGAATAGACCGAACCGCCGGCCTTCCGGCAATCCTTGCAGTGGCACAGGCCGACGCGCAACGGCGGGCCGTGAACCTCGAACTGCACGCCGCCGCATAGGCAGCTGCCGGTCCTGCGTATGGTGTCGGACATGACAACCTCCCTCAATGCGTGGCGCTGCGGGCCGGGTGGGACAGATGCTCGTCTGCCGTTTCGTTGGCCAGGATGAGAAACCGGGAAAAAGACATCCTGTTCACCGTACCACCAGGCCCGGTTGACACGGCCCGCAGCATCTTCAACGCCGTCCAGGCGAAATGGTTTCGGGCCTAAAGCGCGCCGCGCCCGAACGAGTTCAGACGACCCGCTTCATGCATGTCGTTCTCCCAAAACCGAGATCCACTTTTGGGCGACATGCGCTAGCCGCGGGCCGCCATATGGGCGTCGAGCTTCTTGCGCGAGGGTCCGTAGCGCTTGATGATGGTCTGTGCCTCGCTTGGCGGAATGCCGTATTTGCGGGCAAAGGCGGCAACCTCGTAGGGCTCTTCGCTCGAGACCTGCTTGCGGTCCTGCTTCGTCTTCGACTTGTCGTCAGCCATCTCAGGCCTCGCTTTCTGTTGTCGGGACGCGCAGCCTTCGGCGCCCGCGATCAACACGACATAACACAGATTGGCGCCGCCGGTTCCACCAGACGACACGGCCTGGGCTGCGATAGGCATGTATCAGGCCGATGGCCGCATGGGGTCGGCGTCGGCAGTGTGGTCGCCGTCACATTCGGAGCATGCCGCGCTGAGGCCGGGGCAGCCGCGCCGGTGCGTACCGGCAGGGCAGCAATGGCCGTTGGAACTCGTCCAGCGCGGACACTGGAAGACCTGGCCAGCGCCGCCGCAGCCGCTGCATTCCAGCGTCGCCGACCGCACGCTATGAGATATCGCCCCAAACCTGACGCTTGTACGCAAATTTCAGCCCACCCAAAATCGCTGCGCCGGCACGCCGGTGCATTAGCCCCGACTAACGATAGCACTTCCGTGATTACCAACAAGTTTCAATCGCGGGCGGCGCCGGAAGCCGTTCGGGCCTCTCGAGAAAAATGGGCCTGAGGTGTCGGACCTGGCGCCCGTCGCGCGTCCTAGGAGCGAGCAACCTGCAAAGCTGGAGAACGAGCATGTCGTCGCAAATCATTCAATCGCCGTGGCAGACCGCGGCCCTTGTCGTCGCCCGGCTGATCTTCGCCGGCGTCTTCCTGATGGCCGTGACCTTCAAGTTCATGGGCCTGGACGCCACCGCCGGCTATATCGCCGCCGCCGGCTTTCCGTTTCCGCTGTTCCTGGCCTGGTGCGCGGCGATCCTGGAAGTCGCGCTGGTGCTGTGCTTCCTGACCGGCGCCTTCTTCTCGCAGGCGGCCCTTGTCGCCGCCGCCTATGTGCTGTTCCTCGCCCTGGCCTTCCACGGACCCAGCCACTGGGCCGGCAACCAGGCCGAGTTCGGCTTCTTCGTCGACCATTTTTCGTTCCTGGCCGGACTGCTGTTTGCGGCCGTGCATGGACCGGGCAAGGTGCTTTCGCTCAATTTGGGATGGCCGGGCAGGGCTTGAGGCGAGACCGACCGGCACCGCGCGAAGGACGCGCGCCGGGGCCTGCCTTGGCACCCCCTCACAGCTGGTCGTTGTAGGGTTCCTTTATCTTGCCGACCATGCGGGCCAGCTTCGAAAAAGACGGCATCTCCGCCTCCGGCTGGCACTGGTTGGCGAGTTCCAGCAGCCGGATCGGAAAGTTGACGGCGTCGCGGCTGGACGCGGACATGCCTTCGGACCGCTCCTGGTTGGTTTCGCCTGCCTCGGTCTTGCGCAAGGCCAGGTCGATTTCCTCCGCCGTCAGCACCCCCTTTTGAACCAGGAGGCGGTTGATCGAGGCGACGGCCATCAACAGGCCTTCGAGTTGCAGGTTGGCGACATTCATGGCGATTGCTCCCGTGACTGGGGTTGAAACGCGCGAGCGGCATTTCCGCTCCAGAAAGGCTGCGGGCGAACGCCTATTCCTGCGTCAGCCGTTCGCCATATTCGCGCCACAGCGCCTTGACCTCCAGGCTGCCGAGGCTGCCGATCGAAACATCCCCACAGCTGATGGCGACGGCGCCGATGTCGTATTGGGGGTAGGCGTTGGCGACGAAACGGATGGCTTCGCCCAGCGAACGCACGCGGATGACCGGATCCGCCTGACCCTGGCCGGTGCTGCGCACGCCGGAAACCATGGCTGGTGCATGCCGCATCCTGAACACGGATGCCATGGCTGGTCTGTCCATCGTCCTCTCCCACAAGGCCGTGCGACGGGAATCATTCCATGAGCTTCGACGAATGATTTCACACCTGCCGGCTTGTGACCAGCCGCCGGCAAAAGCAGGGTTTTACGCGCTTTGCCAGCGTCGGTCAGGCCGGAATTGCGATCGATCTAGGAATTTTTTCTCAGAAAACGGTTGACGGGGTGAGTGCAGCTATGCTACATTTTTGTCCATGGTGCTGAGTTGCGCCGACGACCCGCCGCCGAGGCGGGTTTTTTGTTTCTGGGCTAGACATGTCGGCAGGACAGAGGGGGGCCCCAAGGAATGCCATCCTTCGCCCGATGACTCATTTCGCAATCCGAGAGACACTCATGACCCGCTACGCCACCATCATCACCGATGCTGACGGCCAGGAAATCGTCAGCGCCATCGGCGAATTCGAAGGTGCTGCGCCGCAGCCACGCCTGGGGCGTGTCGAGCAGGTCGCGCCCAGCGTAAAGATCGGCATGGTGCGGGATGCGGCCGGCGGGTTTGACCGAATTAGGAATTTTTTCTCAGAAAACGGTTGACGGGGTGAGTGCAGCTATGCTACATTTTTGTCCATGGTGCTGAGTTGCGCCAACGACCCGCCCCTGAGGCGGGTTTTTTGTTGCTGGGCTAGACATGTCGGCAGGACAGAGGGGGCGCCAAGGAATGCCATCCTTCGCCCGATGACTCATTTCGCAATCCGAGAGACACCCATGACCCGCTACGCCACCATCATCACCGATGCTGACGGCCAGGAAATCATCAGCGCGATCGGCGAATTCGAAGGCATTGCGCCGCAGCCACGCCTGGGGCGTGTCGAGCAGGTCGCGCGCGGCGTAAAGATCGGCATGGTGCGGGACGAGGCCGGCGGGTTCGGGTTCCCGCAGGCCGGTATCGCCGGGCACCTTGTCGGTCTGGTCACGGCGCGTCTCAGGGCGCGGACCGGTGTGGCAAGGCCTTTCGCGGCGGCGAAGCCTGCCGACGCGGCAAAGCCAAAGCGCATCCAGGGAGCCAAGAAGCGCACCAGGAAGAAATCCGCTCGTTCAAAGAAACCGGCCAGCCGGGCCGGATCGATGCCGAAGGCCGGCATTCCCGCTGCCAACGCCGTGGGTGGTGACGTCCATGACTGAAAAGACAGCCGCTAGGCCGACGCGCCGCAAGCCGGCGAGACGCAGGCCCGCCGCCAGCCCGGCCGCGACGCAGAAGCCGCGCCGCAGGCGCGCCAAGAAAACACTGGGCGACGATTTCCTGGCCGCCGTGCGTGCCGATTTCCGCACACATGGCGCCGGCGTCATCGCCGAGGTGCGGGCCGACAAGCCGGATCAGTATCTCAAGATCGTGCTGTCGGTGCTGCCCAAGGATTTCGATGCCACGATCAACCAACTGGACGGCCTGAGCGATGACGAAATCCGCAGCCGCATCCGCGCCCTCGAGGCCGTCGTCAAGCCGTTCCTCGAAGAGCCCGGCGATGTCCGTGAAGACGGAATATCTGGCGCTGATGGCCGAACTGGACAGACGGCGCCGGACCAATCAACTGGCGGCCTATAGACCGTATCAACGCCAGGCCGAGTTTCACGCAGCGGGCGCCCAGAACCGCGAGCGCCTGTTCATGGCCGGCAACCAGCTCGGCAAGACCAGGGCAGGGGGCGCCGAATGGGCCATGCACCTGACCGGCCGTTATCCCCAGTGGTGGCAAGGCAAGGTTTTTGACAGTGCCGTCAGGCTGTGGGCGGCCGGCGTCACCGGCGAAGGCACTCGTGACAATCCGCAGCGCGTGCTGGTCGGTCCGCCGCAGCAGCAGGCGGCCTGGGGCACCGGCATGATCCCGGCCGACGCCATTGTGCAGACCTTCATGGGCCGCGGCGCACCGGGCGCGCTCGACAGCGTCGTGGTGCGCTGGGGCGGCGGCGGCGACGTGCAGGCCGATGAATCGGTGCTGTCGTTCAAGAGTTTCGAGAAGGGCCGCGAGAAATGGCAGGGCGAGACCCTGCACGGCGTCTGGTTCGACGAGGAACCGCCGCTCGACATCTATTCCGAAGGCCTGACCCGCACCAATGCGACGGGCGGCATCACCATCGTGACGTTCACGCCGCTGCTTGGGATGTCGGATGTGGTGCTGTTGTTTCTTTCGGCGGCGCAAGTGGAGGGCATGGCCAAAGGCAGCGGATGAAGACGTTCAAGGGTATTTGCTGCCCGCAAGCTGTCTGGCGCGGGCCTTGGGATCGGTTGCTTTCCGGGTTAGCGGTTGGCACCATATTCTTTCATCACCCGTAATCTGGTTGTACCAGACATTGCATACTTTGTTTGGTGTGTCCGGCATACAAACTTCGCGTTGGAACCCTGAAGAATTGGCGTACATCTTGCAGGTTTTCTTACTCGTATCATACGGAACGTTCGATTGGCATGCTGACGCACTCGCGGCAATGGCCACAACGATTGCTATGCGGATCATGTATCTCCCCCCAATTGGCCAGCAGCTTGCATTTACAAACAGTATTATCAATGGCGGTTACTCGTTCCAGCAAATAATTTAGGCAGACTGATATGTCTCGACACGTCACCTTCATGACCATCGACGATGCCGCGCACTACACGCCGCAGGAGCGCGCGGCGATCGTCGCGGCCTATCCGGCGCATGAGCGCGAGGCCCGGGCTCGGGGCATTCCGGTGCTGGGTTCCGGTCGTATCTTTCCGGTGGCCGAGGCGCTGATCGCCTGCGAGCCGTTCCGGCTGCCGCGCTACTGGCCCAGGCTAGGCGCGCTCGATTTCGGCTGGGACCATCCTTCGGCCGCGGTCGAGCTGGCCTGGGATACGGAGGCCGACGTCGTCTATGTCAGCAAGGCAGCGCGGGCCTCGCAGCAAACGCCGGCGATGCAGACGCTGACCTTGAAACCATGGGGTGAATGGCTGCCCTTTGCCTGGCCGCGCGACGGTCGGCGCGAAACGCTGGAAGGCGCGGGGGTGGCACTCGCCCGGCAGTACGCCGCGCACGGGCTGAACATGCTGAGCCGCCACGCGCAATTCCCCGACGGTTCGGTCTCGGTCGAAGCCGGGCTGATGGAGATGCTCGACCGCATGCAATCCGGCCGCTTCAAGGTGTTTGCCACGCTCGCCGACTGGTTCGAGGAGTTCCGGCTTTTTCATCGCAAGGACGGTCAGGTGGTCAAGCTGCGGGATGATCTGATGGCGGCGACGCGCTATGGCGTGATGATGCTGCGCGAGGCGGTGGTCGATCCGGCGGAGTTCAAGGCGGCGAGGCGGCCGGTGGGGCAGAGCGATCCGCTGGGGGCTTTCAGGTGAGAGGTGAGTTCGAGGTCGATATCCTTGGTTTCTGGTAACTGCAGTCAGGGACTTCTTGCTCGAAGCCAGGCGTTCGGAGCATCGGGAACTTGCCTCGTTCCCCATTGAAAGGGAGTTGCGAGCTGAATGATTGCAAGCCCGTCATCGGCGTCCAAAAGGGCTGAGAGCAGGTCTCTGATTGTAATTGCTGGCCCAGCGAGATCAGCTAGCCAGACAGATTCAAGGAGCCGTACGGCATTCCAATTGCCGAGTTGATCGTAAAGTGGCTGATAGTTCCGGACCTGTCGTAAGTCATAGGTAATTAGGTAGCTCGGCATTTCGCCTCCGCACGCCAATTGGCCGCGTTAGAATAACCCGATTCGCGACTTTCCCAGAATCGTGCTTTATGAAGTGGTCTTGGGAGGGGCGCATGCGTTTTGAATTGGCGAGATTATTTTTACTTGAAAGAAAACAATCCGACGCCTTTGAGCGACGGGCGGCAGACGGAAGCAAGTTAAATCGGGAACAATGGTTGCGAGAAGTATTTTCGCAAGAGATTGATTTCATTCATCGAAAGAGTGAACGCCGCTTTGTACCTGACCAGAGCCGCCCAAAGGGCGAACAGCGCATAGTTGCTCGTATCGGCCGGAAGACCCTCAGCCATGAAAACGATCCGAACGACCATCTAAAAGAAATTACCCGAGAGCAGTGGCGCGCCTGCTTGGTTATTATCGACCCGACTAGCCATGACGACGGGCAGAAAGTGGCAATCGAGACGAGTTCGATCGTTGGTTCGGGCTTCGGAAATTTTGAAAGCTTGATTACCACGATCAATGGGCACTCACCTCCCGAGCCATTCGTGATTGAATTGCATAGCATCACAGATCAAACCACTTTCTGGGAATACGTCGACCGTCATAAGGGAAAGATCACGTCCATTGCCCTGGAGGTCGTCATGCCCAATATGTTTGGTGGGTCGTCCTCATTTGAGGAAGATGCCAAGCAGCTTAGAGATAAAGAAAAGGCCCGTAAGATAAAAGAGACGATTGAAAATGAAGATGGATTAGAGCCGGAAACCGAGCGGATGCGGGATGCAGTTAGCTACGCCACGCGTGGTGGAGGGAAAGTAAAGGCGAAAGCCAAAGGCGCAACTCCGTACGATTCAACGAGAGACAAGAAATACATAGAGGCGGACGTAGACAGTGAAAATCGAGATATAAATCAGAAAACAGAAGCCGCTATAGAGGCGTTCAACAAAGACGAGAACGAAGCGGTAGTTGAGAAAGAAGTATGAGCAATACGCTTGGATATTTTCTCTTAGGAATAGCGGCGCTTGCCGGGGTGATTATATCCTTGTGCGATCCCATTTTGATTTCTGACAGAAATACGTTTCTGAAGGGATTTGTCGATGCGGATCTTCTAAATATTCTCGGGGTAATATTTGCGATAACGGCCGCGTCAGCTTCCAACATTCATTTGGAGCTTCGACGTCTTGAAGCGATGTATCAGCCCGACGCATTTCTCAGGACGCGACGAGAGGTCAAACGCGGCGCGTTTGCCCTCGTATATTTGTTCGTGGCTGCTGCTGCTTTGATGCTTTTGAAGCCAATTTTTGCTGATGGCCTATGCTCGCAGGCACTCTTCAATTCTGCGGCGATATTAATACTGCTATGGAATGTTCTGGTTCTCGTTGGACTTCTGGAGTTGTCGTTTAAGGTTGGACCAATAATAATAGATTATGACGATGCGGCAGATGAGCCATCGATCTCACCCGCTTCTAAAGGCTCTGCCGGAACTTCAGTTTCGAAAATTCGGTCTGCGGGAACCCTTCTTAAGCCTAAAGCAAAGCCCGTAACTCGAGCACCTAACGTGCGCCAAAAATGACCAGCTAGGTTTGGCCGTGTTGCCAGGAGCGCTTCTGGTGGAATTGCGGTGACAGCGCACTTTTATCAGTCGCGCCCATATGACTGGAGCGAACCTCCAGACTGAGACATAGAAAATAGCGCACTGTCACCGTAATTCTCGATCGGCGGACTGGCGAACACATCAAGATCGAGGTGCGGTACGGTTAAGTGGTCGGTGATCGCCAGAAGCGCAATTTTCCCGATGCCGAGGAGATCGAGCCTATCGAGATCCAGCAGCGGAGGGCCTTCCACGCTGACCCGCTGCGGGATTGCCGGTGACGATAAGCATCAAGGCAAGTATAACGTGATTGGCTAGGTGAACTCTAATCCCTCGCGTTAAACGCTTCAGGAGGGTAGTGCCTCTCTAATACCCTACGGGTGGTCCCGCTAGGCAGGTATTTAAGGAGCCGAAACTCAGTGATGAGCCTTGAGAAATCCTTTGAAACCGGTGAGAGGCCGTTGAACCCTGCAATAGCCGCTTCGTAACTCGAAATCTGGCTGCGCAATAGGTTTCCATAGCGGGCCTTCTCGTTAGGCGATAGCTTGTCATCTTCGGAAATCCGCTGGAGTATCGTGTACATTAATCGAAAATACGGCCCGAACTGGCCCTCGTACCTGTCATGGATGCGCTTGGTATAGATCTCGGCCAGCAAATTTATGTTCGATTTTCCCACTACTCCACCGCTCTGCATCCAGTAGCGAAATTCGATCATCGCGGCTCTGAATGCCTCATCACCTTGGCGCTGAGCTGTTTGTGGATTTAAGGCCATGGCTCGCCCGACCCGGATGATGTTTGTGCTGGGATTGCTCGCATATCCTTTCGATTTTCTGTACTCGAGGCCGTATTCAAACTTGATCGCGGCTCGGGCTTCTCGGAAAAGGCGAAGGAGTTCGAAATATGAACTCTCGAAGCGCTGAATGTGCTGGTCGCGCTGGGCGTCGTCGATTTGGCGCTGCTGCAAGCGCAGCGTATAAAGAACAGCCGCGAAAGCCAGTGTTGACATCAGCGCATTGAGCGCGCCGAAAGAATCACCCCACTGGCCGACTTTTTCGCCATTCCAGTGGACCATCATGCGTTCAGCCAAAGATGGATGAAAGAACCAAACGAGCCAAACAATCGAGGCGCCAATCGCGACTCGGAATACGAAACGGTCTTCCACTAGACTGATCTCCCCCAGTAATCGGGACTCCCTTTATCATGCAATTCAGCGATGCTGTAGCTGGTGCGGAGCGTGTCGCACTGCAATAAGTGTTCGCATCGCCGGTGCAACGCTCCGCGATCTTTCCTACATCGCTACAGGGCAGAGATCGATTGTCAGTTCAGGGGTCGCCGGCCTTGATGGTACTGGCGCAACTCGCAGGTATCACTTTGCGTCGAGAAGCCGCGATGTCTCGAATTGACGCCGTGGGTTACTCCACGATCTTCCAGTAGGAATCCTTGCGGGTCACCTTGCCGTCGCGAAACGTGTAGAAGTCACAACCCCGCACTTCCTTTTTCACGCCCTCGCGGGTGGTGCCGGTGAGCGTCCATTTCGACATGCCGGTGTCGGCGGCCTCGTCCGCAAAGTGCTCAGCCTTGCCGTAGTGGACATCGGGCAGGCCTTCGAAGCGTGTCGCCAGCGCGTCCCGTACGTTGCGCTTGCCCTCGCAACGGGTTCCCCAGGGCTCGGCTCCCCTCGGCATCTCCAGGACGCAGTCGTCGGCAAAGAACGCCATGATGCGATCGAGATCGTGCGCGTTGAAGGCTTCGCATAGCTGCGTCAGTGTCGCTCGAATGTCCATTCGCCCGTCTCCTGGATAGCCGTCGATGTCCGAAGTAGGTCACTGGCGACGGGGGCGGTCAAGTGCGCAAGCCGCCGAGACGTCGCCCGGAAGCGAGAACTGCATTCTATTGCTCAGGCCTGCTCATGCCCCTTCGCATCATGCCCGCAACCCTTCGCGACCTGTCCTACATCGCAGCCAATTTGCGCCCTGAGGACCGGGCCGAGATCGACTGTCAGCTCGACCATTGGTCGCCGGCACTGCTGGCGCTGACGGCGCTGCAGGGGTTTGCCTATGTCGCGGAGCTGGACGGCAATCCGGAGGCCGGCTTTGGCGCGGCGGAGCAACGTGGCGGGCTGTGGATCGCCTGGAGCTGGGGCACGCGCCGCATGAAGCGCTGCGTGCCTGGGATCACCGGGTTCTTTCACGCCGTGCTTGGGCCTCAGGTCGCGGCGCGGGGCGCCTGGCGGGTCGAGGCGCGGGCGCTGGCCGCCAATGAACTGGCGCTGCGCTGGCTCGGTCGGCTCGGCGCGACGCAACGCTGCCTGTTGCCGGATTACGGCCGCAACGGCGAAGACTTTTTCCTCTACGACTGGACAAGAACCTCTAATCTTGGAGAAGGCTGGAACCATGTGTCTGTTTCAAAAACCACCGGAACTGAAGCCGTTGCCGCCAACGCCGACGGCGCAGGACAAGGACGTGCAGGCGCGCGAGGCGGCATTGCGGGCTGAACTCGAACACCGGAACGGCACCGCCGGCACCATCAAGACCGACCTCGCGCCAGGCAGCCTCACCGGCCAGCGCCGCGTGCTGCTGGGGCTATGACCATGACCGCGATGAAGCGCAGTTTCAGGAAGCGCGTGTGGGACTGGTGGGTGTGGCGACGGCATGCAAGGGTGATGAAAAGGCGGGGGTGATTAGCCGATCTCCCCCCCTTGCGGGGGAGATGCCCGGCAGGGCAGAGGGGGGTGTGAAGGATCGCTACCCTTCCGCATATCTCACGCCCAGCCGAAGGCGCTTTGTGTTTGGCCGATAGGCCGAGGGACAGCACCCCCCTCTGTCCTGCCGGACATCTCCCCCGCAAGGGGGGAGATTGGCAGCTTCAGCCCCTCACACCTTCTTCGCAAAAGCCCAGACCATCAGCGGGTATTCCTCGTCATTGCTCAAATCCCGCCACAGGCCGTAGGCGCGGACGGGGCCGCCGATATGGGCCCTGGCGCAGGCCTTGTTGCCCCAGCCGTGGACCTTGACGTTGGCTTCCGCGAAGCCGCCCTCGACCATCAGCTGTTTGAGGCCGGCGGGGGTCCATCTGTTGTAGTCGTGCGGCCTGGCGTGGACGCGAAACAGGAAAGGTGTCGCCACCATCGCCCAGCCTCCGGGCCTCGTCATGGCGTGGATGTTTTCCACCGCCGCCTGCGGCCGGCGCACATGCTCCAGCACCTGGTCGGCGATGACGATGGAATATTGCTCGTCGGTGCGATCCTTGCAGATGTCAAAGGCGGGGAAATCGACCGACCTGTAATTGGGGCACATCGCCCGCCAGTAGCGGTTCCAGCCGGGCGAGATCTCGATCACGTCGGAAGCCTTGCGGTTGCCGGCTTCGAGAAAGAGGCTGAACGCCTCGATCTGGCGGATGCGCAGCCAGTTGCGGGAATCGTAACCAATGAGCCGTTTCACGGCGCGTTTGCTTTGGCTTTTCAGGGCGGCAAGGCTTGTCGTCACATCGACCTCCTCCAAAACCCGCCGCAGACGTGCGTAGCACCGCCAAGTGGGCAAAAGATGACAAGGGCGATCTCCCCCCTGTTTGGACCGGAGACATCGCGAACAGGTGTGCGAGGACATCGCGAACAGTTTTGTCACTTATCGTCTGCAGAGGTTGAGGTCGA
>NZ_JAMYOI010000016.1:0-145564 GCF_040319775.1 Mesorhizobium sp. M0870
TAGGGGAATAGGGGAATAGGGGAATAGGGGAATAGGGGAATAGGGGAATAGGGGAATAGGGGAATAGGGGAATAGGGGAATAGGGGGCGCCGTTCCCAGGCACTTCACATATTCCCCTACTGCCTTACTCCCGTATTCCCCTACATCTTGTCTATCACCGACTGCACGCCCTCGGTCGGGGCGTCTACGGAGGATCCAGCCACCATGATGGCGGCGACGATCGCTTCGGGGTCGTCGACAACCAGCGGCTTGACCCGTTGCGCGGTGTGGATGAAGCCCTCAGCGGCCATGTGATCGAGCAGCGTCAGCATCGGATCCCAGAATCCTCCGACATTGCCGAAGACGATCGGTTTGCGATGATGGCCAAGCTGCGCCCAGGTCATCACCTCGACGATCTCCTCGACCGTGCCGATGCCCCCCGGCAGCGCCACAAAGGCGTCGGATTTCTCGAACATCTTGTGTTTGCGCTCGTGCATGTTGTCGGTGATCAGCAACTCGTCGAGCCGGTCAAGCGCGGTTTCGGTTGCCTCCCTGTTGATCAGGAAGCGCGGAATGATGCCCGTCACCTTGCCGCCGGCGCGCAAAGCGCCTTCGGCGACAGCGCCCATGATGCCTTTGGTGCCGCCGCCATAGACCAGCCGCATTCCTGCTTTGGCAATCGAGCGTCCGAGCAGGTTTCCGGCCTTGATATAGATTTCATCACGGCCCGGAGACGAGCCGCAATAGACGCAGACGGATCGAATCGTGTTCATGCCGATGATTGGTGATTGGGTCTGAAAGCGTGGTCAAGCCCCAAGGGTCAACAAGCCCGGGCTTTTTCTTGTCGGCCCGTTTTTCTTGTCGGCATTGGCAAAACAAGCTAGACCGGCGTTAGGTGGCTAAGGGGTAGGGAAATATGGCAATTAATCCACTGAAGGCGTTCCTGTTCGCGGCGGGTGGGACCGTTGCTGCCGCGGGAACCGCCTATGTATCGGGCGCACTCGACCCGTATCTCAATCCCACGCCGCCGGCGCAAGTGGCGGCGCAGACGTCGCCCGCAGCGCCAAAATCGGCCGATCCCGGCACCGAAGCGCGGCTGCCCGCCGCGGAGGTCCCCGCGGCTCCCGCCGCGGTGCCCCAGGCAACGGCACCGGCCGCGGCGGCGCCGGCTGCGGCCGGTCCCGTCGCACCGTCCTTTGACGTCGTGCGCGTCGAGGGCAATGGCTCGATCGTCGTTGCCGGCAATGCAGCGCCCAACGCAAAGGTCGAGATCCTCAACGGCACGACCGTGCTTGGCTCGACGGTTGCCGGTCCCGATGGCGCATTTGTCATCGTGCTGGACGATCCGCTGAAGCCCGGCGACTATACAATCGCACTGCGCGCGACCACGGGCGATGTCGTCACCCCTTCGGTGCAGACCGCTGTCGTTTCGGTTCCCAAGGATGCCGCCGGCCAGGTGCTGGCAATGGTCGAGGAGCCGGGCAAACCGGCCGAACTGCTCACCGTTCCGGCGCCCGAAACAAAGCCAGCTGCTCCGGCCGCCGCGCCGGCTGCTCCCGCAGCCGAAGCGCCCGCAACTGCTCCGGCACCAGCCGCCCCGGCACCTGCCGTCGTAGAAGCAGCACCGGCTCCTGCCGTGGTAGAAGCAGCACCGGCTCCTGCAGCGCCGGCGACGCCGCCCGCTGCAGGCGTGACCGAGCCCAAGATCGTCGTCGAGGCGGTCGAGATCGACGGCAGCAAGATCTTTGTCGCCGGTCTCGCCGATGCCGGCCGCAAGGTGCGCGCCTATGCCAACGATATCCTGCTCGGTGATGCGCAAACTTCGACGGACGGTCATTTCCTGGTCGAGGCGACGCGCGACATTCCGGTCGGCAGCTACACAATTCGTGTCGACGGCCTCGATACCGACGGTGTGACAGTTGTGGCCCGCGCAGCCGTGCCGTTCGAGCGCGAGCCCGGCGAAGCGGTCGCCGCCGTGGCACCCTCGGCGCCGAAGCCCGTTCAGCCCAAGCCGGCCGCACCTGCCGCCGCCGAGGCGCCGGCCGCGGCCGGGACGGCCCCGGCCACGACGCCTGCTCCCGCCACCGAGGCTCCGGCCGTTGTGGCGGAGGCGACGCCGCCAAGCGATGTGCCCGAGACCGTGGCGCCCAAGCTCGAACATGCCGACGGCGCCGTCATCATCCGCCGCAACGATACGCTGTGGCGGATCTCGCGGCGCGTCTACGGCCATGGCGTACGCTTCTCGACCATCTACCTCGCCAACCAGGACCAGATCAGTGATCCCGACCGCATCTGGCCGGGGCAGGTGTTCAAGGTCCCGGAAAAGTCGAAGGAAGGCGAGGCAGCCGACCTCAAGACGATGGGCGAGCAGGCAACGACAGCGCCGGCCAAGACCAACTAGATCCAAGGCCGTCCAGGTCGAAATCTACTGGTGTGCTGAGCCGCTCAGGTGCAGTTTGAATCCGATCATGTTCGGATCCCCCAGGTCGGGGCGTAGTTTCATGCTCGGAATCAAATAGTCGCCGCCATTCTGCCGGCGATAGGGGATGGGTTGCGTGGTCGCGAGCGTTCTCATCCTCTCGCGCAGGCGCTCGGCGGTGGGTTCGAAGTCGGCTTCACCGAAGCGGTCGACGCTGTAGACGACGAATGGCGGAAGGACGTCGTAGCCCGGGTAGTAGAGGATCCCGTGGTTGATCGGGAACAGCAGATCATCAATTGGTCCGTTGACGCCGCGAGGGGCATAGTGCTCCTCCCAGCCGCCGGCGGTCACGATCAACATTGCGCGCTTGCCCATCAAGGTTCCCTCGCCGTAGCGGTCGCCCCATCGTTTGTCGCTATGTTCGCCCACGCCGTAAGCGAAGCCGTAGGCAAAGACCCTGTCGACCCAGCCCTTGAGGATCGCCGGCATGGCAAACCACCAGAGCGGAAATTGGAGAATCAGGGCATCCGCCCATAGCAGCTTTGCGATCTCGGCCTTGACGTCCTCTGTCAGCGCGTCGGCCTCGAAAGACTTTTTTGACGCTGCGGCAGGCATCAGCCGCGCGCCCGGCGCCAAAACCGGAAAGTCGGCCCGATCAACCGCTGATTTCCAACCCTGGGCGTAGAGGTCCGTCACCCGCACTTCGTGGCCTTGTGCCTCGAGTTCTCTGATGGCGACGTCGCGGAGCGCGCCGTTGAGCGAGCGGGATTCGGGATGTGCGAAGACAAGTAGGATTTTCATGCGGGGGACTCCGGGGATTGAAAAACTGGTCCCTTAGCTAGGCAATATCGACGCAATCCGCTATATATTCGTAATGCATAAGATTGTGCCGAATAGTGGATAAATCGGACATCACCCTCGAACGCATGCGCACCTTCGTTCGCGTCGCGGAACGGGGCAATCTGTCCTTGGTTGCCGGTGAACTGGGTATCGGACAATCGACGGTCACGCGGCATCTGCAGGAACTCGAAGAGGCAGTGGGTGCGCCTTTGCTCAGCAGGACCACCCGGCGGGTCACGCTGACCGACGAGGGCAGCCGCTACTATGCCAACAGCGTCCAGATCCTGCGCCTTGTCGAGCAGGCCGGCGACGAAGCGCGGGGCGCACGTGGCGCGCCGGCCGGCACCGTCCGGATATCCTGTACTGCCGCTTTCGGGGTCTTGCACACCAGCCGACTCATCTTCGACTTTCAGGACCGATATCCCGACATCGGCGTTGACCTCAGCCTCAGCGATGAGCGTGTCGACCTCGTCAGGGAAGGTGTCGACATCGCGCTTCGGTTGGGGCCGCTCACCGACAGCTCATTGAGGCTGCGGGCCCTCGGCCTGTCACGGCGCCTGCTCGTGGCATCGCCGGATTATCTGGCGCAGCGAGGCAGACCGGCTATCCCGTCGGATCTGTCTGGACATGAGGGTATCCGGATGTCGAACGTGGCGGGGAGTGAAACTCTTGCCTTGCAGGGCGCCGGAGGCGAGCGCCATATGGTGCCTTTCGCGGGGCGCCTGCGTGTCGACCATGGGCTTGCCGCGCGCGAGGCTTTGCTCGCGGGTCGAGGGGTCGCACCGGCTCACCGATGGCTTGTCGACGATCTTTTGGCGGCGGGCCTGCTCGAGACGATACTGGATGATTATTCACTGCCGTCCGCCCCTTTGAACATGCTGATCGTCCCGGAGCGCGCGGGCGTTGCAAGGGTCCGCCTGATGGTCGACTTCCTGGCTGAGCGGATTGCCGGCATCCCGGGGATCGAGAAGTCCAGTCCAAAGCGTTAGCCGCTATCTGCTCTGCCCAGAAGAGTAGCTTGCAGCAGCGTCGACCATCGTTTATCGCCGATGGACGATGAGCGAATCCCTAGCTGAAATAGGTATGCCTGGCTGCGCCCCGGACAGCCGAGCCGTTGCCACCCGGCTGGCAGCACTTTCGCACCCGGCTCGGATCGAAATCCTGAAATACCTGTCCGCAAGCAACTCCTGCTGCTGCCGCGAGGTTGTCGACCGTTTCGAGCTGGCGCAGTCCACTGTGTCACAACATTTGAAGATACTGGTCGAAGCCGGGCTGGTCCGGTTCGAACCCGACCGTCAGCGCTCGCGCTACGAGGTCGATCGTGCCGCACTTGCCGATGTTTCCGCGTCGGTGGCCGCGCTCGTCAATTCCTGCTGCTCCGGCCGCTAGACCATGATCCCGAAAAGTGGAGCCCGGTTCTCGGACGAGATCATGGTCAAAAAGACATAAGAAGAAGGCACAAGAAATGGCCGAAAAAACCGTCTCCGACTCCTCGACCTTCAAGACGCTGCTCAATTTGTGGCCCTATATGTGGCCGGCGGATCGCGCCGATCTGAGAGCCCGGGTCACATGGGCGACGCTTCTGTTGGTCGTCGCCAAGCTGACGCTGGTCGCCGGTCCCTATTTTTTCAAATGGGCGACCGACGCGCTGGCCGGCGACGCCAAATCGGTGCCGCCGCTGCCGAGTTTTCTGCTGGCGCCGGTCATGCTGGTCGTTGCCTACAATGTCGTGCGCCTGGTGCAACTTGGCTTCAATCAATTGCGCGACGCCTTGTTTGCCCGTGTCGGCCAATACGCGGTGCGCCAGCTCGCCTTCCGCACCTTCGTCCACATGCACCAACTGTCGCTGCGCTTCCATCTCGAGCGCCGCACCGGCGGCCTGTCGCGCATCATCGAGCGCGGCACCAAGGGTATCGAGACGATCGTGCGCTTCATCATGCTCAACACGGCGCCGACCATCCTCGAATTCGCGCTGACCACCGGCATCTTCGCCTACACCTATGGCTGGAAATACGTAGTCGTCGTCGCGGTCACCGTCTGGGTCTATGTCTGGTTCACGGTCCGCGCCAGCGACTGGCGCATCTCGATCCGCCGCGACATGAACGACAGCGACACCGATGCCAACACCAAGGCAATCGACTCGTTGCTCAATTACGAGACGGTGAAATATTTCAACAATGAGGGCATGGAAGCCGAGCGCTTCGACCGCTCGATGGCACGCTACGAGGTCGCAGCGACCCGGATCTGGACCTCGCTCGGCTGGCTGAACTTCGGCCAAGGCATCATCTTTGGCCTCGGCACCGTCATCGTCATGTGCATGTCGGCGCTGGAAGTGCAGGCCGGCACGCAGACGGTCGGCGACTTCGTCTTCATCAATGCCATGCTGATGCAGCTGTCGGTGCCGCTCAATTTCATCGGCTTCATCTACCGCGAAATCCGCCAGGGGCTGACCGACATCGAGCAGATGTTCGACCTTCTGGATGTGCCGCAGGAGATCGTCGACAAGCCGGACGCGAAGCCACTTACTGTCAGCGCCGGCAAGGTCGAGTTCCGCGACGTGCATTTTTCCTATGACCCCAACCGCAAGATCCTGAAGGGCATCAGCTTCGAGGTGCCGGCCGGCAAGACCGTGGCCATTGTCGGGCCCTCGGGCGCCGGCAAGTCGACCATCTCGCGGCTTCTGTTCCGCTTCTACGACGTCCAGTCCGGCCAGGTGCTGATCGACGGCCAGGATATCAGGGACGTGACGCAGGAGAGCCTGCGCGGAGCGATCGGCATGGTGCCGCAGGACACCGTACTGTTCAACGACACCATCGCCTACAACATCCGCTATGGCCGCATCGGCGCCAGCGAGGAGGATATGCAGAAGGCCGCCGAACTCGCCCAGATCGGCCCGTTCATCGAGCGATTGCCTGACGGTTACAAGTCGATGGTCGGCGAACGCGGGCTAAAACTTTCGGGCGGCGAGAAGCAGCGCGTGGCGATCGCCCGCACCATCCTGAAGGCGCCGCCGATCCTGATGCTCGACGAAGCGACCTCGGCGCTCGACAGCCACACCGAACAGGAAATCCAGGCCGCGCTCGATCTGGTCAGCCGTGGCCGCACCACCATCGTCATCGCCCACCGCCTGTCGACGGTGATTACCGCTGATGAGATCATCGTGCTGCAGGACGGCCAGATCGCCGAGCGCGGCACCCATGCCGAGCTGATGCGCAAGCATGGCCTCTACGCCTCGATGTGGGACCGCCAGCGCGAGGCGACCGAGGCCGAGGAGCGCCTACGCATCGCCCGCGAGGGCGACGAGCTTGGCGTTGTCGTTCGTCGACGAACGTCGGAGGTGAATTGACACCGTTTCCTTCTCCAACGAGGGGAAAAGAGAAAATTTCCGCTTGACCTCAACTTAAGTTGAGATCGTAGGCCGTTCTTGGAGCCCGCCAACTAGCGTGTTTAAAAAACGGAGCAATCGAATGAGCGAGACAAATCAGACTGTTGACGGGGGCAGCGTGTTCAGGGTGGACAAATTCGTCGTCCCGGCCGCCGCTCGCAAGGAGATACTCGCCAAGGTCCGGACGACGCATGAATTGCTGCGCCTGCAACAAGGCTTTGTGCAGGATTTCCTGCTCGAGCAATTCTCAGGCCCAGGCGAATTCAACCTCGTCACCATCGTCGAATGGGAGAGCCAGGCGGCCGTCGACAACGTCGTGCCGATCGTCAAAGCCGCGCACGAGCGCATCGCCTTCAACCCGCAGGAGACGATCGCCCGGCTCGGCGTTCGCGCCGACATCGCCAACTATCAGAGGGTTCCCGGGCTGTAGCAAGGCTGCTACCGCCAGCCGATGCCAGGTGCCGGCGCTTCGACGCTGAGCACCTGGCCGGTGCGGGCTTCAGAAGCCTTCGGATTTGGGATCATGGACGGGCAACCTTTTCCGGCGCCTTGAACCGTCGGTGTCCCGAATTCTGCCGACAACGACACCGACCTAGCAAGCGGATCGCGACCCCTGCCGGCGCACCCAATACGGCCTTCCCTATTGTTGCGTTGCGGCGAGGGGGGCTTTCGGCTATTGAGGCCGGACTTGAAACGGAGCCTGTTTATTACCGATGAGCCTTGTCGATACGGTCAAGAACGCGTTCGTACCGATCCATCGCGAGGGCTATCCCTTCATCGCAGCCTTTGGCGCGGCGACGCTTTTCCTCGGTTATTTCTCCTCGATCCTGTTCTGGATCGGTCTGATACTGACGGCCTGGTGCGTCTATTTCTTTCGCGATCCCGAGCGCGTCACGCCGGTAGATGACCGCCTGGTGGTCAGCCCCGCCGACGGCATCATCTCGGCGGTCGGACCCGCCGTGCCGCCGCGCGAACTCGGCCTCGGCAATGTCGAGATGACCCGCATCTCGGTGTTCATGAACGTCTTCTCCTGCCACGTGAACCGCGCCCCGGTGCGCGGCCGTATTGCGAAAATCGAACATCGGCCGGGCAAATTCCTCAATGCCGAACTGGACAAGGCCAGCACCGAGAACGAGCGCAACGGCCTGGTCATCGAGAGCCCCAATGGCACGGTCGCGGCCGTCCAGATCGCCGGCCTGGTGGCGCGCCGCATCGTCTGCTGGGCCGAGGCCGGCGGCTCGATCGGCACTGGCGAGCGTTTTGGCCTGATCCGCTTCGGCTCGCGTGTCGATGTGTTCCTGCCCCTGACCGCGACGCCGCGCGTTGCAGTCGGCCAGACGGCGGTTGGCGGCGAAACCGTGCTGGCCGAATTCGGCGGTGTTGCCGGCACGCCTCTTGTTCGGGTTTCCTGACCGGTGGGCACGCAATACAAAAAGTTCGAGGCCCATGCCAGCGGCGGTCCGCGCATCCGCGAAATCCCGATGCGCATGGTGCTGCCCAATCTGGTCACCGTGCTCGCCATTTGCGCCGGCCTGTCCGGCATCCGCTTCGGCTTCGAAGGCCGCTTCGAGCCGGCGGTGGTGATGGTGCTGCTTGCAGCCTTCCTCGACGGCATTGACGGCCGCTTGGCGCGGATGCTGAAGGCGACATCCAAATTCGGCGCTCAGATGGATTCGCTGGCCGACATCGTCAATTTCGGCGTGGCGCCGGCTCTGGTGCTCTATGCCTTCCTGCTCGACCGCGCCGGTTCGCCGGGCTGGATCGCGGCACTGCTGTTCGCCATCGCCTGCGGGCTGCGCCTCGCCCGTTTCAACGTGCTCGATGACGAGAAGGCCGATCGCCCCATATGGCAGTCCGAATATTTCGTCGGCGTGCCGGCGCCGGCTGGCGCCGTGCTGGTGATGCTGCCGCTTTATCTCTATTTCCTGCGCACAGGTCTGGAGCCCAGTCGTCCAGCAGCCTTCGTCGCCACCGGCTTCACCATCCTGGTCGCTTTCCTGCTGGTCAGCCGGCTGCCTGTCTATTCCGGCAAGAGCCTGAGAATCCCGGGCGACAAGGTGTTGCCGATCATCCTGGGTGTCGTCCTCTACGTGCTCCTGTTGATGACCTATCCCTGGTACACGCTGACCGCTTCGGTCGCCGGCTACCTGATCTTCCTGCCGTTCAGCGTGCGCGCCTATTCGAAGCGCGCCAAGCTGGAGGGCGAGAAGGTGCCGCCTTCGGATATAGGTTAGAACCTACGCTTTCGTCATCCTAGGGCGAAGCAGGAGCGAAGCGACGTTGCGAAGACCCTGGGATCCATGCCGTGACCTCAGCCAAAAAGCGCAACGGACGAGAACTGGCAATCGCTTGGCGCCGGTCGCCTTCTGAATGGCCGCGCGTGACGTGAATGTCACGGAATGGATCCTAGGGTCTGCGCCGCGTCGCTTCGCTCCTTGCTTCGCCCTAGGATGACGACCGCGAGGTATTTACGCCGCGACGCCGAGCCCCAGCCTGTCGATCGCCAGCTTTCTCGTCGACACATAGTCGGTCTTGCCGGATCCCAGCACCGGGATTTCCTCGACCTTAACGATGTCGTTCGGCACCATCAGTTCGGCAGCACCCGCCTGTTTGCCGAATTTGCGCAATTCGTCGGGATTGGCGTCGTCGGCGGTGGTGACCAGCACGATGCGCTCGCCGCGCCTCTTGTCGGGCACGGCCACAGCCGCGTGGTGCTCTTCCGGCCACAGCGACTGCACCAGCATCTCCACCGCACCCAGCGACACCATCTCGCCGGCGATCTTGGCGAAGCGCTTGGCGCGTCCGCGAATGGTGATGAAGCCTTCGCGGTCGACGGCAACGATGTCGCCGGTGTCGTGCCAGCCGGTCAGCGGCTGCAATTCACCGGGGCGGTCCGCGGTCATGTAGCCCATCATCAGGTTCGGTCCGTCGAGCCACAATTGGCCGGCGTCGGAGATGCCGTCGACCGGCTCGAGCTTCATGCGCATGGCCGGCAGCAGCCGACCCACCGTGCCGTCGCGGCCATGGATTGCGGTGTTGACGGCAACCACGGGTGCCGCCTCCGTCAGCCCGAACCCTTCGATGATTTCGGCTTGGAAGCGTTCGCGGTAGACGCGGCGGGTTTCCGGCTTCACCGCCTCGGCGCCGGCGACGACGAAGCGCAGGCTGGAAAAATCACCGTCCTTGGCGGTGCGCGCATAGTTGGCGAGGAATGTGTCGGTGCCGAACATGATGGTCGGTTTTACCTTGCGCGCAACCTCGGGAATGATCTTGTAGTGCAGCGGCGAGGGGTAGAGGAACAGCTTTACCCCGGTGACCAGCGGCAGGATGGTGCCGCCCGTCAGGCCGAACGAATGGAACACCGGCAGCACGTTGAGCAGGATGTCGGCGGGCGAGATGGTGATCCGCGCCTCGGCCTGCATGGCGTTGGCGTAAAGGTTCTTGTGCGACAGCACGACCGCTTTCGGCGTGCCTTCCGAACCGGAGGTGAACAGGATCACCGCCGGCTTGGCCGCATCCTGCCGCTGCAGCGGCCAGCGCCACAGCAAGGCGGCGGCAAGGTTGTCCAATGTGGTTACGCTTTCCCGCACATCCTCCAGCCAAAGCAGCCTGGCGCCGCCCTTTTCGACCGCCGCGACGATATCGGCAAGGTCGGCCTTCTCGACGAACGCGCGGGACGAAATCACGGTCCTTATCACCGCCGTGCGCACGGCCGCGGTGACGCTCGCCGGCCCGGCCGTATAGTTGATCATCGCCGCCACCCGGCCGGCCGACAGAAGGCCGGTGAGCGACAGCACGACGCCATTGGCGTTGGGCAGCATCACACCGACCGCTTCGCCCGGCGCCGTGACGGCCTCGAAGCGCCTGCCCAGGACGCGGGCGCCGATGAACATCTTGCGGTAGCTCAACGCACCCAAGATGACGTCTTCTATGATCGTGTGCGAAGCGCCGACGCGGTCGGCGGCATCGCGCATGGCCAGGAACAGGCCACGATCGAGGTTGGTGCCGAAGAGCCGCGCCTCGGCGACACGGTCGAACAGCGCGTTGGTGTTCGAGGCCTGCTCGGGATTGCGCGCCACCAGTTCGGCGATGGTCATCGGCTCCAGCACGCTGATCGACAGCTGCGGAAACCAGTGTCGTGGTGCCTTGTCCGCGGGCGTCAGCGACACCGGCAGGCTGCGCGCGCCGCCGACGAAGATCGGCACGATCTTGGCATCGGCCTGCATGGCGATGCGGGTGACGGCACGAAACAGCCGAAACGTCTTGACGTCGGGCTCGACCGCATCCGGCAAATAGACAGCGAGCCGGCCCTTGCCCTTCAGCACCCGCACCAACCGGCGGCTGACGAAGACATGTTCGGCGTTGAAGGCGATGGTGCGGCCAAGCTCGCGCCAAGGTTCGAGCCACGGCGAGCGCGCCGAGACCTCATCGAGAATATGCAGCGTGTCTTCCGGCAGCAGCGACAGCATCAGCGCCGGCTCGAAGCGCGATTGATGCGAGATGACGTAGATGACTGGGGCCTGCGCCTTGCGGGCGATCCTGATGCGGCTATCTCCGATCCGGTAGGCGAGCTTGAACGGCACATAGAGCAGCGCCTGGGTGAAGCGCAGGCCGAGGCGGAATTTTTCCGCCACGCCGATCAGCAGCCAGGCCAGAACAAGACCCGCAAGCAGCGCCAGTGTCAGGATCATGCCGCGTCTCTCCCAACGTTTTTAGCATCTCGGCTCTTTGCGGCCGTGTCGGCCAGAACCTAGACGATGTGGGAGCAAGGTCAATGCGGAGCTTTTGCTTCCCTTGGTGCGGGAAGCTGCTTCTCACGCCGCCTGCAGCCGTCCACTGATGAAACGAAATTCCTGCGTCTTGCCGCCATAGCCGTAAGCGGCTGCCGGCACTTCATGCACGAAGGCGTAGCTCTCCTCGTGCACTGCGCCCAGCAGACGGCCGAAGGCTGCGAAGATCGCCTTCAGATAGGCTTCCAGCTCGAGCTTGGTGTTGGTGCCGTCGACCACCTTGATATCAAGCCAGAACGTGTTGGTGCCGTGCTCGGCCAGCGACTTGCCGCCGGCGAACCAGTGCTGCGGATCGACATAGGACACGGCAACTGCCGTGATCGTCGGGTCCTTGCGCAGCTGCGTCGCGGTGATTTCCGTGGCCTCCTTTGCGATGCGAGCGGAAAGCGCCGCGTCAGGCTTGCCGGTGACGCTGACGTTGATGATGGGCATTTTTCTTCTCCTTGGCTTGAGCGGCGTCCGATCGCCGTTGAAACAACCATGCCATCATCTTTAGGTCAAAAAAATCGAATTGTTTTTAACTGAAGATTCGATAAGATCGAAGTATGGAAACACTGGATCCCGATCTGCTCCGAACCTTCCTTGCTTTCGTCGACAGCGGCTCGCTGGCCCAGGCGGCTGCAAGCGTTGGCCGCTCGCCCTCGGCGGTGACCGCCCAGATGCAGCGGCTGGAGGAAATCGTCGGTGAGCCGCTGCTGGCGCCGCAAGGGCGAGGACGCGGCTTGACCCCTGCAGGCGAAGACCTCGTCGGCCATGCCAGGCGGATCCTTGCCGCCCATCGCGAGGCTTGGCTGGCACTGAAGGGCGTGCGCGCTGCCGGGCGCGTCGCCATCGGCACGACGCAGGATTTTGCCGACAGCGGCCTGCCGGATCTGCTGCGAGCCTTCGCCGTCAGTCATCCACGCGTCAGGATCGAACTGCGGGTCGGCCGCTCGGCAGAGCTGGCGCAGGCGCTGCAGTCTGGCGGCCTCGATCTGGCGATCGTCATGCGCCAGGCGGCAGCGCCGGACGAAGTCGGCGTGCTGCGGGAGCCGATGATATGGCTATGCTCACAAAAAGGGCTGGCTTCGCGGCAGGAGGAATTGCCGCTGGCGCTGCTCGATCCGTATTGCGGTTTTCGCGAGGCAGCACTTGCCGCACTCGATGCTGCCGGCCGCCGCTACCGCATCGCTGCCGGCAGCGCCAGTCTGGCCGGCCTGCGCACGGCGGTGAACGCCGGTGTCGCGCTGACGCTGCGAACGGCTCGCTTTGCCCATTCCGGCATTGTCGAGGCGCCGCGCGAACTTGGCCTGCCGCATGTTCCAATGGCTGAGTTCGCCATCCGGTTGCTCGCTGGCTCCGATGGTCCGGCGGGCGATCTGGCGGCCCTTCTCAGTGGCAACCTTGCCCTGCCGGGCGGTTGAATGCCCAAAGAAAAAGCCGACCTTACGGTCGGCTTGGAGTAGGACGGGCCGAGGGGTTTGGGGGGACTTGGGGATGGCCCGTCGCAGCAATAATGCCTGACCCGGATGATGGTTCCGTGACCGCGTCACTTTTTTAAGAAATATTTGACGCCACGCGTTGCGGGCCGGCCAAGCGTTGCGAGCGGGCCATCAGCCAATCCCGCCCCGCATGGGCGAACACCGCGCACAACACGATGACGCCGCCGATCATGCTGGCGGCTGGTGCAATCTCGCCCAGGAACAGGAAGGCAAACAGGATCGCGAACGGCACTTCGGCCGAGCCGAGCAGCCCGGATTCGGCCGGCGGGATGAGCCGCGCGCCTTCCGTCCACAGGATCGAGGACAGCGCGAAGGACGCGCCGAAAGTGACGAGCAGAACCGCATCCCTTGGCGAAACCGCCAGCGGATCGGTGACGAACCAGCCGAGCACGAACAACAGGAAGGCCGACACCGCACCGGCCCACACCACGGGCGTGTCGCGGAAGGCGCGTACCATGATCATGTAGAGGCCGCTGCCGATGGTCATCAGCAGTGCCAGTCCGTCGCCGAACAGATTGCCGCTGCCGAAGCCGGACCAGACCATGATCGCCACGCCGCACAGCGACACGGCGGCGGCGACCATCGTCTGCAACCGGAACGGTTCGCGCGTCAGAACCCAGGCCAGCAGTGCGGTGACGAAAGGTGCTGTGGCATAGATGACGGCGACATTGGCGACGAAGGTGAACTTGAACGCCGATATGAAGGCGATGCTGGCCAGCGCACCTTCCACCGCCAGCAGCCAGCCGCGCCAGCCAAGCCGCAGCGTTTCGCGGTTGCCGGAACGGTGACGCCGCCACAGCACATAGAAGCTGATCAGGATCGCGCCGACAAAGCCGCGCCAGCAGATGATGGTCAACGGGTCGGCATGGATCGACTTTGTCAGGACACCGGTCAGGCCGAAAACGGCAGCTGAGGACGACACCAGGATGATGCCGAGTGTGCGCTCCGCGGCGGTGTCGGTGGCGGCTGCAAAGTCAGTCATGCAACCAGCCTACGCCGCTTGGTCCTGACATCGTAGTGTCAGCAATCATGGCCATGCACATCATAGCCGTTTGCGGAAATGCTCGGTGCCGACGATCAACAGGCCGGCGGCGACGATCAGGGCGGCACCCAGGAAGACTTCGCGGCGCGGCACGTCGCCCCAGATCGCAAAGCCGAGCGCGAACGCCCACAACAGCGAGGTGTATTCCAGCGGTGCCAGCACCGAGGCCGGTGTGCGCTTCATGCCCTCGAAGAGAAGATACTGCGCCAGGCCGCCGAGTGCGCCGACGCTGGCAAGGAGCAGCAACTGAGCCCCGTCCGGTGTCCGCCACCACAACAACGCCGGTACCGCCGAAAACAGCAGGAAATAGAAATTGTTGAGCAGGAGTTGGATCATCGAGCGCTCGGCAAGGGCGGTTTTGCGCAAGAGTACGATGGCGATGCCCCACAAGAAGGCGGCCGCCAGCACCAGCAGCACCGGCACGGACAGGCCGAGATGAGTCGGATCGCAAGCGATGAACACGCCGGCAAAGCCGATCAGCACCGCCAGCCAGCGCAGCATCGGCACTTTTTCGCCGAGCAGGAACACCGAAAGCACGGTGACAATGATTGGGGCCGCGTAATAGACGGTGGTCAGTTCGGCGAGCTGCAGGCTGCGCGCCGCGTTGTAGTAGCAGAGCCACGCAGCAAGCGTGAAGGCACTGCGCACCAGCATCGGCCGCACGATCGGCGAGCGCATCGTGTCAGCAAACAACTGTCGTCCGCCGATCGCCGCGCACGCACCCAGAATGGTGATGCTGCGGAAGAACATGATCTGCCAGACGCTCATGCCGACGACCAACAGCTTGATCGAAGCATCCTGTGTCGAAAACAGCAGATAGGCCGCACCGGTCAGCAGGATGCCTGCAAGAACCCGCTCGCGTGTTTCGAGAATGGCGATATCGGCCATAAGGCGCGTGGGACCAAAATTGCCGGAGCGGCAGAAATGCTGTGAGGAGCGACACAAGGGAACTGTGAATTCAGCTCCCTTGGCACCAAGCTATACGGGCGAAAACCGCTGCGGCGCTACGCCAGCCCGGTGCTTATGTTGGGGCAGGGGTCCATGGCGAGTTGCACTGTCGCCAAGCCTATTGCGTCGCCTGGTAAAGCTCCGAAGCGGCCTCTTTCAGGGCGCGCCGACCATCGGATCGGAAATACATCATGTGCCCGCCCTCGACGACATCGAGACGGATAGGCTTGGCATTGGCGAGCGACGGGATCTGGTTCACCAGGTAGCGCGAGGCGAGGTAAGGCGTGACCAGGTCGGTGTAGCCGTTGACGATCACGACGCCGAGCGAGGGGTTCAGCGAGCGTGCTCGCTGCAGATCGTCCATTACCCCGGCATAGCCTTGCCGTGACGCGCTGGTCCCGTAGTCCCAATTATGGCTGATTTCGCCATTGAGCAGCCGATAGCTGACATCGGTGCGGAAATGCAGTTCGTCGCTGATATAGCCGACGAACGCCGACGTCAGCGCCGGCACGCTGCGGTCGAGCACCGGATCCGGGCCGGCGATGCGAGCGCTCTCGGGCGCGATGTCGGCCGTGCCGATCGTGGCGTCATAGGGGCTGAGCACCTTGCCGCTGGCGCGGGCGAACTCCCTTGCGAACAGGCCGGTGGGAATGCGGGCGGAGTTCCGCTGCACCAGGTCGAGCGGCAGGCCGGTGATGTCAGCCACGCGTTGACTGGCCAGCCGCCTGCCTTGCTCCAGTCCGCTGGTGAGCGCCGTAAGGTAATCGCCCATCGCATAATGTTCGACGTCTGCCAGCTTCTCCCGCAATGCATCGCCGCTGACGCCTTCGGCGCGCAGGCGCACCGCCGCCAGTGAAGGCAGTTCGAGCGCCCAATGCAGCGGCTCGAATTCGTCGGGCTGCACCAGCGTGAACTCCAGCGCCGGGGAGATCAGCACGATGCCGTTCGGACTGATGCCGATATCTTCCTGCAATGTCCTGGCGAGCAGCGCCGCGCGGAACCCGCCATAGCTTTCACCGGCAAGGAACAGCGGCGAGCCGGTGCGGCCGTTCTGCGAGAGATAGAGCCGGATGAAGGCGCCAATCGAGCTGGCATCCTGGTTGACACCCCAGAAATCGCGCGTGTCCTGCCCCGGTGCCTCGCGGCTATAGCCGGTTCCGACCGGATCGACGAAGACGAGATCGGTCATGTCGAGCCAGCTGTCCGGATTGTCGATCAGTCTTTGCGGTGACGGCAGGAATTCGCCGTCGGCTCCCGTCGCGATTATCCGTGGACCGAGAGCGCCGATATGCAGATAGGCGGACGCTGCTCCAGGGCCGCCGTTGAACACGAAGGTGATCGGCCGCTGCGGGTCTTTGGCCCCGCTTGCCGGCGGCTCCAGCGTGTAGGCGACATAGAAGATCTCCGCCGTGACGTCGCCCTTGCCGGAAAGCAGCGACAGGGTGGCGGCTTTTGCCTGGTAATCCAGCTTTCTTCCGGCCAGCGTGATCGAATGGTTGGTTGTCTGCGGCGGCGGCAGCAGGGACAGAACGCCGCCCGAGGGCGCCGGCCGCTCCGCTGTTTCAGCCAGGACGGGCTGCGCCAGGACGGCAAGCATCGGCAGGATAAGGCAGATCAGTTTCAGCTTGACCGGCATGATGGCTCCGCGACAACGACTCCCGCATAGGTATGGCCGAGAGGTTCGAAGTCAAAGGAAATGGCTGTTTTGAACTTGTAACGGCTTGCGCTACTGTGAGCCGGAATGCAGTCGAACGTTTCCCTCGATCAGTTTGGACGCTGGAGCGGCGGTGTGGCCGCTGCGGCCGTTGCCGCGACTCCCGAAGAATTGTCGGCTCGCTTCACGGCAGCGGCGAGCGAGTTGCTTGGCTCCGACCGCGCCTATGTCGGCTTTTACCGTCGCGATATCACGTCCCTGACCATCGACGATGCCGGCCCCGATCGCTGGAACCGCGACTACGATGCACGACTGTATCGCCAGGATCCCTTCTTCCAGAGGTTCGCCAGCACAAGGCAGGATTTCCTGTTGCCGCTGTCGGCACTCCGCAATGGCGACTTCCAGCGCACCCCCTACTATCGCGAATTCTTCGGCCCTTCCGACAGTTTCGACGAGATCACCGGCGTGTTCAATCTCGACGGGCTGACCGCTGGCTATGTCACTTTTCTCAGGCGAAACGGGGCAGAACCGTTTGGCGAGCAGGATCTGGCAACGGCTTGCGCGGCAAGCAGCGCGACAAGGCTCATTTTGGGAAGATTGCTTCATCTGTGCCGCTTCCGGCACAAGGGCGCCGCAATCGGTGACGCTCGCTCGCGGCTGAGCAGGCGCGAGGCCGAGATTGCGCGGCACCTGGTCGATGGTGGCAACGCCAAGACCATCTCGCGAAGTCTCGCCGTCTCGCCCGGCACCGTCCGCAACCACATCAAGCAGATCTACCGCAAGCTCGGCGTGCACTCCCAGGTCGAGCTGCTGGCGACCCTCCGCGACGTCGCTTGAGCCTGACGGCTCCCGCCGGCTCTATTGCCCCGTCACGATGCGCGTCCACATGCGGTTTTGCGATCGCAGCCACTTTGGGTCGTTGTTGTCGACCACGAACAGCTTGGCCTTTACGGCATCAGCCGGAAAGACGCCGGGATCGCTGGCTATGGCCTTGTCCATCAGCGGCAGGGACTCCGGTATCGCATTGGCGTAGGAGACATAGCTGGAATTGGCCGCGGCGATATCGGGCCGCAGATTGAAGTCGATCCAGGCCTGGGCGTTGTCGGGATGCGGCGCATCTTTCGGCACCGCCATCGTATCGAAGTTGATGAGCGTGCCTTCCCTGGGAATGGAATAGGCGATCTCCAGCTTCTTCACGGATTCCGCCGCACGAGTCCTTGCCTGGAGGATGTCCCCCGACCAGCCCAACACCACGCAGATGTCGCCGTTGGCGAGGTCGTTGATGTATTTGGACGAATGGAAATAGCGGATGTAGGGCCGCACCTTGCCCATCAGGTCCTCGACCCTGGCGAGGTCGTCGGGACTGGTCGATTTGGGGTCGATGTGAAGATAGTTCATCGCC
Source organism: Mesorhizobium sp. M0870 (assembly GCF_040319775.1). Lineage (NCBI taxonomy): Bacteria > Pseudomonadati > Pseudomonadota > Alphaproteobacteria > Hyphomicrobiales > Phyllobacteriaceae > Mesorhizobium > Mesorhizobium sp. M0870. The sequence continues at coordinate 17,941 of NZ_JAMYOI010000016.1, forward strand.
ATCGGGATGACTTCCGCCGGCGCATCGATCATGGCCACGCCGCAATCGGACAGCTTCTTGACCATTTCGAGGTCGAAGACCATGGCGAAGGAATCCGTCGGCGCGTCCGGCAGCCGCTGCTTCACCGCGGCGACGTTGTAGCCAATGCCGTCGGTGACCGCCATATAGGGCACGGCATGCAGGTTCCGCGGGTCGGCGCCAGCGATCAGCGCCAGGGCCTGCGGATCGATCTTCGAATGGTTGGCAAGCTTCGATTTGTCGAGTTCCAGGAACGCCCCCGCCTTCACCTGGTTCTTCAGGAACGGATAGGCTGAGGGGTAGACCACGTCATATCCCGAGCCGCCGGTGAGCAGCTTGGTTTCAAGCACCTCGTTGCCGTCATAGACATCGTAGCGAACCTTGATGCCCGTCTCCTTCTCGAATTTCTCGGCCGTGTCCTGCGCGATGTAGTCGGACCAGTTGTAGACGTTGACGATCTTTTCCTCGTCAGCCGAAGCCGCATTTGCGCAGATGCCGCAGGCAAGCAGGGTTGAGAAGATCAGAGCGCGCATAAATGTCCTCCGTTTTCGCTATCTGTTTTGGGCATGCCCTTCCCTCAACGCCGTTGCGGGGCATAGACTGGCAAGGTGATGCAGGCGACATTGCCGCCACCCAGCAGGATCTCGCGTGAGTTTTCGATGCCGACTATCTTGTGGTCGGGAAACAGCTCGGCCAGCGTCTGCTTGGCCCTCACATCGAGATCGCAGCCGAACTGCGGTACCACCACGACGCTGTTGCCCGGATAGTAGTTGATGTAGCTCGCCGCGATCCGGTTTCCGGCCGGTCGCGCCCAGGTCGAATCCAGCCGGTCCACGCTGTCGCTTTCTTCCGGCGTCATCTCGATCGGCAAGGGGTGGGGCAGCCGATGAACTTTCAGCGCGCGGCCACGCGCATCGCGGGCCGAACGCAGCACCTCTTCGGCTTCTCGCACAATCTCGTATTGTGGGTCCTCCCGGTTGTCGGTCCAGCTCAGCACGACCACGCCGGGGCGCACGAAGCAGCAGACGTCGTCGACATGGCCGTCGGTCTCGTCGAAAGCGAGGCCGCGTGGCAGCCAGATGACGGTATCGACACCGAGATAGTCGCCGAGCTGGCGTTCCACTTCGGCCTTGCCGAGATGGGCGTTGCGATTTCGGTTGAGGAGGCATTGCTCCGTCGTGATGAGGGTGCCCTGGCCGTCGCACTGCAATCCGCCGCCCTCGGCGATCAGCGGCGCCCGGTAGCGATCCATGTTCTCGATTTCGAGCACTTTCTGCGCCGCCAGGTCGTCCAGGTCCCATGGCGAATAGAGGCCGCCGTCGAAACCGCCATAGGCGTTGAAGATCCAATCGACGCCACGCACGTCGCCTTGATCGTTGACGACGAAATTGGGGCCGCTGTCGCGCAGCCAGGAATCGTTGGTGGACATCTCCACGATGCGCACATGGCCTGGCAATCGCGCTCGGGCATTCTGCCACTGGCGAGCAGAGGCCGCCACCGTCACCGGCTCGCTTTGCGCGATCGCCGCGGCGACATCCGCGAACAGCTTTTGCGCGGGCTTGGCGCCGAGGCGCCAGGTGTCCGGTCGCTCCGGCCAGATCATCCAGCAGCCTGATTTGGGTTCGAATTCGCCGGGCGCGCGAAACCCATCCTGTTTCGGCCTTGTCGAGAGGGTACGGGGCATCTTGGGACCGCCGGGAAATGGAGTGATGACTTGCCCGGATCAGACGTTTTGGGACCTTGTCCGTCAATGTCCCATTTGGGATATCGGTGTCGGCGGCTGTCTCCTGTTGCGGAACGGCATTGCCTTCCCACGGTGATCGTCGCAAATCTCGACCGGACGGCGTATGCCGGTGACGCAAGCAGTCGACGAAAGGGGAAAGCGGATGGATGCGATCGAACTGAAGGCCATGCAGGCGCCGCTGAAGCAGGCCTATCGTGACGATGCTTCGCAGGCCCTGATCACGCTTCGCGCCAAGGGCTCGATCGACGACCAGTCGGTTGCCTGCAAGGTGGAGACGGGCAGGGCGCTCGCCATCGCCGGACTGCATCCGGCAACAGGCGGCTCAGGGCTTGAGCTCTGCTCGGGCGACATGCTGCTGGAGGCCTTGGTGGCTTGCGCCGGGGTGACGCTGAAGGCGGTGGCGACGGCGCTCGAGTTCAAGCTCGGCGCCGCCACGGTGGAAGCCGAAGGCGATCTCGATTTTCGCGGCACGCTCGGTGTCGCCAAGGATGCGCCGGTCGGCTTTCGCGCCATCCGGCTCAATTTCAACCTCGACACCGATGAGCCGCAGGAGCGGATAGACTCGCTGCTGAAGCTGACCGAGCGTTATTGCGTGGTATTCCAGACCATCAGCCAGAAGCCGGAGCTGACGGTGAGCGCGCGCCGCTGACGCTTACTGCGCTGACGGTTCTTCGGCGTCGCCCTCGTCAGTGAAGGGCGAGGCGCTCGGCACGCATTGCACCGACCAGCCGGCCGGTGTCGGCTGCTTCTGATATTCGGTGATGGCGGCGGTGCACTGTTCGCGTTTGTCGAAGGTGCTGGGCAGCACGACCATGCCGCCTTGCGGGCCGGCGATTACCAGATACCAGACCAACGCTGCTGCGGTCGTAGCCATGGGGATTTCCTCATTCTGCCAGTGGGCGCTTGTTGTGGGAGTCGCTGTGATCCTTACCAACTCCACGGAAATGACGAAAGCATGACGGCGGCGCAGCCTTCCATCGTCACATCACAGCCGCGTGATGTGACGGGGGTTTCGCAGCCCGATTTCGAAGCGAAATCGGCTCAGTTGGTGGCAAAACAATAGAACAAGCCGTCGCCCCCGGTGCCCTTGAGCGCCTCCTGGCTGCAGCCGCCGCGCGAAGCGTGCGAGGAATTCCAGGATTTGGCCGCTGCCGAATCGTCGAGGCCGGCGCGGTCATGATGGCCCATCATAGCGGCGCCTTCCGCCCCGCTCATCGTCCAGTCGCCGCAGGTCTGGTCGGCGATCTTGGTGCCGTCGGGCTTGGAGCCGGTCAGCACGTCGTGGCGGTTGGGCGTGTCGCCGCGGCCGTTGACCGCTTCGCCTTTCTCGTTGAGCGCTGTCTGCTTGGTGATGCCGTTGGCATCGCTGTGCAACGAGGCGACATCGTCGGCGATCTTGATGCCCTTTGCGTTTACCCATGGCCCCTTGCCGATGCGGTCGCGGGCGTCGGTGTCGCTGGTCGACAGATAGGCGGCCCAACTTTTGCCGGTGACGCCAGCGGCTTCCGCCAGCGACGCGCAATGCGCGTCGGCGCCTTTGAGGCCGCCGAGGTCGGCACCCTTGCCGGAACCGACACTGGTAACGAAGAAGCTCATCTTGGCATCTTGCGAGTAAGCGGCGCCCGCGGCTGCGATCAGGGTGGCGGCGGTGGCGAGAAGCAGTCTACGCATGTCGGTCCTCCGGTTGGTCTTCGACGGGTTACATCAGAAGAAACGTTGCCGGAGGCCTGTTTAATCCCTACGCATGTCGCCTAAAAGTGTGCAGCGGTTTTTGGGAAACCGACATGCGTCAAAAAGGCTCTAGTTTTATTCCGGCTGGCGATAGGCGACGAAGCGATTGTGCTTGGCTTGGAAGATCAATCCGGTCTCTTTCAGCTCCGGGCTGGCCAGCGGCACGATGCGTTTGGCGATCTCGGCGGGGTGCGGCAACGTCTCGGGATCCTCGCCCGGCACTGCCTGGGCACGCATGGCGGTGCGGGTGGCGCCGGGGTCGGCGGCGTTGACCCGGAGCGGCAGGCTCTGCGTCTCATGCGCCCAGGAGCGCATCATCGTCTCCACCGCGGCCTTGGACGCCGCGTAGGGCGCCCAGAAGGCACGCGCCGAGTGCGCTGCGTTGGAAGATAGGATGATCGCTCGTCCAGCATCGGAGAGCCGCAGCAGAGGGTCGACCGAGCGGATCAGCCGCCAGGTCGAGGTGACGTTGATGGTCATCACCTTCTCGAAGGTTTTTGCTTCGACATGACCGATCGGCGAAATGACGCCGAGAACGCCGGCATTGGCGACGAGAATGTCGAGCTTGCCCCAGCGTTCGTGGATGGCGCCGCCCAGGCGGTCGATGCCGGCCATGTCGGCGAGGTCGAGCGGCACCAGTGTCGCCTGGCCGCCGGCCGTCTTGATCTGGTCGTCGAGCTCTTCCAGTCCGCCGACAGTGCGCGCCACCGCAATGACATGCGCGCCGGCGGCAGCCAATTCCTTGGCCATGAAATAGCCGATACCGCGCGAGGCGCCGGTGACGACCGCAACGCGGCCGGTAAGGTCGAGGGTCATGCGATGGATTCCGGGAATTTGACTAACGCTGATGACGGTCCGGCCTACGTCCCGCTCGTCGCCAGCAGCGACAGCGTGCGCACATTGTCGTGGCCTTCGAAGTCGAGCAGGCGGGTTGGATACTGGCCGGTGAAGCAGGCATCGCAGAATTGCGGCTGGTCGTTGTCGCGGCTGGCTTCGCCGACGGCGCGGTAGAGCCCGTCAATGGTGAGGAAGCCGAGCGAATCGACGCGAATGAACTCGGCCATCTCCTCGATTGACATGCGCGATGCCAGGAGCTTCGATTTCTCCGGCGTGTCGACACCGTAGAAGCAGGAGGCGCGTGTCGGCGGTGAGGCGATGCGCATATGCACCTCCTTGGCGCCGGCGTCGCGCACCATCTGCACGATCTTCTGGCTGGTGGTGCCGCGCACGATACTGTCGTCGACCAGCACCACGCGCTTGCCCTCGATCATGCGGCGGTTGGCATTGTGCTTCAGCTTGACGCCCATGTGGCGGATCGAATCGCCCGGCTGGATAAAGGTGCGGCCGACATAATGATTGCGGATGATGCCGAGCTCGAAGGGAATGCCTGCGGCCTGGCTGAAGCCGATCGCCGCCGGCGTGCCCGAATCCGGCACCGGCACGACGATGTCCGCCTCGACCGGGCTTTCAACCGCCAGCTCGGCGCCGATGCGCTTGCGCACCTCATAGACGTTACGGCCTTCGACCGAGGAATCCGGCCGCGCGAAATAGACATATTCGAAGATGCAGAAGCGGGTCTTCTGCGGTTCGAAGGGGAACAGGCTTTCAATACCCTTGGACGTGACGACGACCATCTCGCCGGGCTTCAGGTCGCGAACGAAACGAGCGCCGATGATGTCGAGCGCGCAGGTTTCGGAGGCCAGGATCCAGGCGCCGTCGAGATCGCCGAGCACCAGCGGCCGGATGCCGAGCGGATCGCGGCAGCCGATCATCTTCTTGGCCGTCATCGCCACCAGCGAGAAGGCGCCCTCGACCTGCCGCACCGCATCGATGAAACGCGAGTTCAAATCGCGCTCCTTGCTGGTGGCGACAAGGTGCAAAAGCGTCTCGGTATCGGAGGTGGAGGAGAAGATCGCGCCTTGCTTCTGCAGCGCGCGCTGCACGGTCATGGCGTTGGTCAGATTGCCGTTGTGGGCGACGGCGAAGCCGCCATCGGCCAATTCTGCGAAAAAGGGCTGGATGTTGCGCATGCCGGCGCCGCCAGTCGTGGCGTAGCGGGTATGGCCAATGGCGCGGTTGCCTTGCAGGCTGTCGATGACGCGCTGCTTGGTGAAGGTGTCGCCGATCAGGCCGACATGGCGTTCGACATGGAACTGGCTGCCGTCATAAGAAACGATGCCTGCCGCTTCCTGGCCACGATGCTGCAGCGCATGCAGGCCCAGTGTGACGATGGCTGCCGCGTCCTGCCGGCCGAAAATGCCGAACACACCGCATTCGTCGTGGAAATGGTCGTCGGCCTCGGCGGAAAGCACGTCGTCTGCGTCTGCCATCTTAAGCTCCGCTAAAATCGCCATATAATGCGGGTTCGCGCCGAAAGCAACGCGGGCCGTGCGGTCGTTCACACCATCGTCAGATCCTGACGTCGTTTTCGGCGTCAGTTTGCCGGTGCCGTCGGTGCCGGAGCGTTGTTGGCCGGTGGTGTTGCGTCATTGTCGTCAGGCGCCGGCGTGTTGGCATCGTCGCCGCCCGCCGGAGCATCCGCCGCCGGTGCGTCCGGAGCAGCTGGTGTCTCGGCGGCCGGCTGATTCGGATTGAGCTTCTTGAGGATCGCGTTTTCCGGATCCTCGGGCAGCAGGCTTTCGAGCTTGGCGCCGATCTGTTCGAGCAGCGGCCGCGACTTGGCCTCCGTGACCCAGGCTGGTGCCTTGGCACCGGCCAGCCAGTTGAAGAACAGCAGGGCGACGGCAACGACCAGGATGCCGCGCGCGGCGCCGTAAAGGAAACCGAGCGTACGATCGAGTGCGCCGATCCTGGAATCGATGATCCAGTCGGCTAGCTTCATGGTGATGACCGAGACGACGATCAACGCGATGATGAAAACCACGCCGGCGGCCGCCGCCATGGCGACCTTTTCATTCTCGATGTAGGGCGCGAGGTAAGGCACAACCGGCTTGTAGAAGAAGAACGCCGCCGCTGCCGCCGCTGCCCAGGAGACGACGGACAGGACTTCGCGCGAGAAGCCGCGAACCATGGCGAGCATCGCCGAGACCAGAGTGAAGCCGACGAGAATTCCGTCAAGCAGCGTAATCGGCATGTCTTTCGCCCCACTCCATGAGCCGCATTATAGCGCGGAGCATCGGGTTCTGGGTCCGATGCTCTAATCTTCTTCGTCCACGCGGCTTCGGCGTGAGCCGGCTATGCGTGCCACGAGGTCGGCAAGCTCGGTCGGCTGGAAAGAACCGGCCCCGATCCCCCCGGCCAGTTCCCCGCTGCCCGAGGGCAGAACCGCGCTTCCAAAACCCAGCTTTTCGGCTTCCTTGAGGCGCTGTTGCGCATGCGCAACCGGCCTCACGGCGCCCGAAAGGCTGATTTCGCCGAAATAGACGCAATCGGCGGGAAGGGCAAGACCGGTGAGCGAGGAAACCAGGGCGGCCGCCACTGCCAGATCGGCCGCGGGCTCCGAAATCCGGTAGCCTCCGGCGACATTGAGATAGACATCGTGAGTGCCGAAGCGCACGCCGCAATGGGCTTCGAGAACCGCCAGGATCATCGACAGCCGGGCGCCGTCCCAGCCGACGACGGCGCGGCGCGGCGTGCCGAGCGAGGAGGGTGCGACCAGTGCCTGGATCTCGACCAGCACCGGCCTTGTCCCCTCCATGCCGGCGAAAACCGCCGCCCCCGGCGATTTGGCATGGCGTTCGCCAAGGAAAAGCTCGGACGGATTGGCGACCTCGCGCAGGCCCTTGTCCGACATTTCGAAGACGCCAATCTCGTCGGTCGGTCCAAAACGGTTCTTCACCGTGCGCAGGATGCGATAGTGATGGCCGCCTTCGCCTTCGAAGTAGAGCACGGCGTCGACCATGTGCTCGACGACGCGCGGCCCGGCGATCTGGCCTTCCTTGGTGACATGGCCGACCAGCACGATCGCCGCCCCTGTGGATTTCGCATAACGGATCATCGCCTGGGCGGCGGCGCGCACCTGTGTGACGGTCCCAGGCGCCGAATCGGCAAGGTCGGTCCACAGCGTCTGGATCGAATCCAGGATGACGAGATCAGGCCGCTTGCCGTCGGCGATCGTCGCCAGGATGTCCTCGACATTGGTCTCGGCGGCAAGTTCCACCGGAGAAGAGGCGACGCCAAGCCGCTGCGCCCGCAGCCTGATCTGCGCGACCGCCTCTTCGCCGGAAACATAGACGATGCGATGGCCTTTTGATGCCAGCGCCGCGGCCGCCTGGGTGAGCAGCGTCGACTTGCCGATGCCGGGGTCGCCGCCGACCAGCAACGCCGAGCCGCGCACGAAACCGCCGCCGGTGGCGCGGTCGAGTTCGCCAATGCCCGAGATGATGCGCGGCGCGTCCTCGATATCGCCGGACAGCGTGGTCAGCACCACCGCGCGGCCCTTGCGGGCATTGCGCGTGTTGGCTGGTCCCGAGCCGATGCCGCCGGACGTGCCTTCCTCGACCAGCGTGTTCCACTCGCCACAGGCATCGCATTTGCCGGCCCAGCGCTGATGCACCGATCCGCAACTCTGGCAGATGAATTGGACGCGTGACTTTGCCATTACGTCGCCGCAGGCTGAAAATTGGGAAAGCGGGGCGTTCCTTCACACCCCCCTCTGTCCTGCCGGACATCTCCCCCGCAAGGGGGGAGATTGGCAGTTTTGACTACAGCACCATCTCTGCCACGTCGGCGATTGGCGAAATCGGTAACGACATCCAATCTCCCCCCTTGCGGGGGAGATGTCCGGCAGGACAGAGGGGGGTGTGACAGAGCGCGACGGTAGGTCAAAAAGCTACTCGAACCTTTCCGGCAGATGATGCTCCTCGGCGAGGTCGGAGAAGCGGGTGAACTCGCCCTGGAAGGCAAGGCTGACGGTGCCGGTCGGGCCATGGCGCTGCTTGGCGATGATCACTTCGGCCTTGCCCTGGACCTCGATCATCTTCGTTTCCCAGGCGAGGTGCTCGGGCGTGCCTTTCTCCGGTTCCTTGTTCTTGATGTAATATTCCTCGCGGTACACGAACAGCACGACGTCGGCGTCCTGCTCGATCGAGCCCGATTCGCGCAGATCGGACAGCTGCGGATGCTTGTCGTCGCGGCTTTCGACCTGACGCGAGAGCTGTGAGAGGGCGATGATCGGCACGCCCAACTCTTTGCCGAGTGCCTTCAGTCCGGTGGTGATCTCGGTGATTTCCTGGACGCGGTTCTGCGACGCCTTGGCGGACGAACCCTGCATCAGCTGGATATAGTCGATGACCATCAGGTCCAGCCCGCGCTGCCGCTTGAGGCGGCGGGCGCGCGCCGCGAGCTGGGCGATCGAGATACCACCCGTCTGGTCGATGTAGAGCGGGCGCTTGTGGTTCTCCTGCGTGTAGGCGACAAGCTTGCCGAAATCGGCTTCCGTCAAATCGCCGCGCCGGATTTTCGAAGATGGTATCTCGGTCTGCTCGGAGATGATGCGGGTGGCCAGCTGCTCCGACGACATTTCGAGCGAGAAGAAGCCGACGACGCCGCCATTGGCCGCCTTGACCGAACCGTCGGCCTGCTGGGCAGGCTCATAGGCGGCCGCGATGTTGTAGGCGATGTTGGTGGCCAGCGACGTCTTGCCCATGCCTGGGCGGCCGGCGATGATGATCAAATCGGATGGCTGCAGGCCGCCCATGCGGTGGTCGAGATCGCGCAGGCCGGTGGCAATGCCGGATAGGTGACCGTCGCGCATGTAAGCCGCACTGGCCATGTCGACGGCGTTCTTCAACGCATCGGAAAAACTCTCGAAGCCGCCATCGTAGCGGCCGTTTTCGGCCAGCTCGAACAGGCGGCGTTCGGCGTCCTCGATCTGTTCGCCGGGCGCCATGTCGACCGGCGCGTCATAGGCGATGTTGACCATGTCCTCGCCGACGGTGATCAGCGCGCGGCGCGTCGCAAGGTCATAGATGGCGCGGCCATAGTCGGTGGCGTTGACGACGGTAACGGCCTCCACCGCCAGCCGCACGACATATTGCGCCATCGTCATGTCGCCGACTTTCTCGTCGGCCGGCAGGAAGGTTTTTAGCGTTATCGGCGTCGCGACCTTGCCCATGCGGATGAACTCGGACGCCACCTCAAAGATCTTGCGGTGCAGCGGCTCGTAGAAATGGCTGGCCTTGAGGAAGTCCGAGACGCGGTAGAAGGCATCGTTGTTGACCAGGATCGCGCCGAGCAGCGCCTGCTCGGCCTCGATGTTGTTTGGCGCTTCACGATAAAGCGGTGTTTCCGCGACGCCGAATTTTCGCGCTGCTTCTGCCATGATGTCCCCGATTTCGATCCCGGCTTCTCGATATCAGAACGTGACAAGTCCATGCTGACTTATCTGCACCAGTGCCTGTCCAATCAGCTTTGATACCCGCGATTCACAGCCGAGTTTTTTCGGTGGAAAGAATCACAATTGACTCGAATCGAAAGAACGATTGTAGCGCATCTACAGGGAGAACAAAACGGGAAAACAAGAATGGTGCCCTGTGCAGCCATCCCGCTCAAAGCTGACCGAGTCGCCCCTCGATGAACCGGCGTTCCGCCGGTTGCCGGGTCAACTCGATCGCCCGCCGGTAGGAGGTCCTTGCCGCTTCGGTCAAGCCAAGCCTGCGCTGCATTTCTGCTCGCGCCGCGTGCGCCAGATGGTAGCCGTCCAGCCCGCCTTGTCCCATGGCCGCCTCGATTGCCGCCAGTCCGGCCTGCGGGCCGTCGCGCATGCCTATGGCCGCGGCGCGGTTGAGTGCCACGACCGGCGAGGGGTCGACGCGGCCGAGCACATCGTAAAGCGCGACGATTTGTACCCAGTCGGTCTCCGCCGTGCCTGCCGCCTCGGCGTGGACGGAAGCAATGGCCGCCTGCAGGATGTAAGGTCCGATGCGGCGCGAGGCGATCGCCCGACCGATCAGGCCGTCGGCCTCGGCGATCAGCGAACGGTCCCACAGCGTGCGGTCCTGATCCTCTAGCAGGACAAGGTCGCCGCTGGCGTCGACCCGCGTCGCGCGCCGCGCCTCGTGCAGCAGCATCAGGGCCAGCAGCCCTTGCGCCTCCGGCTGGTCGAGCAGTTCGACCATCAGCCGGCCGAGCCGGATCGCCTCGGCGCACAGATCGGCCCGCGTCAGGTTCGGCCCCTCGGTTGCCGCGTAACCCTCATTGAAGATCAGGTAGATCACCTGCAGCGCACTCTCGAGACGCGCCGGCAGGTCGTCGCGGTCCGGCACTTCGTAAGGGATGGCCTCGTCGCGGATCTTCGCCTTGGCCCGCACGATGCGTTGCGCAATGGTCGGTGCCGGCGTCAGATAGGCGCGGGCGGTCTCTTCGGTGGTCAAACCACCCACTTCGCGCAGGGTCAGGGCGATGCGTGCATCCGGCGCCAGCGCCGGATGGCAGCAGACGAAGATGAGCCGCAATTCATCGTCCTGGATGTCTTCCGGCATGGCCGGCTCCGGTGTCGGCTCGGCCAGAGCCGTGAGCTCGGGCAGAGCCCCGGCCAGCCGCGCTTCCCGGCGCCAGCGGTCGATGGTCCTGAAGCGGCCGGCCGAGACCAGCCAGGAATAGGGATTGGCCGGCACACCCTGGCGCGGCCATTGTTCGGCGGCAGCAGTGAAGGCCTCATGCAAGGCCTCCTCCGCCGCGTCGAAACCGCCGAGCAGGCGGATCAAGGTCGCCAGCACGCGCCGCGCCTCGGTGCGGTAGGCCGCCTCCAGGGCGTCGCGCGGGCCGGCGGTGCTCACAGGACCGGCGGCGGCTGGCTGAAGTCGACGACCGGACGGACTTCGATAAAGCCGATCGTTGCCAGCGGATGGCCGCTCGCCACCCGCACCGCTTCATTGAGATCACGGGCTTCGATGACGATGATGCCGCCCAGGATTTCCTTGGTCTCCATGAACGGGCCGTCGACCGAAGACATCTTGCCGTCGCGGACCTGCACGGTCATCGCCTCTTCCGGCAACACCAGGGCCTCGGCGGTTACGAAGTGGCCGCTGGCCCTGAGCACCTCGTCATATCCGGCGCATTCGGCCAGCACGGCGTTGGCTTGCGGGCTGCCGCCGAACAGCGTCTTGGGGTGGTAGTAGATGAGACAGGCATAACGCATGGTGGGTTTCCTTTTCCAGGATTGTCTAGGGTTCTTGGGATCAGGCGTCGAGGATCGGTGCGAAGCCGCCGTGGACCCGGCGCTGGTTGTCGTAGGGCATGGTGTCGGCATACATGCGCGGATCGGCAATCACCTTCTTCCAGGCGTCGTCACGCACCTGCTTCGACGGCCATTCGACCCAGGCATAGACGACAACCTCATCGCCCGTCGCTTTCACGGCGCTGCGGTAATCGGTGATCTCGCCGTCGGGAACATCGTCGCCCCACGCCTCGACGACGCGGGTTGCGCCATGTTCCTTGATCACCGCGGCCTGCTTCGCCGCCACGGCAAGGTAGGCTTGCTTGTTGGCGGCCGGCACCGGCACCAGCGAGCCATCGATATAGCCGGTCTTGCCGGTCGTGTTCAGGTCGATGAACGGCGTGAAACCGCCGATGATCATGCGCTTGCCGTCAAAGGGCATGGACGCGCCGATCTCCGCCATGCGCGGGTCGCTCATCATCGTCTGATAGGCAGCGTCCGCCGCCGCCTTGTCCGCGTATTCGTGCCACGAAAAGGTGATGACCTCATCCGGCTTTGCCTTCACGGCTCCCTTGAAGTCGGTGATCTTGCCGCCGGGCACGTCGTCGCCCCATCCCTCGACCATCCGGGTGGTGCCGAACTCCTTCAGCACCGATGCCGCCTTGGCGACATGCTTGCGATAGGCTTCCTTGTTGGCGGCGGGCACCGCGGCGACAAATCCTGCGATATAGCTCATTGCGTCTCTCCTGTTGGCTGATGGCGTTTGACACTCTTGGCGTCTCGAAAGATCCGAGAACGCCAATGGTCGAACGGCACGGCCTGGATTCGACATCGCTCCGAATTTTTCTTCGGAGCGGTTCGAAACGCCACTGCCGCCTATTCGGAACCCAGCCTGTCGCCCCAGTCCAGCCGCCGGGCGAGCTTGAAGTCGGCGCCGTCGCGCTTGGTGAACAAGCGCTCGGCGGCGGTACCGTCGTCCTGGCAAAGCTTGAGCAGAACCTTGCCGGAGCCGGATTTCGGCGGCGCAAGAACCCGCGCCTGGTGCGAAGTGGGCCGTTCTCGGGAAGCCGCGACATAGATGAACTTCTCGTCTTCCCACGGCACGTCGGCATCCTTGGCCAGCCGATGCAGGCGCGAGCGGGCGACGCGGCGGGAAAAATGGCACCAGTCGGGCTGGATCAGCGGGCAGGGCGCCTGATGCGCGCAAGGCGCTAGCACATGCGCGCCCGCCTCGATCAACTGCCGGCGCACGGCAAGGATGCGCTGCCAGCCGGCAGGGGTGCCCGGCTCGACCACAAGCAGCGTGTCGGCGGTGAGTTGCCAGAGGCGGTCGATGAGCTTCGGCAGTGATGCGGGAGCGATTTCATCGAGCACATAGGCGCAAGTGACCAGATCGGCCGACTTGAGGTCGGCAAGGTCGATGGTGGCATCACCCGCCAGCCACCTCGTCTGGGCGGCAATCGCACCGGCGGCAAGTGTCTCGCCGACCTTGCGTACCGCCGCACTGGCTTCGAACAACACAGCCTGTTCGAGATCGGGCCACAGCTCAGTCGTGGCCCAAAGCGCAGTACCAGGACCTGCGCCGACATCGAGCAGGCTCTTGGGTTGGAAGGCGGGCTTGGCATCGCTCAGCGCATCGAGACTGGTGCGGATCGCGGCATAGGTCGCCGGCAGCCGCGTCGCCAGATAGGCTTTCACCGCCAGATCCTCGGCCATGTGCAGACGGCCGTCGCGCAATTCGGCACGATAACGGTCGGACAGCGTTTTTGCCGCTTGTTTGAGTACAGCCAGCGGAACGTTTTCGAGCAAGCGCTCGACACCTTGGCGAAGGGATGCCGGCAACTCCATCTCACGCGCCCCGCGGGACGAGAAGGATCACGGAAGCGCCGGCAATGCAGAGCGCCGCGCCGGCAAAATCCCAGCGGTCGGGGCGCACGTCCTCCACCAGCCACAGCCAGCCAAGCGATGCCGCAATGTAGATGCCGCCATAGGCGGCGTAGGCGCGACCGGCGGCTGACGTGTCGACCAGCGCCAGCAGGAGGCCGAACAGGGCAAGCGAGCCGAGGCCGGGAAGAAGCCAAAGCGGCGACTTATCCAGCCGCCACCAGGCCCAGAACGAAAAGCAGCCGGCGATCTCGGCCAGAGCGGCGGCGGCATAGAGGACGTAGGTCATGAAAAAGGTCCCGCGACGGTCACGGGACCTTTTTCAGTGCAGGCGCCGGCAATGGCAAGCGGCAATGCTATTCCTGGTCCGCAACCTTGCGGCGACGAGCCGGCTTGGCGGTCGGACTCTTTTTGACGGGAGCCGTTTCACGATGCCCCATATCGCGCATCTCGAGCGCCTTTTCGCATTTGGCCATGTAGTCGCGCGACATCGGCAGCGTATCGTTCTTCTTGGTGATCTGGATCTGGAAGATGACCAGGTCCTGCCAGCGGAAGGCGGCTTCCGAGGCCGCCAGATAGAATTCCCACATGCGGCAGAAGCGCTCGTCATAGATCGCCTTGGCCTTGTCGCGGTTGGCAGCGAAGCGCTCGCCCCAGTGCTTCAGCGTATCGGCATAGTGGAGCCGCAGGATCTCGACGTCGGTGACGACCAGGCCCGACTTTTCGATCGCCGGCATGACTTCCGAGAGCGAAGGGATATAGCCGCCCGGGAAGATGTATTTGCGGATGAATGCGCTGGTCGCCCACGGCACGCCGGAACGACCGATCGTGTGCAACAGCATCACGCCATCGGGCTTGAGCAGCGTCGCGCTCTTGTCGAAGAACGTACGGTAGTGGTTGACGCCGACATGCTCGAACATGCCGACCGAGACGATGCGATCGAAACGCTCGTTGAGTTCGCGGTAGTCCTTGAGCTCGAAATGCACGCGGCTTTCCAGCCCTTGCGCGTGCGCCCGGTCGGTGGCGACGCCATGCTGCTCGGTCGACAGCGTCACGCCCTGCACGTCGACGTCGAACGCTTTGGCGAGGTAGAGGCCAAGCCCGCCCCAGCCGGAGCCGATGTCGAGCACCGTCTGGCCGGCTTTCAGCCGGAGCTTGGCGGCGATGTGGCGCTTCTTGGCGGCCTGCGCTTCGTCCAGCGTCATGTCCGGCTGCTCGAAATAGGCGCAGGAATACTGCATGTCCTGGTCAAGGAAGAGCCGGTAGAGGTCGCCCGACAAATCGTAGTGGCGCTGCACGTTGCGGCGCGAGCGCGAGGCGGTGTTGATCTGCTGCAGGCGGCGGAAGGCGTGGCGCAGCCCTTCGATGGCCTTCGACCAGGTGGCGTCGATGCCGCCGCTGCCCATATTCTGGAAGGCGATGCGCATCACGCCCAGCACGCCGCCTTCGAGGATGTCGAGTTCGCCGTCCATGTAGGACTCTGGCACTGCCAGCATCGGATCGAAGGTGATGGCGCGCTCGGCATGCGCCGTCTTGATATGCATGTGCACCGGTTCGCCGCTGCCGTCGCCGAAAATCACAGCCGAGCCCTTGGGGCCGGTCACCTTGAGATTGCCGGTGCGCACCAGGCGGTCGAGAACGCGCTTCAACAGAATATTCATGACCAAATGTCCCCTCTCGGCCAGACAGGCTGCCTTGGCGCGTGACCGCGAAAATCGGTATCGATTTCGCCGGGGGTCTTGCGCCGAACCAAAGTTGCACAGCGTGCTTTGCGCGGCCAAAGGACGCGCTACGCCATAGTCTGCAACAATATATAGGGGTTCGAAAAGTTCCATTTGGCACAAAAATGCCCGGGCGAGAGACCCGGGCATTGGTCCAGCATGGCTGGATGACGGCAAAGTGATCGGAGCTTGGCTTTAAGTCGTGATCAGCCCATGGCTCCAATCGTCTTGCGAAGTGTGATCAGGCGTTGTCTTCGCCGCCCTCGAACTCGGTGTTCGGATCGAAGAAGTTCTCCGGCCGGGCGTTGTCGTTGATGTCGTCGCCATAGATGGCTTCGGCAGTGGTCAGTGTCTCGCCCTTGGCCTGGCGCTCGGCTTCGTCGGCCGTGCGGGCGATGTTGAGCGTGACGGTGACCTCGACTTCCGGATGCAGCGCGATCGCCACATTGGTGACACCGATGGTCTTGATCGGCTGGTTGAGCAGGATCTGGTTGCGGTTGATCGAGAAACCTTCCGCCGTCAGCAGATCGGCGATGTCGCGGGTCGAAACGGAACCGTAAAGCTGCCCGGTTTCGCCGGCGGAGCGGACGGCGATGAAGCTCTTGCCGTCGAGCTTTTCGGCGATCTGGGCCGCTTCCGACTTGCGCTCGAGGTTACGGGCTTCGAGTTGGGCGCGCTGGCCTTCGAACTTCTTCTTGTTGGCTTCGTTGGCGCGCAGCGCCTTGCCCTGCGGCAGCAGGAAGTTACGGGCAAAGCCGTCCTTGACCTTGACGGTGTCGCCCATCTGGCCGAGGCGGGAAACGCGTTCGAGAAGAATGACGTCCATGGTTTTGTTCCTTCGGTTGGGCGCCAATCAATCGATGAGATCGACGCCGAATGTCTCTGGAACAGGTCAGGAAGCTTGAGCGCCCGGGGGCGCTGGTGTCGCTGTCCTGCCTGTCGCGGCAGTTAGAGGTTTTTGACCTCAACCCGGGATTTGATGTCCAACCCTGCGGCGCCCGTCGCCGTGGGAGAGGAGCGGGCGGCGAGCCGCCCGCATTGACGCTATTAGCGAACCACGTAGGGCAGCAGGCCGAGGAAGCGGGCGCGCTTGATTGCCTTGGCGAGTTCGCGCTGCTTCTTCTGGCTGACGGCGGTGATGCGCGACGGCACGATCTTGCCGCGCTCGGAAATGTAGCGCTGCAGGAGACGCACGTCCTTGTAGTCGATCTTGGGCGCGTTGGCGCCTGAGAACGGGCAGGTCTTGCGGCGGCGATGGAACGGGCGCCGGGTCGGGATCTGATTGATGTCGACCATTATTCTGCACCCCCTTCAAAGCCTTCGCGCGGACGGCGCGGACCACGATCGGCACCGGCGTCGCCGAACGAGCGCGGCGGACGATCGCCACGGTCGCCGCGATCACGGTCGCCGAACGAGCGCGGGCCACGATCGCCACGGTCGCGGTCGCCGAAGCCGCCGCGTTCCGAGCGCTCTTCGCGCTTCTGCATCATGGCCGACGGGCCTTCCTCATGCGCCTCGACCTTGATGGTCAGGAAGCGCAGCACGTCTTCGGACAGGCCCATCTGGCGCTCCATCTCGTTGAGCGCGGCCGCTGGGCAATTCAGGTCCATCAGCGTGTAGTAAGCCTTCCGGTTCTTGTTGACCCGGTAGGTGAGGGACTTCAGTCCCCAATTCTCGACCCGGCCGACGGACCCGCCATTCGCGGAGATGACACCCTTGTACTGTTCGACAAGAGCATCGACCTGCTGCTGCGAGAGGTCCTGCCGGGCAAGAAACACATGTTCGTAAAGAGCCATTATGTCTTATGCCTTTCTTCGTTTCTCTCCCGGTTCCCGGCGGCAAAAGCCTCTGCAACTTCTCTGACCCGCAAACCCTCGAAGGGGCAGGGGGAAGAAAGGAGCATAACGAGACGGTCGAGAGCGGAGACACGGGAGGCGGAAGCACTTCCGGCTTCACACGAAGGTTCTAAAAAACCTCCGGCCCTCCGTTCAGCCCCCAGCAAGGACCGGCAGATTGCGGGCGTCTATATAGCAATCCGACCGTAAAGCAAGGGCAAGCGGCATTCCCGTGTGTCCCACGTGACGATCGGGGAGCAGCAACGGCGGAAGTTGTGGTTTCCGGGAACCACGTCTTAACCACACTAGAAGGTTGTGTGGAGTTGAAGCCCAGCCGTCAACGGTCGATTCATCATGGAAGGCGCAAAAGCCCGGACGACCGCACAAAAGCGGCAAGCATTTCCGGGGGTAAGGATGCTTCTCGACAAATTCTGGCGCTCGAAGAGCGGCAATTTCACGCTTGTGCTGGCACTGGGTTTGCCGGTCATCCTGACAGCAGTCGCTTTCGCAACCGATGTCTCGACCCTTATGCGGGCCAAGAGCAATTTGCAGAACGCTCTCGATTCGGCAAACCTTGCTTCCTCGCACCTTGGCGATCTCGACATCACCCGCAATGACGCTTTCAACCGCTATTTCCAAGCCAACATCGTCGGTCATGGCGAGCTCGGCAATGCGCAGGCGACGTTGACTGTCGACAAGGGCGTCAACTTCGTCAAGACAAAGGCGGTTGCCTCGGCGGACGTCAATCTCAACTTCGCCTTCCTGTTCGGCGACAGCAAGCGCATCGTCGTCGATGCCTCGGCGGTCGAATCGAACAACCAGCTCGAAGTCGTGCTGGTGCTGGACAACACCGGCTCGATGGCCGGCGCGCGCATGACGGCGTTGAGGACGGCGACAAAATCGTTGCTCGACACGCTCGAAGCGGCGAAATCGCCGACGCGCAAGATCCGCGCCTCGCTGGTTCCTTTCGTAACCGCTGTCAACGTCAATGGCGACGGCTTCGATCCGTCCTGGATCGACATGGACGGCAAGTCCTCGACCAACGGCGTCAATTTTCCCGTCATCGACGGCAAGCGACCGAACCACATGGCGCTTTTCAAACAGCTCAAGAAGACCGGATGGACCGATGCCGGATGGAATGGCACCGGATGGAAGGGTTGTGTCGAGGCGCGGCCAGGCGCTTACAATATCTCCGACACGCCACCCGACACGGCCAAGCCCGACACGCTGTTCGTGCCGTACTTTGCGCCGGACGATCCCGAAGACGCCCAAAAGCCGTCTGGCGCCTATGGCAATTCGGACAAATACTACAACAACTCCTACCTCAACGATGTCAGCGACAAAACCAGGCTTGCCCAGTCGGGCATCAACATTCTGGGCATCGATCTCAGCAACCTGCTCGGCAACCTCATCGACCTTTTGTCACCCGATGACAGGGCTGCCAGGGAAAAGATCGCCAAATATGTTGCGCCCGCCAAGGAACTCATCACCGAGACCGGCTCTCCCATCACTATCGGCCCGAACCGTGCGTGTCCGACCCCGGTGGTCGCCCTGACCGACGATTTCGACAAGCTGCGCAAGGCAGCCAGTCAGATGACCGAGTGGAACGGTTCGGGCACCAATGTCTCCGAGGGCCTGTCATGGGGTATGCGGGTGCTGTCGCCCGCCGCGCCCTACACCGATGGAGCGCCGTGGAAGACGCCCGGCATCAGCAAGATCGTGCTGTTGCTCACCGACGGTGAGAACGTCGTCTATGGCGCCAGCCAACAGCCGACGAAGTCTGACTACACATCATATGGCTATCTGGCCGGCGGTCGTTTCGGATCGGATAACCAGACGACGGCGGCACGCAACGTCGATGGCTGGACCAAAAGCGTCTGCACCCAATTGAAGGACCAGGGCGTGCAGATCTACACCATGGTGCTGCAGTCCGACACCGCAGCCAACCGTGCGCTTTACAGCGCCTGCGCCTCTGATCCGAGCGGCTATTATGCAGTCAACGATCCGACCAAATTGCCGGACGTCTTCCAGCAGATTGCCAACAAGTTCTCAAAGCTGCAATTGACGAACTAAAGGCGGTCTCAACTCGTATGGGCGGCGACAATCTTGTCGACCGTTTCGGGGAAGAAGTCGGGTGCCGCGTGGCGTTTGCCGAACATCATATCGTACTGCAGCAGGCGGAAATCGCGGATCGCCGGATCGATCTCCTTTTGTCGCGCCCAATCGGGCGTGGCTTCGCCAGCCGGCGTCAGCAGAAGATTGCGGTCGACGACACGGTAGCGTTCGCTCATCTCGCCCAGGAAGCCGGTGTAGTAGGGATGGCTGATCCCGGCCGTTTTCAGGATATGATAGGGCAGGAAGGCTGGGCTGACGGCACCCATGTGCTCAGCCGGTCCGGTGCGGTTCGACCAGATGACCAGCGGCGTCTCGTGGTGTTCGAGGGCGGCCTCGGGCGACGCTTCCTTGCGCGGCGCGACATTGTCCTTGAGGAAGCCGGTTTCGACGTAGACCGGCCCCAGCGGCGGCAGATGATCGCCGAAGAAGGCGATCACGGTGGGACGGGAGCGTTTCTTCGCCCATTCGACCAGGCGTTCAAGGCCGCGATCCGCATCGGCTGAACCCTCGGCATAGCTAAGCAGCGATTCGCGCGCCCATTGGCTGATCGGCGCCTTCACCGTATGCGTCGGATTGTAATAGCGGTTCGGCTCGTAAGGACCGTGGTTTTGCAGGCTGACGGCAAAGAAGAACACTGGCTCGTCGCTGGCGTCGGCCTCGCTGATGATCTCGTCGGTCATCGCCGCGTCCGATGCCAGCGGCCCGCGCTTTTGCATGGGCGGCAGCGTCTCTTCCGACTTGAAGTCGTTGAAGCCGAAATCGGCGTAGACCGCGCCACGGTTCCAGAACCAGTTGGTGCCGGGATGGATGGCGCGCGCCCGGTAACCCTGGCTCTTGAGGAAGGTTGCCAGCGAAGGCGTCGGCGTGCGCACATATTGCTGATAGGGGATGCTGCCGGCCGGCAGGAAGGCGTTGGAAAAGCCGGTCAGGGCCTCGAACTCGATGTTGGCGGTCATGCCGCCGAATTCCGGCGAGAACATCGAGCCCGAGCGCAGCGCCCGCACGTTGGGGATCGGATCGGGCGTGATGGTGACGCCGGGCAGCTTGGTCGGATCCCAGAAGGATTCGCTCATGACGATGATGATGTCGGGCTTCTCGGCCGGCACCGAGGCGGTTACATCAGGTCTGCCGATCGCCGCGATCGCTTTGTCGGTATAGCCTGGCGGCGCCGAGACATGCGCCATCGGCACATTGAGGGCGAAGGCCAGCGCAAAACCGTTGGAGGCATAGTTTTCCTTCTGGTCCCACATGATCGGGATGATCTGCAGCCGGTCCCTGGTCCAGGAGAAGGTGGCGTAGTCCATGATCGAAACGAAGAAGGCGAGCAGCGGCACGGCCAGCGTCAGCCGGGCAAGGCGGCCCTTGCGGCTGAGCGCGGGAACCTTGCGGCGCCACAGCCGCCAGCCGTAGACGAGCAGTGACAGGCCGGCGACGATGCCGACGACCATGGCGAGCGCGGTCATCGGCCGGTCGCGCACCAAAAGCGGCAGCAGCGCGAAGATCTGGCGGGCATAGAGGAAATCGGTGGGATAGAGCGGATCGCCGAGATAATGCGACTTCTGGTGGCCGACGAAGGCAAGGGATAGCGTCAGCGGCGCGACGATCATCAGGCTCTGATGGCTGCGGCCGAGCACCGCATCGAGGCCGATCAGGATCAGCGCGAAGACGACGATGGTGGTCCAGCCGGGCTTCAGCGGCTGCAGGAAGAAGGAGACGGTGCCAGCAAAATCGCCGCGCACGATCAGTTCGATCGCAAACACCAGGACGGCCGCGATCGCCAGGCTGACAAGCCCATAGCGCACGACCGGCCATCTCCTGCCCGGCAGATAGCCGGTGGAGGGGTCGTCTTCCAGGAACTGTGGCGCGGGCTTGCCGGCGCGTTTGTAACTCTTTGCCACTTAAACTTCCCCACCCAGCGACAAACACGTCACTCGATTGTCATGGAATTGTCACGCAAAGCTAGCGCCTGTGGCCAAAATAAGAAGAGCCAGCAAACGAATCGTGAGCGGTTTTCATCAGGAGTGATCGCCAAAAAGCCTTTCGGAACAGGCACTCGGCGGATGAGGCGGCCGTCGGGCAGGGTCGAACCGGGCTTGACTTGGCGCCCCGCCATGCCTCACAGGCAAGAAAAACCCGTCTTCAGGCAAGCAAAACCAGCCCTTGGGAGCCCTCGCATGGCCGTCGCATTCACCTTTCCCGGACAAGGCAGCCAGGCGGTCGGCATGGGCAAGGATCTCGCCGACGCCTTCCCCGAAGCGCGCAGGGTCTTCCAGGAAGTCGACGACGCACTTGGTGAGAACTTGTCGAAGCTGATCTGGGAAGGGCCGGAAGAGGCGTTGACGCTGACCGCAAACGCGCAGCCGGCACTGATGGCGGTGTCCCTGGCCGTGGTCCGGGCGCTGGAATCGCGCGGCTTCTCGCTGAAAGGCAAGGTCACCTATGTCGCCGGTCATTCGCTGGGCGAATATTCGGCGTTGGCCGCTGCTGGCTTCGTTTCGGTTGCCGATGCCGCCCGGTTGCTGCGCATACGCGGCAATGCCATGCAGGCGGCGGTGCCGGCCGGCGAGGGCGCCATGGCGGCGATCATCGGATTGGAACAGGCCGATGTCGAAGCAGCCTGCACCGAGGCATCCAAAGGGTCGGTCTGTCAGATCGCCAACGACAATGGCGGCGGTCAGCTGGTTATTTCCGGAACCAAGGCTGCGGTCGAACTGGCGGCGAAACTGTGCACGGAAAAGGGCGCCAAGCGAGCGCTGATGCTGCAGGTTTCCGCGCCTTTCCACTCCGCGCTGATGGCGCCCGCGGCCGACGTCATGCGGGAAGCCCTGGCCGGCGTGACAAAGAATTCGCCGGTGGTTCCCGTCCTATCCAATGTCACGGTTAGCCCGACCAGCGATCCGGACGAGATCGCCCGCCGCCTGGTCGAACAGATAACCGGCCGCGTGCGTTGGCGCGAGACGGTGGAGTGGTTCGGCGCGAACGGCATCACCACGCTTTACGAAATCGGCGCCGGCAAGGTGCTTTCAGGATTGGCGCGGCGCATCAACCGCGACATTGCCACCGCGTCGGTCGGCTCCGCGGCTGAGGTCGAGGCAGTGCTGGTGGCGCTTCGTTGAGCTGCGCAACTTGAATTCACCGGCGCATGACCACATACATGCATCGCAACGAGGTGCGGCATGCCCACATCGATCCGTCTTTCTTCTGAAGTCGAGCGACGGTTGGATTCGCTTTCGGCCGAAACCGGTCGCAGCAAGGCTTACTATCTGCGCGAATTCATTGAGCGGGGCCTTGAGGATGTAGAGGATTACTACCTTGCCGCCGAGGTGCTCGGGCGGATCAGGAGCGGCGAAGAAGGCATTCTGAGAGCCGAAGACTTCTGGAACGGCGACGTCTACAGATAGCCAATTCGCGGGCTGTCCGATTTGAAAGAGGATTAAACACATGTTCGAATTGACTGGCCGCAAGGCGCTCGTCACCGGCGCATCGGGAGGCATCGGTGAGGCGATCGCCAGGATGCTGCATGCGCAGGGCGCGATCGTCGGCCTGCATGGCACCCGCGTCGAGAAACTGGAAGCGCTGGCTAGCGAGCTTGGCGACCGGGTCAAGCTGTTCCCGGCCAACCTGTCGAACCGTGACGAGGTCAAGGCGCTCGGCCAGAAAGCCGAGGCCGATCTCGAAGGCGTCGACATCCTGGTCAACAATGCCGGCATCACCAAGGACGGGCTGTTCGTGCGCATGTCGGATGCCGACTGGGACACCGTGCTCGAAGTCAACCTGACCGCCGTGTTCAGGCTGACCCGCGAACTCACCCATCCGATGATGCGCCGCCGCCATGGCCGCATCATCAACATCACCTCGGTGGTCGGCGTCACCGGCAATCCCGGCCAGACCAATTATTGCGCCTCAAAGGCCGGCATGATCGGCTTTTCCAAATCGCTGGCACAGGAGATCGCCACCCGCAACATCACCGTCAACTGCGTCGCCCCGGGCTTCATCGAATCGGCGATGACCGACAAGCTCAACGACAAGCAGAAAGAGGCGATCATGGCGGCGATCCCCACGCGGCGCATGGGCACCAGCGTTGAAGTCGCGTCCGCCGTCGCTTATCTCGCCTCCAACGAAGCCGCCTACGTCACCGGCCAGACCATCCACGTGAATGGCGGCATGGCGATGATCTAACGAGGTTCGGCAGCAACGCCGGCGGGTTGTGAAAAGAGACCATTTCGGCTTGGACCTCAGCTATTTTTCGTGTAATGCGGCCCGCAACCCGGCGGTTCGGGCAAAAACCGGTCCGTAGTCGTTGCGTTTCCGGCAGGACCATCTTTCAGCTTGATTAGCGGCATTCTGCCCGCTAACGAAGACAGACAAACAAAAGACGAGGATGCCCAAATGAGTGACACCGCAGAGCGCGTCAAGAAGATCGTCATCGAGCACCTTGGCGTCGATGCCGACAAAGTGACGGAGCAGGCGAGCTTCATCGATGATCTGGGCGCCGACAGCCTCGACACGGTCGAACTCGTCATGGCGTTCGAAGAAGAATTCGGCGTCGAGATTCCCGACGATGCGGCTGAGACCATCCTGACCGTTGGCGATGCCGTGAAGTACATCGACAAGGCTTCGGCCTGACGCTTTCCGCAGTCATCACCGGGGAGGACCTGCGATGAGGCGTGTCGTCGTCACGGGCCTTGGGTTGCTGTCGCCGTTCGGCATGGGCTTCGAGCACAGCTGGAAGGAACTTCTGACCGGCCGCAGCGCTGCCAAGCGCAT
This sequence comes from Mesorhizobium sp. M0870, assembly GCF_040319775.1. Lineage (NCBI taxonomy): Bacteria > Pseudomonadati > Pseudomonadota > Alphaproteobacteria > Hyphomicrobiales > Phyllobacteriaceae > Mesorhizobium > Mesorhizobium sp. M0870. The sequence goes on from NZ_JAMYOI010000016.1 coordinate 41,875, forward strand.
CACTGAGTTCGAGGTGGAGGATCTTGCCTGCAAGATCGCCCACGTCATTCCGCGTGGTGACGGCAGCAATGCCACCTTCAATCCGGAGGCCGTGCTCGAGCCGAAGGAACTGCGCAAGATCGGCGACTTCATCCTGTATGGGATTGCCGCCGCCGACGAGGCGCTGAAGGATTCCGGCTGGGAACCCAAGACGCATGAAGAGCGGTGTGCCACCGGCGTCCTGATCGGCTCCGGCATCGGCGGCATCGAGGGCATCGCCGAGAACGCGACGATCCTCAAGGAGCGCGGCCCGCGCCGCATCAGCCCTTTCTTCATCCCGGGCCAGATCATCAATCTCGTCTCCGGGCAGGTTTCGATCCGGCACGGGCTGAAAGGCCCGAACCATGCCGTCGTCACGGCCTGTTCGACCGGCGCGCACGCTATTGGCGATGCTGCCCGGTTGATCATGTGGGGCGATGCCGACGTGATGGTCGCCGGTGGCGCCGAAGCGCCGGTGACGCGGCTGTCGATCGCCGGCTTTGCCGCATGCCGGGCACTGTCGACGGAACGCAATGATTCGCCGCAAATGGCGTCGCGACCCTATGATCGGGACCGCGACGGCTTCGTCATGGGCGAGGGCGCCGGCGTTGTCGTGCTCGAGGAGCTCGAACATGCCAGGGCGCGCGGCGCCAAGATCTATGCCGAGGTGACGGGTTATGGTCTCACCGGCGATGCGCATCACATCACCGCGCCCGCCGAGGATGGCGATGGCGCCTTCCGTTGCATGACGGCGGCACTGAACCGGGCCAAGTTGACGCCGGCCGATGTCGACTACATCAACGCGCACGGCACCTCGACCATGGCCGACACGATTGAGCTCGGTGCCGTCGAGCGGCTTGTCGGCAATGCCGCATCGAAGATTTCGATGTCGTCAACCAAGTCGTCGATCGGCCATCTGCTTGGAGCGGCGGGTGCCGCCGAAGCGATCTTCTCTATCCTTGCCATCAGAGACAATGTCGCGCCGCCGACCATCAATCTCGATAACCCGGAACGCGAAACCGCGATCGATCTGGTGCCGAACAAGCCGCGTGCCCGCCAGATCGACGTGGCGCTGTCCAATTCCTTCGGCTTTGGCGGGACCAACGCGTCGCTGGTCTTCCAGCGCTACAATGGCTGATCGTCCGGCTGCCGGGCGGCGCTTTGGCGTGCCGTCAATTTTGCCATATTCGCCCCTACTCTGCCGCTGGGGATTCGTTGGGCGATCAAACGGTAGGGCGAAATGAACACAAATCCGGCAGGCAACGGAGAATTCGGGCAACGGCCGCCGACATCCGGCCCGATCGTGCCGAAAACGGCCAGCGAGGCGTTGCGGCCAGAGGCTGGCACGCCACCGCCGAAGCGCTCGCGTGCGTCACGCAGCCAGGTCGTCGTGTTCATGAACTTCGTCATCTCCTCGGTGATGCTGGTGGTTCTGGCGGCCGGCGTCGCGGTCTATTTCGGCAAGCAGGAATTCACCGAACCCGGACCTTCGGCTAATGGCGACACCTTCCTGGTCAAGCCGAACACCGGCGTCCAGGATATCGCCGACCAGCTCGAACGCCGCGGACTGATCAGCGACGCCCGGGTATTCCGTCTTGGCGTGCGGGCCTTCGGCAATGATTCCGCGCTGAAAGCCGGCGAGTACGAGATCAAGCCCAGGGCTTCCATGCGCGATATCATGGAGCTTTTGAAGAGCGGCAAGTCGGTGATGTATTCGCTGACCATTCCTGAGGGACTGACGGTCGACCAGGCATTGCAGCGCATCGCCGAGGAGACTGCGTTGAGCGGCGACATGCCGGCAACCACGCCGCCGGAGGGCAGCCTCGCCACCGACACGCTGCGCTTCACGCGCGGCGCGACACGCCAGCAGATGGTCGACAAGCTGCTGGCGGATCAGAAGAAGCTGGTCGACGATGTCTGGGAGCGGCGCGCGCCTGACCTGCCGCTGGCCAACGTCGAGGAGTTCGTCACGCTGGCCTCGATCGTCGAGAAGGAGACGGGCAAGGGTGACGAGCGTTCGCGAGTTGCCGCCGTCTTCCTGAACCGGCTTGCCAAGGGCATGCGCCTGCAATCCGATCCAACCATCATCTATGGGCTGTTCGGCGGCAAGGGAAAGCCGGCGGACCGGCCGATCTACCAGTCGGACATCCAGAAACAGACTCCCTACAACACCTATGTGATCAATGGCTTGCCGCCGACGCCGATTGCCAATCCGGGTCGTGCAGCGCTGGAGGCGGTGGCCAATCCGTCGAAAACCGCCGACCTCTATTTCGTTGCCGACGGCACCGGCGGGCACGTCTTTGCCGCGACGCTGGACGAGCACAACGAGAATGTCGCCCGCTATCGCGCGTTGCTGAAGAAGCAGGCCGATGATGCCGCCAAAGCCGCCAAGACGACTGGCACCGGCGACAGCGATGCCAGCGGCGGTGACGCGGGCGCTGCCCAGTAAATGAAGAAAGGCGTTGCCCGACAGGCAACGCCCTGACATTTGGAAGAGCGCCGCGCGTCCGATTTCGACGCGCCTGCGGCGCAGTCTTTTTTCAAGCCGCACTCGCTCCTGTCCGGAAAGCCGGTTCAGGGCGATGTGCCAGGGACGTGTGGGCGATATGAATTTGCAGAGCATGACCGGTTTTGCACGTGCCGTCGCCGAGCACGAAGGCACTTCGATCGCCTGGGAGGTCAAGTCCGTCAACGGCAAGAGCGTCGAGGTACGGCTGCGGCTGCCGCAAGGCTTCGAACGGTTGGAACCTGCTGTCCGGCAGATACTTCAGAAACGTTTTGCACGCGGCAATTTCCAGGCGACGCTGACCATCGGCCGTGCCGTTGGCGCGCAGGCGCAGCCGGTCGTCAACGAAGCCTTCCTGAAGGACCTTGCTGGGCTCGCCAAACGGCTGCAGGAGCAATTCGGCGTTGCTGCGGCGACGTCAGATGGATTGCTTTCGCTGCGCGGCGTGCTCGACATTCCTGAAACCGTCGAAACCGAGGAGGCGAGGGCCGCGCTCGATGCCGCGATCATGGTCGCGCTCGAAGTGGCCTTGAACGGGCTCGAACAGGCACGTCAGGGCGAAGGAGCCGCGCTGGCTTTGCTGTTGTCGGGTCATATCGACACGATCGAGGTGCTGACGCTGCGAGCCGAGGCGGATCCATCCCGCGAGACGACGGTGATTCGCGAACGCATCGCCGAGCAGGTCAGGCTGCTGATGGACGCTTCCGCCAATCTGGATGCCACCCGACTGCACATGGAGGCGGCGTTCCTGGCCACCAAAGCCGATATTCGCGAAGAGATCGACCGGCTGAAAACGCATGTCGCGTCCGGCCGGGCTCTGCTGCTGGGCGGCGGTGCGGTCGGTCGCAAGCTCGATTTTCTGGCACAGGAATTTAACCGCGAATCGAATACGCTGTGTTCCAAATCGAATGCCGCAGCCGTCACCGCGATCGGCCTGGACCTGAAGGCGGTGGTCGACCAATTTCGTGAACAGATCCAGAATCTGGAGTAGCCGATGGTTGCCAAGGATTTGGGGTCCCGCATTCGCCGCCGGGGCCTGATGCTCGTCCTGTCGTCGCCATCCGGCGCCGGCAAGTCGACGATCGCGCGCAATCTTCTGGAAAGCGATTCCAGCCTCGAACTGTCGGTCTCGGTCACCACCAGGCCGCGCCGCGGAAGCGAGATCGAAGGCGTCCACTATCATTTTCGGACGATGCGGGAATTCGAGCGGCTTCGTGATTCCGACGCACTGCTGGAGTGGGCCGAGGTGCATGGCAATTGCTATGCGACGCCGCGCGAACCGGCCGAACTGGCGCTGTCCGAGGGGCGCGACATGCTGTTCGACATCGACTGGCAAGGTGCCCAGCAGCTCAAGGAGAAGATGCGCGCCGACATTGTCTCGATCTTCATCCTGCCGCCATCGATGAAGGAGTTGAAGGCGCGGCTGAAACGTCGCGCTGAAGACCAGGAGGCGGTGATCGAGACGCGGCTGAAAAACGCCCGCAACGAGATCGAGCACTGGAAGGAATATGATTTCGTCATCGTCAATGACGACCTTGACCGCGCCTTCGCCGAAGTGCGCGGTATCGTCGTCGCCGAGCGGCTAAGACGCGACCGCCGGCCAGGCCTGTTCGATTTCGTCTCTGGACTGTTGGACGAGAAGACGGGCTGAGGCGGTGAAGCGCCAATCTCCCCCACGAGGGGTGGGAGATCGGCAGCTTCTTACACCGCATTGGTCAGCCGCACGAACTCCTCGACGCTCAGCGTTTCGGCGCGGCGTGTCGGATCGATGCCGGCGCGTTCGAGCAGGGCCTCGCCGCCGAGGTTCTTCACGCTTTGCCGCAGCATTTTGCGACGTTGGCCGAACGCGGCTTCGGTGACGCGGCCGAGTTTTTTTACCTCGGCGGACAGAGGGGTCGGGCGCGGCACCAGATGCACCACCGAGGAGGTGACCTTTGGCGGCGGCGTGAATGCCTGTGGCGGTACGTCGAAGGCGATCCTCGCCTCCGTCCGCCAGCCGGCAAGAACCCCTAGCCGGCCATAGCTGTCGCTGCCGGCGGGCGCGACGATGCGCTCGGCCACTTCGCGCTGGAACATCAAAGTCATCGAGGTGTAGAAAGGCGGCCAGTCGCTGACCGTCAGCCAGCGCACCAGCAGCTCCGTGCCGATGTTGTAGGGCAGGTTGGCCACGATCTTGACCGGACCGCCGTTCCCGGTCGCTCGGCTGGCAAGGCCTGCGAAATCCGTCTTCAGCGCATCGCCGGAAACAACCTCCAGCCGGCCGGGATAGTGGTCGGACACTTCGGCAAGAGCAGCCAGGCAACGTTCGTCGCGCTCTATGGCGACCACATGGCGCGCTCCGTTGTTGAGCAAGGCGCGGGTCAGCCCGCCGGGACCAGGACCGACCTCGATTACTGTTGCATCGGACAAGTCGCCGGCGGTGCGCGCGATCTTGCCGGTGAGGTTGAGGTCGAGCAGAAAATTCTGGCCGAGCGCCTTCTTCGCCTGCAACCCATGACGCTCGATCACCTCGCGTAGCGGCGGCAGCCCGTCGATGCTCATGCCCGAGGTCTCATACGGCGATTGCCTTCGTGTTCGTGTCGGCCAGCCGCCGGGCAAGCTTCAGCGCGGCTATCAAGCTGTCGGGCCGCGCCACACCCTTGCCGGCGATGTCGAAGGCCGTGCCGTGGTCGGGCGAGGTGCGGATGAAGGGCAGGCCGAGCGTGACATTGACCGCCTCGTCGAAAGCCAGCGCCTTGGCCGGGATCAGCGCCTGGTCGTGATACATGCAAAGGGCCGCGTCGTAGCCCGCCCGCGCCCGGACATGGAACAACGTGTCGGCCGGCAAAGGGCCGAAAGCGTCGATTCCTTCGGCACGCAGGATGTCGACCGCCGGGCGCACGATCAGCTCGTCCTCGAGGCCCATGGCGCCGCCTTCGCCGGCATGTGGGTTGAGCCCGGCAATCGCCAGCCTCGGCTTGGCGATGCCGAAGCGGCCGGTAAGGTCGGCGGCGGTGATGCGCGCGGTGGCGACGATCAGTTCGGTGGTCAGTGCCTTCGGCACCTCGGCCAGCGCGATGTGGATGGTGACGGGAACGGTGCGCAGGTCGGGTCCTGCCAGCATCATCACAGGCATCGCCTCGACGCCGCTGTGCCGGGCTGCCAGATGCGCCAGATATTCGGTGTGGCCGGGAAAGCGAAAGCCCGCATCGTAGAGCGGCTTCTTGGCGATGGGGCAGGTGACCACGGCCGAGGCTTCGCCGGCAAGGCAATCGGCGACGGCGCGGTCGATGGCCTCGATGGTGGCGGCCGCATTGGCCGGATCCGGCCGGCCGGGGCTGTCGATGCAGCCGGCGGCTAGCGGAACGATCGGCAAGGCGCGGGCAAAGACCTGCGCCGCTTGCGCTGATGTCGTTTCGACGACCGGCAGCGAAATGCCGAGCAGGCGCGCCCGGGAGGCGATCAGCGCCGGATCGGCGAGCAGGTAGAAGGGGGGCAGGGCGGCAGCTTCGCGCGCCATAAAGGCGGCGATGGCGATCTCCGGCCCAATGCCGGACGGATCGCCGGCGCTCAACGCGAGCGCACTCACTGTGTTGCCCACGTCAGCGCTTGACGATGCGGGCTTTTGCCTTCAGCTCGTCGACATATTTCTTGCTGAGCGCGTCGGCATCCTTGTCGCCGCCGGAGCCTTCGGCCTGAAACGCCATCTGGGCGACCTTGTCGTCGGACACTTCGCGCGACGAGCAGATGCCGATGAATTCGACGCCGCGCTCGGTTTCGCGCGTGGCGGTGGCACCGCCGACTTTGGTAGCCTTGATCTGCTCGGCCCAGTCCGGCGGCAGCTGCGGCGCGAGCACCCGGCCCAGATCGCGAACGGTGACGTCGATCAAGCCCTTGGCGAATTCGCGCGTCGTGTTGCAGCCGTTGAAGCGGGCGCGCATGGCGTCGGCCTCGCGCTTGCGTTTGCCCAGCGTCGCGCTGCGTTCAGCCGCCGGCACCACGAAGATGACCTGCTGCAGCATGTATTCGGTGGCGCTCGGTTTGGCGCCGCCTTTTTCGAGCATCTTCCTCACGAGATCCTGCTCGCTGACGGCACCTGTGCCGTCGCCGGAACGGTAGCGTGCGCTCAAAGCCTGGTTCCAGGCCATCTGGGCGCGGATGAATTCCTTGAAGTGGCTCTTGGTGACACCTGACTTCTCCATGACGCCGTCAAGCTGGCTGAGCTGCATCTTGTTGCTCGAGGCAAAGCGCTGATACGCCGCCTCGACCTGTGCGTCGCTGATGCGGATGCCAAGCCGCTTGGCCTCGGCCATACGCAGCGTCTGGTCGATCATTTCCTGGCCGGCATCGCCCTTCTTGCGCTGCAGCTTCAGGAAGGCGGCGCGATGGGCGATGTCGCCGCTGGTGACCGGAATGTCGTTGACGACGTATTTGATCTCGCTGGCGAAAGCCGGCGGCGTCATTGCAGTGATCGACACGGACGTCGCCGCCACGAGCAACGCGAAACCTGCTGAAAAGAGGTATTTCCTCATCGTTGGTATCCCAATTCTATCCCGGTCCCGCCCAATTTCATCTTTCCAGGTGCGCGAAATCCGTGCCAGCCCTATGCGGCGAAACGATGTCGCCGATTGTTACTGGATCGTGTCGACGCCACTGGTCGACGAGCCGAAATCGCCGAGGGTGCGGAACGACAGATTGAAGCCGATGGTCTGCGACACCTCCCTGGTGTTCAGATCGCGCGACTGCGAGTAGGTCATCAGATAAGTGAAGCAGGAATCGTTGTAGGCGAAGCCGACACCGTCCTTGACCAGCAGGCTTTGCTGCAGGTCGTAGGTTCCTGTGCCGAAGACGCGCCAGTTTTCGGCCAGATGCGTGGATGCACCAAGTGTGACTTCGTGGCGGTCTTCCGTGAAACCGTACAGCGGCTGGGCCTGGATGAAGGCGTATTTGGCGCTCAGCGACACAGGCAGGCCGGAATAGGCGGCCTTCACCTCGGCACGGCGGACCTCGAAACTCTGTTCGTCGAAACGGCCGCTGACCGAGGCCGCGAAGCCGTTGGGGCTGTTGATGCCGAACAGGCCGACATAGTCGGACTTGGTCGTGTCGAGGCCGGAATTGGCGCCGACATTGACCAGATCCGGCGCGGCAAAGGAGTTCTCGCCGCCGATCTGATAGGATTGGCCGAAAATCGCATTGGTGCCCCAGCCATTATTGTACGAGCCGGAATAGCGGAAGCCGACATTGGCGCGCGAACCGCCTTCGACGCGGTCGTAACCGGAGAACTTGTCGCGCTCGAACAAGGTGGTCGCGTCGAAGACCATGCTTTGGGCGTCTTCGTTGGGCACTGAGAGGCCGCCGACATATTGCTCGTTCGGACGCATGAAGACCTGCGCCATTGGCTCGATGACATGGCTGGACCCGCTGGCCATGGAAAACAGCACCGGCCAACGCATCTCGAGGCCCGCGGTTGCCATGTAACGGGCAAATGACGAGCGCATATCGTCCTGCTCGCCCAAATGCGTTGCCATTCGGTCGATGGCGTCTAGCGAAGCCGACGATGCGTTGAGGTAGTCCACATCGCCCTGCAGCGCGAGCAACGGCGTTAGCACCAGTCCGTCATCTGTGACGAAACTCCGCTTCCACTCGGCCTCGGCGGTGAGACGGCCCGATTCGCCTTCGATGCCGCGGACGCGCTGCGTCGGAGTGAGGGCATTGTAGGGCTGGACGAAGGTCTCATCGACATCGTCGCGGCGGATGACACGCGCGTTGACATTGAGGGACAGCTGGCCGCCGGCCACCGAGGCATCAGGAATATAGGCGTAATCGAGCGACGGCAGCACCCACGGCTGTTGTCCACTTCGCGCAGAGATATTGTCGTCAGGCGTATCTTCCTGCACATCGAAATGCATGGCGCGCACGTCGAAATAATTGCGGCCGTTGAGACCCGTCAAGTAGACTGACGACTGGTGAACGCTGCTATTGTACTTGTCGATGCCGTAGGTGTTCGAGAAGTTCTTGTCGGTCTGCAGCAGCACGTCCCAGCCGAAGTTCCAGCGTGAGTTGATGGCGAACTGCCCCTGGGTACCCATCATGCCGCGGAATTTGTTGGGATCGCCGGCGCTGCCCGAATTGACGTTGTGGCCAGAGCTGGATGGGAAGGCAGTGGTGTCGAGGAAGGCGTCGGGATTCTGCTGGTGTATCCCGGCGATCTTCAAGCTGTACTCGCCATTGTCGAAGCGCTGACGCCACTCGGCCTCACCGAGGAAACCCTGCCTGGTATAGCCGGTGCCGGTGACGGTCAGGTCGTAGGTCGGCGCCAATGCGAGATAATAGGGGACTTTCACGCCGACGCCGAGATCGCTCTTGTAGATGATGCTCGGGATCAGGAAGCCGCTCTTGCGCTTCACCGTCGGGTCGGCAATTTCGAATGCAGGCAGATAGGCAAGCGGAAAACCGAAGAATTCGAAATTCGCATTCTCGAAGCGAACCGTCTTCTTCTCACCGTTCCAGATGATCTTCTTGGCCTTGACGCGCCAGGTCGGCGCTTTGTCCGGCTTATCCTCGCACGGCTCGCAGGCGGTGTAGACGCCATTGTGGAAAGTGGTCAGCACGCCGCCCATGCGTTCTGCGCTTTCGGCGGCGAAATAGGCCTTGTCGATGGTCTCGACCCGCAACGCGTTGACGAAGCCGTCGGCGAAGTCATCGGTGATGTCGATATGTTGCGAATTGATCTTGGTGCCGTCGCTGTTGATGACTTCGACGTTGCCGCTCGCGACCATCCGCTTGGTGTTGCGGTTGTATTCGACCCGCTGGGCGACAAGGCGATTGCCACCATAGTCGATCTGCACACCGCCGACGGCGGTCACGGTCTGGTTGTCGTTGTTGTAGACCAGCGTATCGGCCGCCAGCAGCATTTGCGAGCCGGCCGGAACCGATGTCGCCATGTCGCCGACGTCCTGCGCAAGCGCCGGTGCCGGAACGGCGTAGGCAAGCACGCACGCCAAGGCGGTCGCCGCATAGAGGCGCGCCAAACCGGCCTGCCTGTTGCTGGGCAAAAACGCCTCCCTCACTAGCCGTCTTCCTTGTATAGCAGGAAAGTCACCCCGAAGAACATAGCCACCATGACGGGTACCCAGGCGGCTACGACAGTCGGCACGAATCCCGCCACGCCGAATGCCTTCACCAGCACCGAAACGACATAAAGCAGAAAGCCAGCGATGATGCCACCCAGAATCATCGTCGCCGACTGTCCCATCCTGGCAAATCGCATTGAAACCGTTGCCGCGATCAGCGTCATGGCGACGAGAAGGAACGGCAACGCCACGAGCGAATCAAACTGCATGGCAAAGGCATTTGCCTTGAGGCCAAAGGAGCGGGCAACCTCGACCTTTCCGGGCAGGTCGTAGAACGGGATGGTTTCGGGGCGAGCCAGCCGCTCTTGCACGAATTCGGGCTTCAGATTGGTCGGTACGCGATCGGTTGCCGATGCCTGGATCGTGCCGTTCTGGAACGTCTTGACGTCCTGCAATTCCCAATAGCCGTCGCGCAGGAAGGCACGGGCGGCGTCCTTGCGCTCGACGATGTTGCCTTGCGGGTCGAGAATGAAAAATACGACATCGGCCATTTCCAGGCCCTGGTTCAGGATGGCCCGCGCACCGATGATGGTGTCGCCCGAACTGGTTTTCTGACGGATCCAGGGCGCGGCATCGGCCGAGACCGTATTCGATTTGCCCGAACGCAGCTGGGTTTCGATCTGCTCGGACCAGGAGAATGCGTGCGCGGCGAGTGGATTGATGACGCCAACCGACAGGACGCCGAACAGCAAGGCTCCGATACAGCAGGGCAAGAGGAACTGCCAGGCGGAAACACCGGCGGAACGCGCGATGACCAGCTCGTAGCGCCGGTTCAGCGACACCAGCGTCGCCATCGCCGAGAAGAGACCGACGAACGGCACCGTCTGCAGCATGATCATCGGCATACGGAGGCCTGAAATGGCTACCGCCGTGCCGTAGGTGAAGCCGGGCAGGCCGGTGGTGCGTCCGGACAGCTCGGTGAAATCGATCAGGAACACCAGCGCCAGGAGGCCGATGAAGAACCAGATGGTGATCGTCACATAGCGGAAAAAGAAATAGCGGCCCAGTGTCCAGCCCATCAGCCGACCCCTTGGCCTGATGCGCCGCGCCTGGACAAACGCAATTTGAAAGCATTCCAGCTGTCAGCGATGCGCGTGGCGAAGTTTGTCATCCAGTCCGCCCAGGTCACGGGCAGTTCCAGTGTCCGGTTGGAGACGATGAACCAGATCGCCACCGCGGAAGCCACGATCGGCACGCCATAGACCATATACGCATATTGCGGGACCTCATCCGCCTTGCTGGCGGCAAAAAAGCCCAGCCAACGCACGAACAGCGATATCGTGATCGCCGTGATCAGCGGATTGACGCGCGCCTCGCGGTGCGAGCGCGCATCGCCGGCGACTGCAAGCGCGATCAGCGCGAAAACCATGGAATAGGTCCATTCCGAGAACCGTTGGTTGACCTCGGCCCGGTATTCGTAGGGGTTCTGCTGATAATACTTGTCGTTGGCACCCGGGTTGAGCAGGTACTGCGTCGTCTGGTCCTTGGGCAGGAGCGTCACCGCCGAAGCCGCCGCCATGAAGGCCGACATGTCGAAGGCATAGGAGGTGAAGCGGATGACGGAGAGATCGCCGGTCAGCGTTTTGCGATGGATGACGCCGTCATTCATCATCAGCACCTTTTCACCGCCGCGTTCGACGATGCTGCCGGTCTTGGCGTAGTAGACGAGGTTGACGCCTTCTTCGCGCGAATCGGCGACGAAAATGCCACCCAGCCGATTGTTCGGAAGGCGCTCGCCGATCTGCAGGAACAACCCGTCGTCAATCTTGCGGAAGGTGCCTTCCTGGATGATCAGCGACAACAGATCCGCGCGCGACGACGCCACCAGGGCCCGGTTCTTCTGCCGTGCGTAAGGGTCGATGCCGTTGTCGACGGCAAAGGAAAAAACGGCGGCGGCGAGCGCCAGCAACATGATCGGCCGCACGATCGTCCAGCGCGAGGCCCCCGCGGCGTTGACGACGGCGAGTTCGGAATCCGAATTCATGACACTGAGTGTCTGTGCGACCGCTACCACCAGGGCAAAAGGCACCACGATCGGGATGATGGACGGAAGGATGAGGGCGGCGACTTCGAAGAAGGTCAGCGCCGACTGGCCGCTGTCGGTGACCAGATCGATCTTTGCCAGCACCTGCGTCGTCCATACGATCGCCAGCGTCCACACAAGAGCGGCCATGAAGACCACGAAAGCGCGGCGCATGATGTAGCGTTCAACGACCTTCATGAAGGCTTTTCTCGATTTTTTCGAACGGCATCATGCCACCGAACAAGGTAGCTGTCCGGCAGCGCCTGCACAACTGGCTCATCAGATGGTCTATCCGGGTTCTGTCCCACATCACCCCCCCCGGCTGGGCGGAGTGTCGGCGGGAATGGATAAGAAAGGGCGAACATCGATGGTTAACAACAGGTTGCGGCAAAAAGCGGGGCCGTGCCGCGACGAATCGTCATCGATTCCATAGGTCATATGGGATGCCAATTCGGCAAAGTCTTGCCAAATGCCGGAAAACGACCAAATGTCGCGCATCGTTTCGAACCGCTTCCCCAAAAGTCGCGCATTCCCTGAAAGCAGGACATGATGAATCAAAGACCGTCGATCGCCTTCGCCAAATTTTCCGGGTCCCAGAGCGCGGTGAACAAGAAGGGCACGGTCTTCGTGCTCGCGGCGGATGAGGGCGGCCTGAGCGACGTCGCCAAGGCCGGTGATCCCGGCAAGACACTGGAGCGGGCCTTTCCCGTGGCTGAGTTCACGGGCAAGTTCGCCAGCACGGTGGAAGTTCTGGCGCCGCAGGGAGCATCGCTCGACAGACTGGTGGCGATAGGCGCCGGCAAGGTATCGGGACTGGACGAATATGCGTGGTTGAAGCTTGGCGGCACCGTTGCCGCGTCGCTGCGCAAGGCGACCGAAGTGGCGGTGGTCCTCGATGTGGCCGGCGCCTCGCCGAGCGCGAAAGACGCGGCAAGCCTTGCCGCGGGCATTCTCCTGCGCAGCTATTCCTTCGACAAGTACAAGACCAGGAAGGACAAGGACGACGGCAAGGCAGAGCCGAAGAAGCCGGTCAAGGTGACCATCCACACCGCCGATCCGGCCGCTGCGAAGAAGGCCTTCGCCGATGCCGAGGCGGTGATAGACGGCGTCCTACTGGCGCGCGACCTCGTCAACGAACCGGCAAACGTGCTTGGGCCGGTCGAGTTCGCTGCCCGCCCCAAGGAAATCGAGGCACTAGGCGTCAAGGTCGAGATATTGGCTGAGAAGGAAATGAAGAAGCTCGGCATGGGCTCGCTGCTCGGTGTCGCGCAAGGATCGCCGCGCGGCGCCCGCATGGCGATCATGCAGTGGAACGGCGGCAAGCCGAAGGACAGCCCGATCGCCTTCGTCGGCAAGGGCGTCACTTTCGACACTGGCGGCAATTCCATAAAGCCGGCCTCGGGCATGGAGGATATGAAGGGCGACATGGGCGGTGCCGCCGCCGTTACCGGCCTGATGCATGCGCTGGCGGCCCGCAAGGCGAAAGCCAATGTCGTCGGTATCATCGGACTGGTCGAAAATGCCGTCGACGGTCATGCCCAGCGCCCCGGTGATATCGTCACTTCGATGTCGGGCCAGACCATCGAGGTGCTCAATACCGACGCCGAGGGCCGCCTCGTGCTGGCCGATGCGTTGTGGTACTGCAACGACCGCTTCCAGCCGAAATTCATGGTCAATCTGGCGACGCTGACCGGCGCCATCATGGTGGCGCTCGGTCAACATTATGCCGGCCTCTTTTCCAACAATGACGAACTGGCCGAAAAGTTGGCGGCGGCGGGGCAGGCGACGCAGGAACGGCTGTGGCGCATGCCGCTGGGGGCCGAATACGACAAGCTGATCGATTCCAAGAACGCCGACATGAAGAACATCGGCGGCCGTTTTGGCGGCGCCACCATCGCGGCGCAGTTTCTGCAGCGCTTCGTCAAGGACACGCCATGGGCCCATCTCGACATTGCCGGCACGGCGATGGGGGCGCCGTCGAACGAGATCAACCAGTCCTGGGGTTCCGGTTTCGGCGTCAGGCTGCTCGACCGGCTGGTGCGCGACAATTATGAGCAGTGAACGGGTTCAATCACTATAGGCTGAAGCGATGGCCGACGTCCTGTTCTACCACCTGACCGAATCGACGCTGGAGGATGCGCTGCCAGGCCTCCTGGAGCGCAGCGTCGACCGTGGCTGGCGCGCCGTGGTGCAGACAGGCACCGAGGAACGCCGCGATGCGCTCGACCAGCATCTTTGGACCTTCCGGGACGATTCGTTCCTGGCGCACGCGACCGATCGTGAGGCTCATCCCGGCGAACAGCCGATTCTGTTGACCACCGGCGACAGCAATCCCAACGACGCAAAGATAAGGTTCCTGGTCGACGGCGCGGTGCCGCCTGACCTTGGCGGCTACGAGCGCGCCGTGTTCCTGTTCGATGGCCACGATGCCGCCCAGCTCGAGGCGGCGCGAGGGCACTGGAAGGTGATGAAGAGCGCTGGCCACGCCGTCACCTATTGGCAACAGACGCCAGATCGCCGCTGGGAGCGCAAGGCTTAAGGCAGGTCGCCTGAACGTGACTGAGGCAGGTCGCTGACCGTTCAGTCGACCCGCTTTTGGACCAGTGCCCTGTCCCGGATGAAAGTCTCTACTACTTTGCCTTGATCCGGCTCTGTTTGCGGCTGACGTAGTCGCCGTGTTTCAATTTCATGAACGCGTCCGCAAGGTTGCGGTGCGAACTCCTGAATACGTACCATTCTCCATCTGGAACCCGGCGCTGGTAGAGAATCCTGCCTGCCTGGCGATGTTCGAAACAGGAAAGAGCGTTGGAGTCGCCTCCGGCTCCGTGCCATTTTGCGCGGAAGCACAGCTTGCCTCCTCCGGGAATGAACCAGATGCCGTCACCGTAGCCCAGCTTGCGCGCCTTGTCCGAGGTCCAGGCACTGAACTGACGGCGCTGGACGGCAAAATATCCGGCACCCTCCCGACCCCAGAGCCACGAGCGGTTCTGGTACATCTGGTAGATGCCTTTGTCCGGCACCACCTCTGCCCGCATGGCCTGTTCGGCGATTTTCGTCGCCGTCTTGGCTGTTGCGGGAATCTGGAAAGCAAACAGACCAATGGAACAGGCAAGTGCCGTTCCGATACAATTGCCCAGTACTCGTTTCACAACCCCTACCCCTACTGTTACGCCACGCCCAGTTTATGAGAACGCTTGAGATGATTTCAGGTGAATCCTGAAATCTGAATCCGCCACTAAATCAAAGAGATGGAGCATGATGCCTGGACAGATGGTGCCCCGTTTGTCCGAAAAGCCGCTTTCTCACTTTTTCAGTATCATGCTCTAGGGCAAGACATGCTGGGTCACCCTCCAGTCGGGCAGACCATAGCCGCCCAGCCACGGCCACACTTCCTTCTGGTTGAAGTAGACGACCGAAGTCAGAGCCGGGAACTCCGCGTAGGATTTGCGGGAATCTTCCTGCCATTTCGAGACATAGTCCTGCTTTCCGACATAGCCGAGTTCCGCAACGACGATCGGCTTGTTGAACACCGCAACGCGGTCATAGCCGGGCTTCAGCAGTTCAGCGAAGGTGCGGTCACGACCGGTCTCGTCACCGTCTTTTTTCTGCAGACCGAACACCGACAGGCCGATGACGTCGACATAGTCGTCGCCGGGGTAGTATTTTTCCAAACCCTCTTCGCCTTTGGGCGACCACATGTACTTGGCGGCGGGGGCAGCCTTGCGGCAGATGTCGACTTCGCGCTTGTAAGCGGAGATCCAGTCCTTGGGAGCCCAGTTGGCCCAGGTGAAGCGGCCGTTCTTGTCTTCCATTTCCTGAGCCCAGCGAATGGTCACCGGGCTCTTCATCTGTCCCACCAGGCCGCAGATTGCCTGCATGTTGGCATCATATTTGCCGCTCAAAATGCCGTCGCGCAATTCGGGCGGGGTGATGCGCCAGTCCTTGGACCATGTCCACGGCTCAATCGTGATCAGAAGCGAACGGCCGCGCTGCAGCGCATAAGCGTCGGCAAGCGGCAGCGTCGACAGATCGACGTCTTCCCAGGGCAGGAACAGCTCTTCGATGCTGGCGCTCTTGTCGGTGCTGAAGTCCCCGTAGGGATCATAGGAACCGAACGCCGACGCAGCGCTGCTCGTCTGAACGGGGTCGGTCGCGGTTACGGAGCCGGCCCCTCCTGCAGTAGGGAAGGCGGCGCTTCCGCCCAATACCAGCGCGATTGCAAGTGCCTTTGCCGCGGAGTGTGTCATCATAGATTCTCCCATGGCCTCGACTTCTCGCGGAAGTTAAGGCTTCGCCCGTGCGCATCGATGCCTGATCGATACGGCTACCCAAAAAACCTGTCGGCTCCATTGGCGGAATCTGCGGGATTTCGGAGCGATCATTGGCGGTTGTGCGAACCTTCGCACGAAGCCCACCCAAAATTACTTCTCAAGGCGCCAACACAGAAGGAGCCGTCGAGAGAGTTTCGCCGCGATACTCACAAATTCGCGTCAATATTCCGATATATCATCCCGGTCTAATTTAAGAGCCGGGCGGACCAAAGAGTCAAGCGCAATTAATGGTTGCTTAACCATGATGTTCGCAACATGGTTAACGCTGCCTTGGGCGCTTCTTCCTGCGGACAGCCTCGGCCCTTCGACGGATTCTCCGACGCTGAAACTTTTGCCGGCTGTGATTGCAGTGCTGGTCGGGGGAGGCGTCCACGGAATTACCCTCCCGATTCAAGATGTTAAGTTAACCAATTCGCAAGAAGTATAGTTAACCAACACTTAATTTAGTTGACTCTAAGACACCCAAGTGGATTCTAAGGGCGGGTTTTCAAGGCGCGTCTGCCGTCGTTCGGCTGATGCTCGGGTGGCGGCGGTACGTGTATGAGTGTTTCCGCGGACGTGGGGATCATCAGCGGCAAGACCATGCCGAAACGGGGGCGTGGGGCGGCTCCGGGGAAGGCGGCGGAGAAGCCTCCTTTTCTGGTGCCGGTGCTGTCGGCCACCCAGCGGCGGATCTGGAGGCTGGGACTTGCCTGCTGGTCGGTAACGTTCGGATTTTTCTGGTTCTGGTGGCTGCAGCCCGGGCACATCGAACATGTCATTCCATACATGCTGGCGACATTGACGCTCGTATGGCTGACGTTCATGCCGATGTATTTTCTCTTGAACGTGCATGCGATGAAAAAGCCGTCCAGTCTTCACACGATCCCGGAACGTTCGCGGGTCGCGATGGTGGTGACCAAGGCTCCGTCCGAACCGTTTTCGGTGGTTGCGCGAACGCTCGAAGCGATGCTGGCGCAGGACTGTCCGCATGATACCTGGCTGGCCGACGAGGACCCGTCAGAGGAAACGATTGCCTGGTGCGATGCCCATAACGTCATGATTTCGACGCGGCGCGGGCGGGAAGATTATCACCGCAAGGTGTGGCCCCGCCGGACGCGCTGCAAAGAGGGAAACCTGGCGTTCTTCTACGACCACTATGGTTATGAGCGCTACCACTTCGTCGCTCAGATGGATGCGGACCACGTCCCGACACCAACCTATCTCAGGGAAATCCTGGTCGCCTTTGCCGACCCGGCGGTTGGCTATGTATCGGCGCCGAGCATATGCGACAACAATGCCGCTGAAAGCTGGTCGGCACGCGGCCGACTGTTCCCGGAAGGGATGTTCCACGGACCCTTGCAGTCCGGCCATACGGGCGACGGAACGCCGCTCTGCATCGGCTCGCACTATGCCGTGAGAACCGCAGCGCTCAAGCAGGTCGGCGGCCTTGGCCCGGAACTGGCCGAAGATCACTCGACGTCCATGCTGTTCATTGCGGCTGGTTGGCGCGGTGTGCATGCCATAGACGCCATTGCCCATGGCGATGGCCCGCAGACCTTTGCCGATCTTGTCACGCAGGAGTTCCAGTGGTCGCGGAGCCTGATGACGATCATGCTCGAATACTCGCCCATATACCTTTCCAAGCTATCGCCACGGCTGAAATTCCAGTTCCTGTTTCGCCAGCTCTGGTATCCGCTTTTCGCCGTGTTTTCGCTTGTCATGTACGTCATGCCTATGTACGCGCTTCTGACGGGGAAGAGCTTCGCCAATGTGACATATGTTGATTTCCTTTTATACTATGCTCCGAACTCTATTTCCCTGATTATGCTGGTGATGTTGCTGAAGGCATTCGACCTGTCGCGCCCGCTCACTGCCAGGACGATCAGTTGGGAGGGAATGTTGTTCTCATTCTTCGCGCGTTGGCCGTGGGTGCTGGCGGGCACGCTGTCGTCGATCCGTGATTATGTGACCAAGTCGTTCGTGGATTTTCGTGTTACCCCCAAGGGCAGTGGCCCGAAAAATCTGCTGCCTGCCCGCGTCATCGTTCCGTATGTGGCACTTGCAATCGGAGCTTCGCTGCCGGTCCTTCTGGTGGACCGCGCGTCGGATGCCACCGGCTTCTACTGGTTCGCTGCCTTCAATGCGTTCGTCTACGGGTTGCTTGTGGTCGTAATCATCACCAGGCACCTGGCGGAGAACAGAATTTCGTTGCGGCGCAACGTCGCGAAACTCGCCTTGCAGGCCTCGCTCGCTGGCGTTGCGCTCTTCGTCCCGGGCGCTGCGTTTTATGACCGCGGCCTGGAAGGCATATATGGGCTCCAGCAGGGAGCAGGCGGTGTGCGCATCGTCAGCGTGGCCTACCCGGTTTCCGGAGCCGGGCGTGGTGGGAGCGGAACCCGCACATTCCATCTTGACCCCGCCTGGGATCGGCCAATCGTCAGATAGTCTGGAAGAGCCTGGCGCCCGCCAACTCAGGAATTGCCATGACAAAACACCCAAGGCACGGGGATTTCTCGACCCCAGGGGTGGAAGCGGTGGCTAATTCGAGATCTGTCGGTTCGCCGGGCGAGTGAACCTGGCACTTGGAAAATGGCAGCGGCTTTGAGATTGCAACGTAGCATCAGGCCCTTTGCTCTTTCGGTTGTCATCGCGGTTATGCACGGAACGGTCAGATGGAATTGAAGACACAGCCCGGTTCACAAGGTTCCAAGCGCTTCCTCCGCGCAGGCCTGCTGATCGCTTGCACCGGGTTTTTCTCCTGGGTGCTTCTGGGTGTCTACCGCGGCTTCATCATCGATCCCCAATCGACGCTCCAGGGTCGCTTGGCCTCTATCCCCAGCGGGATAGCGTCAAGCTACCACGATCTGATTTTCATTTCGTCGCTGACGGCAGCAGCCCTGCTCCTGCTTTTCCTGGCAAAGGCCAGCCGCCTCTTCGGCGTCGTCGTGGTCATCACTTTCTATCTCGCCATCCTGATTTCGCTATGTTGGGGGTTTGCCAACATCAATCTCGTCAAAATGCTGAGCGAGCCGTTTACTTTCCAGTGGTTGATCTATGGCGACTTCCTGCAGAATGCCGACGCCAAGAACGCCATAGGTGACGCGCTCAACCCAAGGGATTTCGCATTCTCGTCGTTGTCCATAGTTCTGGCGCTGGTCTTGGGTTATGCGACAGCAGGGCTGTGCGTGCGGCTGGCGGGAACTGCTCGAGCGGTATTGCTGGGGACGCTTTTCCTGTGCGTCGGTGCTGGACTGGTCGGCACCGGGTACCATGTTCGGGCGACGGCCTTGCCAGAGGCAAAGGTTGCCAACCCTATCGTGTACTTTGTTGAATCGGCTCTGTTCAGTCCGACCCCCGTCGTTTTCGCCGTGAATACCGGGGTGGACGTTGACGTCGCCAGCGTTGGGGAACGTCCGGCGGAGACGTCCAGCTTCAAGGTGCAATCACCAAATCCGATAAAGAACGTGCTGGTTTTCATGATGGAATCGGTGCCATCCCGATACGTCGAGACGTTTGGTGGAAAGTATACTGTTACACCAAACATAAAGAGCTACTCAAGTGACTCGATACGCTTCGACAATATATATGCGCACACTCCCTCTACAAACTATTCGATATTTTCGTTGTTCAGCTCGATGTACAATGACATATCTTACTATGGAATGACCGCGAGCCATCCGGATCTGCCGCTGAGTTCAATATCCAACACTCTGACCGCAAGCGGCTTTCGCACCGGATTTTTCTGGAGTGCGGATTCACGGTTCCAGCGCGTGGATGAGTTTCTGCTCAACAAGGGGCTTGATGTCATTCAGGACTACCGTGGGCAGAAATGCGATATTCCCACATTCAAGCTCAGTTCCAAGGAATGGAAGAATTTCGACTACAACAGCGATCTCTGTACCGCTCAATCCGTCATCAACTGGGTGAATGAGGATGCCGAAAATCCCTTCTTCGCGGTGATGTTTACGGCGATGACCCATTACCCGTATCTCATCGACAGCCCGCTGTTTACGGCGATGAAAGAGATCCCCGACCTCTCTGACGGCTCGAAAGTTCACTATTCCGATGACGAGAAGTTCAACGCCTACCTCAACGCGCTGAAGGTCGGCGACCAGGCGCTGGGACAGATACTCGATTCACTCAAGCAGTCCGGCAAACTCGATTCGACGCTTGTGGTCATACTCGGCGACCACGGTGAAGCGTTTGGAGAGCATGGGAACTACGTTCATGCCAGTGCTCTCTACGAAGAAAATATCCATATCCCGCTTATCATGATCAACAAGCAGCTTTTCCATGATGACGTCGCACATGCTGTCGGTGGGATTATCGACATAGCCCCGACCATCCTCGATATACTCGGCCTTCCGCTTCCAAGATCCTGGCAGGGTCACAGCTTGTTCAGCGAGCAGCGGCCGAACAAGACATTCTTCTTCATTCCCTGGAGCGGTTTCCAATTCGGCTACCGCGAAGATGATCGAAAGGTCACCTTCAACGCGACCACCGGCAGCATCGAGGCGTATGACCTCAAGACGGATCCTACGGAAAAGGTCAACCTCATCAAGGCCGGCACCGGCGATCGCACCGCCATCCTGCAGCCGATCGCGGGATGGGTACAGTCGCAGAAGCGCCGCGTTGCCGATATGATCGCCGATGCGACGAAAGACGCGGCGCGTTGCAGCATTGCCAGCCTCGAGATCGACGCGGCCGGTACCAGCTTCGAGGGTTCCCCTCGGCTCGACGTGCTTGTCGACGGAAAGCCGGTTGGACAGGCGGACGTCCTGGGGACGGAAAGCACGGCGATCACAGCAGAATCGATCGTCGCGGAGTTGAAGGCAGCGTCCGCTCATACCGTACCATTTCGCTTCAATCTAAGCGCCGTGCCCAATCCGCGGAAAATCGAACTCCGCTATGCCAACGACTTGTGGGCGGGGCAGGGCAAGGCTGGCGATCGCAACCTGTTCGTCAAGAATATCAAGATAGACGGCCGAGTGGTGCCGAAGAGCAAGCTGCATGTCGACAACAAGACTGTAGGGTTCATCGATGACAGCGGGACCAGCATGTTCAACAGCGGCTCGCTGTGGGTCAGCGGTCCATTTGTCGAGGGGTGCATATAGCGGCATAGGCACTCTGGAGCGGGCCGCCACATCCAGCCACTTCCGGCGATAAGGATCGCCAGCCCTTTTTGTCGGCTGGAGAGAGCCTGGGGCAGTCGGCCCTGCCGGCGCCGGTTGCGGCGCTGAGCGTTTTATACATCGCAACATCCCTGACAGCCCGAGCGCCGGCTTCTGTTTGCCGCGGGCGCGAGTCCGTCGCGTATGCCGGTGTGCCGTTTGGCAAGGCTCCGTCTGCCAGCCGATCCGACAATCGAATTTCCTTCAAATTCGAGCGAAGAGTGAAAGGCTGCGTTCATTATGACGTTTGCACGAATTTTAATAAGTCTCTTCTAATATGACGGAACGATGTGAGTGGAAAACGACCACTCACGAGCGATTAGAAACGACGGATTCGAAGTATATTCTTCGCTTTCAATCACGTTGCATTACAGGGCAGGGAGCAGATGATGAGACAGTTTATGGAAAATCTGACCGGCAGAAAATATGCCTATGCTGTTGCTGCAATCGCATTGGCCTCGATGTTGTCAGGCTGCCAGACGATGGACACGACCAAGACCAGCTCAATCAACGGACGGATCGTTGATCAAGGTTTTGGCAAGAAGGTCCAGCACGTCAGGAAGCTCGATCGCGTCGGAAAGAAGGTTCTCTACCGCAAGCCGCTCACACAGACGACCATGGTGACGCGTACGAGGCAGGAGACCTATGCGGCCTTCGTGCGGCCGCAGCGGGTCGGCAGGCCGGCGACGGTGAAGGTCTCCTACAGCCCGGGCAATGGCGGCCCGTTCCTGGGTCATTCGCCCTGGATTTGCGGCCCGAGCGGTTTCGGCCAGCGCGCCAGCTGCCGTTCGCGTTACTAGACTGGAACATCGGACCTGAAGTGGCGGCCGATTTGATCGCCGTCTGGTCTTCGCCGGGGGGCGCCGTCGAGGGCGAGAGGTTTGGCGCGTTGCGCCTTGCCTCTTGCCCTCCGGGCGCCATCGGTCTGTTGGGCGGGAACCTTCAGGAAGTCCCGATCAGCTCATGATGGCCGGCCCGGGCGGAGCCAGCCGTCATTGTCACTGGGCGCCGGCTGTGGCCGCGCGACATAGGCCGATGCTCCATTCGCTTCGTGATAGACCCGTGCCAGCATTTCAGCCAGCACGCCCGACGTCACCATCTGCACCCCGGCGATGAGCAGGAAGAAGCCGGTGAACAGCATCGGGCGTGTTCCGATGTCCTCGGCGAAAAGCAGCTTCAGGCAAAGCAGGTAGGCAAGGATCAGCGAACCCAGCGCGCCAAGCACGATGCCGATGCCGCCGAAGAAGTGCCCGGGCCGTGTGCGATAGCGCATGAAGAAATACATGAACACCAGATCGAGCACGACCCTGAAGGTGCGCGAAATGCCGTATTTGGACTGGCCGTGGATGCGGGCATGGTGCGTCACCACCTCCTGCGCGATGCGTCTGGGTGTCGTCACCGTGGCCAGCCATGCCGGGATGAAGCGGTGCATCTCGCCATAGAGCTTGACGCTGCGGATGACGTTGCCGCGATAGACCTTCAGGCTGCAGCCATAGTCCTTGAGGCGCACCCCGGTGACGCGCGCGATCAGCGCGTTGGCAATGCGCGAGGGCAGCCTGCGCATGAAAAACCCTTCCTGGCGATCCTTGCGCCAGCCGACCACCAGGTCGAGATCCTCGCTCAACAGGCGGTAGACCATACGCGGAATGTCGAAGGGATCATTTTGCAGGTCGCCGTCGATCGTGGCGATGACGTCGCCGCGCGCCGCGTCGATGCCGGCCTGCATCGCGGCGGTCTGCTTGTAGTTGCGCACCAGCTCGACCGCATGCACATGCGGGCCGTAATGCGCCGCCAGGCGCCTGATCTCGCTCACCGTCGCGTCGGTACTGCCGTCATCGACCAGCACGACCTCCCATGGCTGCTCGTAGCGTTCCATAGCCTGGTGAATCCGTGCCAGCAGTGGCTCGACGTTTTCGGCTTCGTTGTACATGGGTACGACGATGGACAGTGTATGGTCCGGCATCACCGTGCCGTCAGGCAGTCCCGAAGCAGGGATGGGCAATACGCTCATAGGGATGGTTTCCTTGCAGGGCCGACGGCCGGGTTCCCCGGCAGCGTCGATTTCGAGGGAAACAGCCAGGCGATCGCACCCGTGGCGATTGCCGAGCAGAAGATGAACAGATGCAGTGCCAGCGCTGCCTGAAGGCCGCTCTTCATGGCAATGCCGGAGGTGAGCAGCGCCGCCGCTGCACCCGCCTCGTAGGTGCCGAAGCCGGCAACGCCTTGCACCGGCAGTATGGCGGCGCCTTCGGCCCCGACGACGCCTGGAAAGGCGGTCGAAAAGGATGTCCCCAGCAGCATTGCCAGCAACCATCCCTGTACGGTGAGCTTCAGCGACCAATTGGCGATCGTCCACCACCAGCCATAGCGCGATCGGCCGGTCGCCTCGGTGAAGACATCGCGCAGCCTGCCGAGTTTCGCCACGATCTTGCCGCGGCCTGCCCAGTCATGCGGCGCCCGCGCCCAGCGCGGCAGATACCAGGCGGCAGCGACCACCGCCGCCACGCCCGCGATCCTTGTCGCCGGATGCAGGCCCGGCCACACCACCAGGGCCAGCACGCCGACGACGAAGGCATCCTGCAGTCTGAACCACAGAAGCGAGGCGCTGGCGCGCATGATCGGTATGCCGAAGACCTGGCGCAGGAGCAGGGGAAAGGCCGTCTCGCCGCCGCGAAAGGGCACGACGTTGATCATTGCATTGTGGATCAGGGTGATCCGCAGGCAGGCACCGAAACGGCCATGCACCTCGTCGCGGAACTCGTCGCAGACGCGCAGCGCGCGCAGCACGTAGGTGACGAACAGCGCAAGCGCCACCGCCGCGAAAGCGCCGGGCGTGATGCTCGCGAAAGCATCGCCCACCATCTTCCAGCGCGAGTCGCTGACGACCCACGCCAGCAGGGCCAGGCTCACGATTATTGAGGCAGCTCGTTTCAACAATTCAACAATTCCTGCGCAGGCTTGCGCTATCGGATTCCGTCGGCCGCGGCGTGCTGTATCTCAAAATCCGCAGCATTGGTAGCGGCCCAAGCCTTTCCGATCGATCGCATTGCCTGGCTTGCGAGCGCGCATCCGCGCAACTTCAGGCGGCCGCTGAACCTCCGGCATCGGCCTGCTTTCCGACCCGACTATGGCCTCGGTTTCATCGATGGCTGCTGATTAGGTCGGCCGGCTGTCCGGATCCATAAGCCCGATGCGCAATCGCGATGTTGCCGTCTTGATGGACAATGCGCGTGTCGCGAATAGTTGTTGCCCGCATGCTTTGCGGCGGTTGACACCGCCTTTCTCACGACTGTTAAATGGTTCGCGTGGCCGTCAAAGTGCTGACGCAGCCGCCTTGGACCGAATAGACATGCGAGTGCCAACTATGCCGACAGCTTTGATCAGATCGCTGCCGCTTGATGTCGGCCGTCGGCATCGCAAGGGGCCTCGGCGGTGTGCAAGTCTCAAGCAACTTGTGCTGCTCCTAGCTCTTTGCGGTCAGGTGGCTGTTTCGGGAGCGGCGCACGCGGCCGCCGCCAACGACAAAAGCACGGCGGAAGCCGGTACCGCCGCTGTTCCGACTGCTTACGAACTACAGCTTCTGTATGCCGGCCGCACATGGATATGGAAGGACGGAGCAGCTTATTTCGCGCGGGACAATCGACACCTCAGGGCCTGGACGTCCGGGCAGGGCACGGCAACCGTCGCGGAGGGCAGATGGCTGGTGACCAAGGACGGCAAGATGTGCATGGAGCTCGCCTGGCGATCGAAGAGCTACACCGGCGAGCCGCACCGCACCTGCTACAGCCATCGCATTCAGGGCCGGAACATCGAGCAACGCAAGGATCCGGACGGGGAATGGTACGGTTTCAAGCGATCTCCCGAGGATCCTTCCGACGAATACAAGAAATTCGAAGCAGGCGACACCAAGGGCGCGCAGTTCGAAGAGACCCGCAAGCTGGTCGATGCCAAGAAGTAGGCCATGCTTCCAGCCACGCTGAGCCAGTGGCCTGGCTGTTCTTGCCGTGCGCCTGTCGCGGAACCCGCGAATCGCCTATGGTTAAGCCTTAAGCGGCTCGGCAGGCGCGGTCGGCGCGCCGATCGCATCTAGTCGCATTCAATTGCATCAGCCAGACGACGAGACGATGGCCTGCCATACGGTTTTGATGAAATTTAATAATTAGTGATATCTAATATAGCGTGTGATGTGCGAGTGGTCACTCATGCGGCGTGAAAGCGGCCCAAGTATAGTATGTCGCAACGCGCCCTTGGCTTATACTTGATAGCAAGGGACAGAGGATGAGAAATTCCGCGAGCGTATTTTGCTCAAGCAAAAATGTCGTATCTATTGCCGCGGCCGTAGCGTTGAGCTCTATGGTTGCAGGTTGTCAAGGTATGGACGCAACTGAAACCGGTTCGGTCCTTATCAGGCCCATAGTCCACCCGGTCCGCAGTCAGCCCGCGGTCCAGCCCGTGCAGGCCACATTTCTCGTGCGCTCGCTCCGTGCCGACCATCCGATCCAGATGACAAGCACAATAGCAACTGAAAGTGCCTACGCCTTTGCACCACCGCAACGGATCAAAGCCAGCACGCCGGCGCCGGTGAAAATCTCGTTCAATCCGGGCGATGGCAGCACGTTCTCGGGCGGCTCGCCTTATATCTGCAGCCCTAGCGGATTTGGCCAGCGCGCGAGCTGTCACCCCCGCTATCTCTGACTCGTCGAGCGACGACCGACGCTGCCACCCTGGCTGGCGGCAGTTTCATTGGCTTGGTCTTCAGTCCGAAAAAGGGAGCGGCCGTCCTGACAATGGTGTCGATGTCTGAAAGCTCCGGCACAAAGCCAAGATGTTCGCGTGCGCTTCCCGGATCGGCGTAGAGCTCCGCCGGATCCCCAGGGCGTCGGCTCCTGAGCACTGCCGGAACCGGCCTCGACGTCATTCGGCCGACCGCCTTGACGATCTCCTTGATGGAGATGCCCCGCCCGGTGCCGAGATTGACCGCAAGACTTCGCCCGCCACCCTCGAGATAGATGAGCGCTTTCAGGTGAGCGCGGGCCAGATCGGTGACGTGGATATAATCCCTTACGCAGGTGCCGTCCGACGTGTCGTAGTCGGTGCCGAAAACCTCGATCGCGTCGATGATGCCCGATGCGGCCATGAGCACTCTGGGAACCAGATGGGTTTCCGGCGAATGCCACTCACCGAGCTCGCCGTCGGGATCGGCGCCACAAGCGTTGAAATAGCGCAGGATCGCAAATTTCATTCCATACGCGGATGCATAGTCGCCGATGATCTGTTCACCCATCAGCTTGGAGCGCCCGTAGGGGCTGATCGGATTTTGCGAGGAGGTCTCGCGAACGGGCAACGCTTCCGGCACGCCGTAGGTCGCACAACTGCTGGAGAAGATGATGTTTTCGATCGAACTCGCGCGTGCGGCATCGAGCACCGCGATGGTGCCTGTCACATTGGTCGAATAATATTCGGCCGGCTCGCGAACGGACTCTCCGACATAGGCCAGCGCCGCAAAATGGATCACGGCCGTCGGCCGGTACGTTTCCATAGCCCGCCGCAGTGCATCCTGATCCCGGATATCGCCGACGACAAGCGGACCCCAGCCGACGGATCTCTCATTGCCGCGGCTCAGATTGTCGAAAACCACCGGCATGTAGCCGGCGGCGGCCAGCTGCTTGCAGGTGTGACTGCCGATGAAACCGGCTCCACCCGTCACCAGGACTGCCGGCCGGCTCATGAAGCGGCAGCTCCCCTGGCGATGTGACTTCCGTAAAGCAGGGCATCAAAATACTCGACGGTACGCGCGAGCCCCTGGCTCAAGCTGATTTTCGGCTCCCAGCCGAGATTGGCCTTGGCAAAGGAGATGTCCGGCTTGCGCTGCCTGGGATCGTCGACGGGCAGCGGCCGATGCACGATCTTCGACCGGGCGTTGGTGTAATCGACGACCAGCGTCGCCAGTTCCATGATGGTGAATTCGGCAGGGTTGCCGAGATTGACCGGGTGGGCGGGCGCAATCGGTGCGTTCATCAGCCGGATAAAGCCCTCGATCAGGTCGTCGGCATAGCAGAAGGAGCGTGTCTGCTGGCCGCTGCCATAGACGGTCAGGTCCTCGCCGCGCAGCGCCTGAACGATGAAGTTCGAAACCACACGCCCATCGTCGGGCTGCATGCGGCGACCGTAGGTGTTGAAAATGCGAGCGACACGGATATCGAGGCCATAGGTTCTCGAATAATCGAAGAACAGGGTTTCGGCCGAGCGCTTGCCTTCATCGTAGCAGGAGCGCGGTCCGTGCGTGTTGACGTTGCCGAAGTAGCTCTCGGGCTGTGGATGCACGAAGGGATCGCCATAGACTTCGGACGTAGAGGCCTGGAATATCTTGGCCTTGTTCTGTCGCGCGAGTTCCAGAAGGTTCAGCGATCCAAGTACGCTTGTCTTGAAGGTGTGGATCGGGTCTGCCTGATAGTGCGGCGGAGAGGCGGGGCAGGCGAGATTGTAGATCTCGTCGCATTGAAGATCCGAAGGCAATGCATCGACGATGTCGTGCTCGATGCAGCTGAAGCGCGGATTATGCAGGAGGGTATTGAGATTGTATCTTTTGCCGGTGTGGAAATTGTCCAGCGCGACAACGTCGTATCCGTCCCGCAAAAGACGTTCGCACAGATGCGATCCTAAAAATCCCGCTCCTCCGGCGACAAGGGCGCGTCGTCGGCTTTGGTTGGCGCCCCTTTGGCTGCCGGATTCCAGTTTCAGAACCTTGACAAGCTTACTCATGGTTTCCTCATACGCACCGCACACGCTACCGCCGGGCCGGGACAAAGCATCGCCCGGCCACGTTCCTCAGAACGTGGCAAACCTCCGCATCTGCGGAACCGCCATCACTGATGTGCGTCAATTGTTCTTTGGCTTTCGCGAAGCTGGTGCGACTACACAACCTCCGTGCTGCCGCTCAGCATTCTCTGCGCCCCGAAATCGCGATCACACGCCCGGTGTCACCATCGTCGATTGCTCGCCCAAATTGCACATCCCAACACATCGAAAATATACCTGTGGAAATCATAGTCAACTAAATTAGATATTTCTTAACCATATCTGTTTGCGAATGGTTAATCACGGGCCGGCATCGGCCTCGAAGCTGAACCAGGAGATGTCCAGGGCAGTTCCTCATTTTGAATCAGGGTATTGGGCCGGCCGCTGGCAGTCGGCGCCACAAGCTGTTCGCTATGTCGAATCAGCGATCGCCATGAAATGAGGGTTGCGCGATTCAGGGGGAGGTCGGGATGTATCCAGCCGAAAGGTGAAATTCAACGATCCGAGCGACGGGAAAATTTCAGATAGCAACGAGATTGCTGCCCGAAACCGCTCGGAGTGCAAATATAAATTCCAGGGCGCGAATATTCATACCATAGGGCTTGACCTATCGTAGGCACGCCGCAGCTGGCTATAGTGGGAAGAAGGGCAAGGGCTAAAGCTTTGTAAGCAAATTCATTCACAGGGACGAATTTTGACTTTATCTTCTTTTGGTGCCGCTGTTCATGATCTTTGCGCATTAAGGCCTCTGGTTCGCAAGGCGCGCCGATGGCCCATTCCGCCGAAAAGCGCATGCGCGCCTTCATTCAATAGTGGAGGAGCGGTCATTTCGGCAACGAATTTTAAGCGCATAGGTAGAACCCGCATTGTTGCGCGGCCACGCCGCCACCAGGTTGTTGCTTGCGCACGTCTGGCTCGATCGCCTGGGGTGGCGACTCGGCTGGCCATCGCCTTTTGATCGTCGGGGCGCTATTGGCAAGGTCACGATGGAATGTGGTGATGTGAATGCGCTTTCTGTTTGTCCTGATCCTGCTCGCCGGCGCCGGCATCGGTGTCGTCTATCCCTGGGCGATGAGCAACTTCTCCGGCCATGAGATCGGCACCTGGCGGGTCTATGAGCAGGGCCGCTTCAAGCCGCTGACGGTGCCGCTCTCCGGCCGCGATGCGCCGGTGCGGGTGCTGGTCGACCTGACCGCAAGAGCCGAGCGCATCGTCTCGCAGCAGCGCACCGTGCTGACGCTGACCGCTGCAAGCAATGGCCGCACGGT
Source organism: Mesorhizobium sp. M0870 (assembly GCF_040319775.1). Taxonomy (NCBI): domain Bacteria; kingdom Pseudomonadati; phylum Pseudomonadota; class Alphaproteobacteria; order Hyphomicrobiales; family Phyllobacteriaceae; genus Mesorhizobium; species Mesorhizobium sp. M0870. The sequence continues at coordinate 71,084 of NZ_JAMYOI010000016.1, forward strand.
GCTCGCCTCGACGCTGCAGTTCAACCATTCCGACAATCCTCGCCAGGCTAGCCCGCAACTGCCCGACAAGATCTTTCGCGACGAGGCCGGCGTGATCGCGACCGTCAGCCCAGGCCCCTATACCTTCACCGTTGGACCTGGTGATGCCGACGACATACCGATGCGGGCGGTCGACCTCATCCTGCGCTCCGGCGCCGGGGAGATCGACAGCCGTGCACGGCCGGTCGGCTTCGCGCTGATGGCGATCGGCCTGATCGGATTTTTGCTGACCTTGCGCACTCGTGGCGGCCGGCCGGAAAATCCGAACTCGCAGCCGCCACCGCCGCGCTGGGGCAGGGGCTGATGCATGTCGCCCAAAAGTGTGCAGCGGTTTTGGGACAACGACATGCATAACGGCACAAAACCATGAACTACCGCCACGCCTATCATGCCGGAAATTTCGCTGACGTCGTCAAGCATGTCGTGCTGACACGCTTGCTCGAGTATCTGAAGCAGAAGGACAAGGCGTTTCGGGTCGTCGACACCCATGCCGGCATTGGCCGCTACGACCTGTCGTCCGTCGAGGCGCAGAAGACGGGTGAATGGCAAGGCGGCATCGGCAGGCTGATCGATGCCTCGTTTGCCGCGCCGGTGGCGGTGCTGCTCGCGCCTTATCTGGAGACAATACGGTCGCTCAACACCGAGGGTGGCATCCAGAAGTACCCGGGCTCGCCGTTGATTGCGCGCCATCTCATGCGCAAGCAGGATCGGCTGACGGCGATCGAGCTGCACCCCAAGGATGCCGCGAGGCTGAGGACGTTCTTTGCCGGCGATTTCCAGGCCCGGATCACCGAGCTCGATGGCTGGCTGGCGCTCGGCGCCCATCTGCCGCCGAAGGAAAAGCGCGGCCTTGTCCTCATCGATCCGCCATTCGAGGAAGCGGGTGAGTTCGAACGCCTCGTCGACGGGCTCATAAGGGCGCACAAGCGGTGGCCCGGCGGCATCTACGCGCTCTGGTATCCGATCAAGGACCGCAAGGCGATCATCGCCTTCCGCAAGGCGCTGAAGCAATCCGGCATTCCGAAGCTGCTCGACATCGAATTCGAGATCAGGCCGGCCTCTTCGGAACCCAGCCTCGACGGCAGCGGTCTGCTGGTGGTCAACCCGCCGTTCACGCTGGAGGGCGAGCTGCGGATGCTGCTGCCGGCCCTGCACGGGCTGCTTGCGGTGGGGCGGCCGGCGCACTGGTCGTTGGAATGGCTGGCCGGCGAGCAGGCTTGAGGCGGGCTCATCGATGACCCAGGGACCGTGCTCTCTTGGGTCTGGATATGAACGTGCCAGAGCCATTCCGGTGCGTGCAAACTCGGCTTTGGTCAAAAAGCGGTTTCAAACTGGGAAACCATTGTCAACGCAACCGCTTGACCGCCGCCGAGCGAATCCGCACAGTGCGCGCAATCGACCTTGAGAGGCTGCCATGACTCGCTTCGCCAAATCTGCCCTTGCCGCCCTGATTTCGCTCTGCACCCCGCTTGCCGCGCCTCTCGGTATCACCCAGACTGTGCAGGCCGCCGATCTTACGGTCTATTCCGATGAAGACAGCGGAGTCTGCGGTCAGCCCTGGGTACTGAACAAGATCACCAGCCGCTTTTCCTATCAGGTGCATCACGTGCCGCATCTGCCTGACGTGCAGATCACCGATTTCCGGCGCATCCACCAGCATCGCTATCTGGCGGCCAACGATACCTGGCCGATCGGTCGCCGTTATTGCGGCGCCACCGTCAGTCTGTCCGACGGCCGCGATCGCACCATCTGGTACCTGATCGAGGAAGGCCAGGGCTTTGCCTCGATCGGCGACAATGTCGAATTTTGCGTCTCGGGCTTTGACCGCTGGATGGTCTACAACGGCCGCTGCCGCATTCTGCGCTAAACCCGGTCTCCCCTTCCAATCTCTTTCGCGCCTGTGGCTTGATGGCTGCAGGCGTTTTTCGTGCCGCGTTGACAGCAGGTGCGATCCGTCGCATAGGTATGAGACAGACCTGTCTCACTACTAGGTAGCCTCCATGACGCCATCGTCCGCTTCCGGCAAGCGCCAGCACGTCGTTGAAACGGCCTACGTGCTGTTCAAGCGCGCCGGCTTCCATGCCACGGGTATCGACCGGATTATCGCCGAAGCGGATGTGGCCAAGATGACGATGTATCGCCACTTTCCCAGCAAGGATGAACTGATCGTCGAGGTGCTCGACTATCGCGCTATGCGTTTCGACCGCCAACTCGCCCGGCTCACCCAAGAGGACGTTCCGCCGGAGCAGAAAATCGGAAGAATCTTCGACTGGCATGGGCGCTGGTTCCGCAGCCCGGATTTCCATGGCTGTCTGTTCGCACATGCGCTGGCCGAGTTCGGCGATCCCGGGCATCCGGTTTTCAAGGCCGTTGTCAGGCAGAAGAACGGCCTCAAGCGGCGCATGCGGTCTATCCTCGAAGATATGATGCCGCGCGGCCGCGCCGAGAGCGTGGCGGCGACGCTGCTTATGCTGATCGAAGGTGCGACCTTGCTGGCGCAGATGGGGCAGGCCGACGCCGCCATTCGCGACGCCCGCAAGGCGGCCATGGGCATCGTCGCTGCTTCGCGCAGGCCGCAATGAGCCCGCTGGTCATCGGGCTCGCATTGTTTGCGGCGATCCTGCACGCAAGCTGGAACGCGTTCCTGCGCACGGGGGCCGACAGGCTGTGGACCGTCACCGTCATGAGCTTTTCAAGCACGGCGCTCGCCATCCCCTTCGCCTTCTTCCACGACCTTCCGGCCGCGCCGGCCTGGTCCTATATCGTGCTCTCGGCCTGCCTGCAGGTTGGCTACAGCTTGTTTCTCGTGGCCGCCTACAGATATGGCGAACTGGGGCAGGTCTATCCGATCGTTCGCGGCAGCGTGCCGCTGCTTGTCACGCTCGGCGGGTTCTTCCTGGCCAACCAGCAGCTCACTCTGCCGCAGACCGTCGGCGTCGCGCTGGTCGCTGGCGGCATCATGGGCCTTTCACTCGGACGGGGCAGGGCCGCCACGACATCGATATTCTATGCATTGGCAACGGGAGCGATCATCGCCGCCTATGCGACGGTCGATGCGCTCGGCGTTCGGGCGGCGGGAAACGCCGGCGCCTACACTGCATGGGTCCTGCTGATCTACGGCGCGTTGCTGCCGGCGGCCTTCGTCGCCTGCCGTGGCCGGCTCATAGTCGACCTGCGGGCGCCGGAAACCTGGAAGGCGCTGGGCGGGGGCCTGTTTGCACTTCTGGCCTACGGTGTCGTGGTCGCGGCCTTCGCGCTCGGACCAGCAGGTCCGATCACCGCGATCCGCGAAACCAGCGTCGTCTTCGCGGCCTTCATCGGACGCCTGTTCCTCGGCGAGGTGCTGACGCCGCGGCGGGTCGGCGCCTGCGCCATCGTCGCGCTCGGCGCCATCTGCCTCGGCTATCAGCCGTGACGGAACTGCGGATCGCGCAGGATTGCCCGGTCACCACGCTATTTCCTGCGCGGCGCCGCCTCGGCCTGGTCGAGGATCTTGCGCAGGAATGCGGCGTGGCCGCGGAACGCGCGCCGTCCACTCATCGTCGCCCTGACGCGCGTCTGCGGCCGGCGGCCGACGAACAGCTTTTCGATGTCGACATAACCGGCCCTGGCCAGCGTATCGAGGTGCGCGCCGAGATTGCCGTCGGTGACGTCCACGATGGCCTTCAGCCCGGTGAAGTCCAGCGTTTGACGTCTTTCCAGCATGCTCAGCGCGGCCATGATCCTGAGCCGAGTGCTCTGGTGGATGATTTCGTCGGCACTCATCGATTGGCTCCGGCGCAGCCAAGCCGGAGGCCACGGACAACCATGCTGCCGCCGTGGCGGACCGTCTTGGCAATCTGGAACGGCGGCAGCGCCGTTTGCCTCTGTGCGATCGACATCGAAGTACTCCCCATGCTGTGCAGAATACTCTGTTACGTAGAGTTATCTGTCAATTCACGAGCAAGCCGGTCTGCGATCGTGCTTGACAAGACGATGCATCGACCGGCTGTCGCGTTGCAGTATAGATCGTCCGCCTGCACGAGATGATCGCACCGATGAGGCGGCGGTCATGATATCGGCGGCCGACGATCGACACGCAAAGCTGTTCACTGATCTTGGGAGCTTCACGAGAGGAGCGGTCCCGCGGAGTGCGGAGAATGTCGGCGACACATTCTAGCCATTGGTCGAAGATCAGCAGTGAATTTCTGCGACGATCAGCACGACCATGTGCCGATCGTAACCGAAATTTAAGCTGCGAAAATCAGTCTATTGCTTCGCTGGCTAGCAAGCCGCGAGTCAGATATGCATGAGCGCGCCGGGTCATTACGGCCGTCGGCACAAAGGAAGGGGCATCGCATGGCTAAGCAGTCATCCAAAGCGCCGGCGTCCAAGGCACCGGCAAAGAAAGCACCCGCAAAAGCAGCGACGGCAAAGGTCGCAGCTGCAGTGAAGAAAGCAGCACCCGCTGCCAAGCCGAAGGCCGCGGCGGCCAAGGCAAAAGCAGCACCGGCCAAGAAGCCGGCAGCGAAAGCTGCTGCGAAACCGGCAGTGAAGAAGGCAGCACCCGCCAAGGCAGCGGCAAAGCCGGCGGCGAAGGCGGCACCAGCCAAGAAGCCTGCAGCGAAGGCCGCCGCGAAACCCGCAGCGAAGAAGGCAGCGCCTGCAAAGAAACCGGCTGCCAAGGCTGCACCTGCCAAGGCTGCACCTGCCAAGAAGCCGGCTGCGAAGGCTGCACCGGCAAAGAAGGCAGCGGCAGCGAAATCTTCAGCACCGGTGAAGAAAGCGGCACCTGCGGCCAAGCCGAAGGCAGCGCCCGCGAAGGCCGGCAAGAAGTAGTCGCGTCTTCCCTCGCCGGGGCGGTGCCAAAACAGTCAAGGGCGGGTGCCTGACAGGCGCCCCGCTCGCTGTTTAGGCAGTCGGAAGGCGAGAACAGAGGCGGACGGAGGATATCTTTTCGCAGCTCCCAGGACTTCGCCATAGGGCGAAGTCCGGTGGGGCTTTTTTTGTGTCATTCATGCGGGTGATGAAATATCGGCGCGAGGCTCTTCGGTCTTGCCTGTCGGCTGAGCGATCCCTGCGATTCCGGCAACTCGGCGACCATGGTGATGAAGCGCCGTCTTCACGGAGCGCTCGCTAAACGGCCCTGGCCGATGCGCCGCTCGCTGGCGGCTGGGTTTTCCGCTTCTGGCCATTGCTCGATCGCGCCTGATCGGTCAACACTGCCGGCCTGCAAAACAGGAAACCGATCATGCCCAGACTGCTCTATGCGTCCACCTCTCCCTACAGTTCCAAAGTGCGCATGGCCGCAGCCTATGCCGGCATCGACATCGAAACGGTGGCGGTCAAAACCGAGGACAAACCGGCCGAACTGGTCGACGCCAACCCGCTCGGCAAGATCCCGGTTCTGGTGCTCGACGACGGTCGCTCCATCCATGATAGTCGCGCCATCACCCAGCATCTCAACCGTTTGTCGAAGAACGCGCTTTTTCCACGCAATCCCGACAAGCGGCTCGAGGCGGAAGTGCTGGAGGCATTGGCCGACGGCATTTGCGACTGCGCGCTGTCGATGGTCTATGAACGGCGCACGCGGCCCGAGGAGATGGTCTATCAGCCTTGGCTCGATCGCCAGTGGGCGAAGATCACGGCGGCACTCGACCTGCTCAACGCCAACCCGCCGAAGCTGCCGAAGAAGATCACCGCCGGCCAGATGGCGCTGCGCGCCTGCCTTGGCTATCTCTCGCTGCGCTTTGCCGGAAAATGGGAAAAGGGCCGCGCCCGGCTGACACGGTGGGCTGCGCGCTTCGACGAGAAGTTTCCAGAGCTGAAGCCCTGCATTCCCGGTTGATAGCCGATTGCCCCGGGATTGATTTCCCGATCACCCGGGAAAATCACTCAGACACAAAAAAAGCCGGGCGCGAGGCCCGGCTTTTTCGTGTCGTGGCTTGAACGACTTAGAACTTCATACCGACGCCGAAGGTGACGCGGTTGTCGGTGGCCTTGACCTTGCCGATGCCGTCGAAGCTCTTGCTGCCGAAGTCGGTGTAGCGGTACTCGACGCGGCCGAAGACATTGTCGGTCAACTTGATGTCGGTGCCAACACCGGCGGTCCAGCCGAGCATCGTTGCGCGATCGCTGGCCCCAAGGACGGTGTCTTCCACCTTCAGGCTTCTGCCGGCGAGACCGCCGGTGCCATAGAGCAGGATTTCTGGGCTGACCGCGTAGCCGAGACGGGCACGCAGCGAACCTTCAAAGCCGGCCTTGGAGTCGATGCCGTTGTCGTCGCCCTTGACGCCGTTGTAGCCGAGTTCGGCTTCAGCGCCGTAGACGAAGTTCTCCTGCTGCCACTGATAGCCGCCGAAGACACTGCCGACGAAACCCTTGGTATCGGTTTCAACGTCGAAATCCTTTTCCTTGGTCCGGCCGCTGAAGCCATAGCCGACGTTGAGACCGGCGTAGGGGCCGGCCCACGAAGCGACCGGAAGTTCAGCGATCGGCGCAGGTGCCGGCGGCTCTTCCGAAACCACGTCAGCAGCATAGGCGGTTCCGCTGAGGGCGAAGAGGCCGAGCGCAACGGCCAGCGGCCGTGCGAATTTGAGATTGGCTTGCATTGTTCTTTACTCCTTAAGCCACAGGACACAGGCTTGTTTCTCACGATCGCCATCTACCCGTCCGGGGGGTGAAACGGATCTGGCGTTCGTCGGTTCCAAATGTCGTGTCAAAATGCGGCTGAAGCGAACCTGAACTTGGGTCATTCCCCGGCACGAATGAGGCAGAACCTTGACGTTGCATCTTCGCAACAGCGAAATGGCAGGAACCATCCCGTGCTGCGCTGCACACCGCTTGGTGCAAGGACTCCAGCACCCTATATTGCGGTCGGGCGCGCCCGAGTCCAGGGCGGGCCGGGATGTCCAAACGGCCGTTTCGCCACAATGCTGCCCAAGGTGCGAACACCATTTAACGCATGCCGGGCCATATTTCGCCGGCACCGCTTTTTCGGGCCGAAATTGAGGATTGACACCATATGAGCAAAGCCACTGTCACGGCGCTGGTGACGGGCGGGGCCAGGCGGATCGGCAGGGCGATCGTCGAGGATCTCGCCGCGCACGGTTTTGCCGTCGCCATCCATTGCAACCGCTCGCGCATCGAGGCCGATGCGTTGGCTGCCAAAATCATCGCCGGAGGTGGCCGCGCCGCCGTGGTCGCCGCCGACCTGACCGATATGGACGCCGTCGACGATCTCGTCGGCCAGGCGCAAGCAGCGCTCGGACCGATCCCGTTGCTGGTCAACAATGCGTCGCTGTTCGAGGACGATTCGGTTCTGGATTTCGACTGGCGGGCCTGGGACCGGCACTTTGCCGTCCATGTGAAAGCGCCCGCGCTCCTGGCGCAGAATTTCGCCCGGGCGTTGCCGGCAGGGCAGGAGGGCCTGATCGTCAACATGATCGACCAGCGCGTCTGGCGTCCGACGCCGCGCTACTTCTCCTATGCGCTGTCCAAGTCGACGCTGTGGACGGCCACGCAGATGATGGCGCAAGCGCTCGGCCCCAGCATCCGCGTCAATGCCATCGGCCCGGGGCCGACCCTGAAGAACGCGCGTCAGGATGACAGCGATTTTGCAGCCCAAGTCGATGGCTTGGTCCTGAAGCGCGGCCCGGATTTGCCGGAATTCGGCGCCACGATCCGCTATCTCTGGGAAGCGCGCTCGGTCACCGGCCAGATGATCGCGCTTGATGGCGGCCAGCATCTTGCGTGGCAGACGCCCGATGTGACAGGCATGACGGAATGAGTCCCGTAGACCACAAAAGCAAGCCGCGCGGCGGCGCCGACGATCTGCCCCCCGATATCGACGTCGAGGACGAGGCAGTCGAGGAGATCGTTGAAACCGTCGGTCCCGATGTCGCCTTCACCGCCATCGACTGGACGCCGCATGCCGGCGACGCGGAAGGCATGATCGGCGCCGAGGTGATCCAGACGCTGGTCAAGCGGCTGCCCAACGCGCCCGGCGTCTACCGCATGATGAACGCTGCCGGCGATGTGCTCTATGTCGGCAAGGCGCGCAGCCTGAAGAAGCGCGTCACCAACTACGCGCAAGGCCGCTTCCACACCACCCGCATCGGCCGCATGGTGCGCGAAACGTCGACGATGGAGTTCGTCGTCACCCGCACCGAGATCGAAGCGCTGCTGCTCGAAGCCAACCTTATCAAGCGCTTGCGGCCGCGCTTCAACGTCCTGATGCGCGACGACAAGTCGTTTCCCTATATCCTCTTGACCGGCGACCATGTCTCGCCCGGCATCTACAAGCATCGCGGCGCGCGCTCGCGCAAAGGCGATTATTTCGGGCCCTTCGCCTCGGCCGGTGCCGTTGGCCGCACCATCAACTCCCTGCAGCGCGCCTTCCTGCTCAGGAGTTGCACCAACTCGTTCTACGAGAACCGCACGCGGCCATGCCTGCTTTATCAGATCAAGCGCTGCGCCGGCCCCTGCACCGGAGAGGTTTCGCACCAGGACTATGCCGAACTGGTCAATGAGGCGAAGGACTTCTTGTCCGGCCGCAGCCAAAAGGTGAAGACGGAAATCTCGGCCGCCATGCAGCAGGCGTCGGAAGCTCTCGATTTCGAGCGCGCCGCGATCTATCGCGATCGACTTGCGGCCCTGTCGCATGTGCAGAGCCACCAGGGCATCAATCCGGCTACCGTCGACGAAGCCGATGTCTTCGCCATCCATCAGGAAGGCGGCCAGGTCTGCATCCAGGTGTTCTTCTTCCGCACCGGCCAGAACTGGGGCAACCGCGCCTATTTCCCCAAGGCCGATCCGGCGTTGGAAGCAGCCGAGGTGTTGGGTTCGTTCCTGGCGCAGTTCTATGACGACAAGCCGACGCCGCGGAACATTCTTCTGTCGCATGGCGTCGAGGATCAGGAACTATTGGCCGAGGCGCTCTCCACCCGCGCCGGCCGCAAGGTCGCGATCTCCGTGCCGCAGCGTGGCGAGAAGAAGGACCTGACCGACAACGCCCTGCAGAATGCCCGCGAGGCGCTCGGACGCCGGCTGGCTGAAACCTCCACCCAGGGACGCCTGCTTGCGGGTTTCGCCGAGACATTCGGCCTGCCGAAGCCGCCGGTGCGCATCGAGGTCTACGACAATTCGCACATCATGGGCACCAATGCCGTTGGCGCCATGGTCGTCGCCGGGCCGGAAGGTTTTGTGAAGAATCAGTACCGGAAATTCAACATCCGCTCGACCGAGATCACGCCTGGTGACGATTTCGGCATGATGCGCGAGGTGATGGAGCGACGGTTTTCGCGGTTGCTCAAGGAGCATGGCGATGTCCCGGCTGGCGATGCAGTTGATGGTTCGGCAGACGATATGGAGGACGATATCTCCGGCAGCTTCCCGGCCTGGCCCGATGTCATCCTGATTGACGGTGGCCAGGGCCAGATGACCGCGGTGCGCAAGATCCTTTCGGATCTCGGCATCGAGGACCGCGTGGTTGCCATCGGCATCGCCAAGGGCCAGGACCGCGACGCCGGCCGCGAACGGTTCTTCGTCAAAGGCAGGGACTCGTTTTCGCTGCCGGTTCGCGATCCCGTGCTCTATTTCGTCCAGCGGCTGCGCGATGAGGTCCATCGTTTCGCGATCGGTTCGCATCGGGCGCGCCGCAAGAAGGAGATGGTCAAGAGCCCGCTCGACGAGATCAGCGGTATCGGTCCAGGCCGCAAACGCGCCTTGTTGTTGGCCTTCGGCACCGCCAAGGCGGTCAGCCGCGCCGCCATCGAGGATTTGAGGAAAGTCGACGGTATTTCCGAGCAGGTGGCGAAACTGGTCTACAATCATTTCCATGAGAGCTGACAGCAAGGATGCTATTTTCGTCTGGTCAATCGATTCTCGCCTGTTGACCCCCTACATTCGCTTCTGATTTGAGTAGGCAGGCAGAAAGAGTTTCCCAGATATGGCCAAGCGCGCGTTCAACCTGCCCAATATGCTCACCTACGCCCGCATCGTCGCGGTGCCGCTGGTGGTGCTATGCTTTTTTCTCGAAGGACATCTGAAGTCGAGCGACTTTGCCCGCTGGTCGGCGCTGATCATCTTCCTGCTCGCCTCGATCACCGATTATCTGGATGGCTATTTGGCGCGCGCCTGGCAGCAGACCTCCAACATCGGCAAGATGCTCGACCCGATCGCCGACAAGCTGCTGGTCGCCACCTGCCTGCTGCTGCTGGCCGCCGACACCGATCGCCATGCGGGCATTGCCGGCTGGTCGTTGTGGGCCGCGATCATCATCCTGTGCCGCGAAATCCTCGTCTCGGGTCTGCGCGAATATTTGGCGGCGCTGAAAGTTTCGGTGCCGGTGACGCAGCTGGCAAAATGGAAGACCGCCATCCAGATGGTCGCCATAGCGTTCCTCTTGGCCGGACCGGCCGGCGACAAGATTTTTCCGCTGACCACCCAGACCGGGCTGGTGCTGCTGTGGATCGCGGCGCTGGTTACGCTCTATACGGGCTACGACTATTTCCGCGCCGGCCTCAAGCACATCATGGACGAGTGAGATGACGACCCGGCTCATTTATTTTGCCTGGGTGCGCGAACGCATCGGCCTGCCTGAGGAGGATGTCGACCTGCCTGCCGGCATCGAGACGGTCGCCGATCTCCTGCGCTGGCTGAAATCGCGCGGCGAGGGCTACGAGCACGCGCTGCGATATCCCGACGTGATCCGCGTCGCCATCAACCAGGAACATGTCGAGCACCGCGAGAAGATCGCGGGCGCCCGCGAAATCGCGCTGTTCCCGCCGATGACCGGGGGCTGACATGAGCGGCGGGGTCTTACCTGTCGTGCGCATTCAGCGCCAGGATTTTGACGTCGCCGCCGAGATCGCCAGACTGACGCAAGGCCGCGCCGATATCGGCGCCGTGGTGACCTTCTCAGGCCTTTGCCGCGACGAGCAGGGCGCGCTCTCAGCGCTCGAGCTCGAACACTATCCCGGCATGGCCGAAGCGGAAATCGCCCGCATCGCTGCTGAAGCGGTCGAGCGTTGGCCATTGCAGGGGCTCACCGCCATCCACCGCCACGGGAAGATCGCGCCCGGCGAGAACATCGTGCTGGTCGTGGCAGCCTCGGCGCATCGCCATGCGGCGTTCGAGGCGGCGAATTTTCTGATGGACTATTTGAAATCGCGCGCGCCCTTCTGGAAGAAGGAGCATCGGGCTGACGGCTCGGAGGGTGGCTGGGTCGAGGCCAAGGAGGCCGATGCAACGGCCGCGCAACGCTGGTCTCAGTCCGAATAAGATCCGCCGCAGCCATGCATTGACCGCAATCCTTTGGCCAATTGGCAGGATTGGTCAGCCTGGGGCATTGGCAGCCCGGGGCATTGGCAGCCAGGGGTGAGGGAGATGGTCATGCTGGACAGGATCGCGGAGTTCTTCATCTTCGGTTTCGTGCCTCTGGTCGTCGGCATATTGGCCGTTCCGGACCAGTCTGTTGCCGCCGAACAGGCCGTGAGGGGCGAGGTCATCTATCGCGAGCGCATTGCCTTGCCGCCCAGTGCCGTGCTGTCCGTACAACTTGCCGATGTGTCGCTGGCCGATGCGCCTGCCACCATCATCGGCGAGCAGAAAGTGCAGCCGGCCGGCCAGGTGCCGATCAGCTTCGAGATCAAATTCGACCCTTCCGTCATCCGGTCGCAGATGACCTACGCGTTGCAAGCCCGCATCACCGTCGATGACAAGCTGCTGTTCATCTCCGATATGCGCCATCAGGTCGATCCGCTGGCCGACGTGCCGCAGACCATCATGCTGAAGATGGTCACCCCGAGCGCCGAGCCCATGGTTTCGGTCTTCGATCAGCTCTGGCTGGTCGACTATGTCGACGGCATCGGCGCCATTGCTGCCCCGCAAGCGACATTCAGGGTCAGCGAGGCCGGCAAGGCGGGCGGCAGCGGCCCCTGCAACACCTATTTCGCCACTGCCAAACTCGATGGCCAAACGATCGTGATCAGAGACATCGGTTCTACCTACAAGGCCTGTGCGCCCGAGGTGATGGCCGAGGAAAAGGCGCTGTTCGATGCGCTGGCCAAGGCGGCGTCATACCGTGTCGATGCCGGCAAGCTCATCATATCGGACAAGGACGGCCGCGAGATCCTGCGCTTTAGCGCGGCGAGCTGACCCCCCAACGAAGAAGGCCGGCGAAACGCCGGCCTTCTTTTTACGGGATCCAAGGTCTGGACTATCGGCTCAGCCGACGATCTCGGTGTCCGAGAACCAGTACTTGATCTCTTCTGCCGCGGTCTCCGGTGCGTCGGAGCCGTGCACGGAGTTTTCGCCGATCGACAGCGCATGAACCTTGCGGATGGTGCCTTCGGCGGCGTTAGCCGGGTTCGTGGCGCCCATCACTTCGCGGTTCCTGGCAATGGCGTTCTCGCCTTCCAGCACCTGGACGACCGTCGGTGCCGACGACATGAATTCCACCAATTCGCCGAAGAAAGGGCGGTCCTTGTGGACGGCATAGAAGCCTTCCGCTTCGCGGCGGCTCATCCAGACCCGGCGCGAGGCGATGACGCGCAGGCCTGCCTCTTCCAGCATCCTGGTGATGGCGCCGGTGAGATTGCGCCGGGTTGCGTCCGGCTTGATCATGGAAAATGTGCGTTCGAGCGCCATGGGTCGTCCTTGTCTGAGAATGGAATTGAGAGTGGCGGGCTCTATACAAGCCGCCCGGCCCATTGCCAAGGGGTGAGGAACGGTCCGCGCGGCGGACGGAAAGCCAACTGCTTGGCTTTCCGAGTGACGAACGGTGAAAGCCCGGTCCGCCTTCGGGCGGATTGAAAGGTCCAGTGGACCTTTCAAAGGGTTTGAACGCCCGAAGGGCAGGGAGCGAGAGCGAAGGGCCGGACGGCTGCGCGTTTCTGCGGCAAGCCGGCCCCGTTCAGACGGCTGCACAGCAACGCTTTGCTTGCTATAGTCGCGTGTCGGCGCCGCGCTGAGGTCGGGCCGTATGGAGACACCATGACCATGACAGACGATCGTCAGGAACGCATTCGCAACCGCGCACACCAGATTTGGGTGCAGGAGGGCCAGCCGGCTGGCCATCATGAGCGCCATTGGCATCAGGCGGCCACCGATGTCGACCAGGAGGACGCCGCAGGCAAGTCGGCAGCCAAAAAGCCAACCAGGAAGGCAGCTGGCGCAGGCAAGGCAAAGGCCGCCCCCAAGGAGGCAAAGGCTGCCACGAAGGCCGGCAAGCCAAAGAAGGCGGCCAAGTAAGTTACTGCTTTACGGCGTCAAGCCGCGGCGGCGACCTTTCGTCCCAGCCCGCCATGCAGGTCGAGGCAGCGAACGAACCACTGCGCCACCACGTCGCCATCGTCGAGCAGTTGGTAGGGAGAGGCTATGCGCGCCCATTGCAAGGCGCCGAAGACGATATAGTCGCTAAACAGCGGCGACGCGCCGCCGATGAATGGCTGATAGCCGAGCATTGAACGCAGCGGCTCCAGCGCGGCGCGGAATGTCGCCAGCCCGGCGTCGCGCGCGGTGACGACGTCCTCCAGCGTCTTGCCAAAGCGTTGCTCGCGGCTCCGGCGGAAATAAGCGGCGTTCTCCTCGTCCTGCATGGTGTGGAGGTCGATGATCGCGGCGGTGGTCACGTAGGGATGGATGGTCAGTTGCGACCAGCGCTCGACGAAACGAGCCATCGCCTTGCCGCCTTCACCGCCAAACAGCGTCGGCCGGTCCGGATAGGCTTCATCGAGATAGAGGGCGATGGCGAAGGAATCCGCGAGGACCGTCTCGCCGTCGCGGATCACCGGGACGGTTTTCGAAACGCCGCCCTCGACAGCGGGCACCTCGAGAAAGCGCGTCGGCACGGTCGATATGTCGAGCCCCTTGTGGGCGACCGCCATCGCCACCTTCCAGCAATGCGGGCTGAACGGACGTGTGCTGTCGCGTCCGACGAGATCATAGAGCAGAATGGTCATTGGCGGCAGGCCCTTCAAGCGTTAGGTAGGCCCCGCATCGACGCGAGCCGAGGGGAAGCCATGAGACAGCATTTCATGATGTTTGCGGCCTATAATCAATGGGCCAATGGCCGCATCTATGAGGCCGCCGCCGAGCTCGATGATGAGGAATTCAACCGCGATGTCGGTGCCTTCTTCGGCTCGATGATGGGCACGCTCAACCACCTTTTGACTGCCGACCGCATCTGGATGAAGCGCTTCACCGGCGAGGGCGACGCGCCGACGACACTGGATGCCATCCTGCATCGGGGGTTGACCGGCCTGCGGGCGGCGCGTGAAGCCGAGGACAGGAGGATCATCGATTGGGTCGGCGGCCTCAATGACAAGGCGTTGACGGGCCGCTTCACCTACATGACCGTCTCGGATATGCGCACCGTCTCGCAAAGGCTGGCGCCGGCGCTGGACCACGTCTTCAACCACCAGACCCATCATCGCGGCCAGGCGCATACGATCCTGACCATCCTGGGACGGCCAAGCCTGGGGTTGGACCTGATGCTTTTCCAGCGGACCGAGGAGGGCAGGGCTTTCGCCTGATCCGGTGGCGTTTTGCGTAGTCGGTCCGGGGTTGAAGAGCTTGCGCCACTATCGCTGCATTTTGTGCTGCAGCATCGTCTTTACCTCGGGCCACTCGGAATCGATGATGCTGAACCGGACGGAATTGCGCTTCCGACCGTCCGGCATGATCCGCTCGTTGCGAACGATCCCTTCCTGCTTGGCGCCAATTCGCAGGATGGCTGCCCTTGACGCGTCGTTCAGTTCGTCTGTGGTGAATTGCACACGGACACATCCCATGAACTCGAATGCATGGGCCAGGAGAAGATACTTCGCCTCGGTATTGACCCCGGACCGCTGAACCGAACTGCTGAGCCAGCTATGCCCGATCTCCAGCTTTCTATTCGTGCGATCGATCTTCCAAAACCGCGTACTTCCGCAGATCACTCCCGTGCTGCGCATGACGATTGCATAAGGCATGACAGTGCCGGCCCGTCGTCCAGCCAGGGCATTGGCAATATATCCATCGATCGTGTCTGGCCCGGGGACCACGGTGGCCCTCAGGTTCCACAACGCACCATCCGCTGCCGCGCTCAGAAGCCCCGACGAATGTGCCTGCTGAAGTGGCGTGAGCTCAACAATCTTTCCGACCAAGGCGGGCTGTACGGATTGCACGTCCATTTCAGGCAGCCGTCGAAGCTTCGCCCCTGATTTCGCTGTCCAGCTGGCACTGCGTCAGAGCCGCTTCCGCCATCACCCACTGCTTGAACAACTGGACCTTGCGTGCGGCAAGGCCTTTCTGCGGAGAGACAAAATACCAGCCAGCCGTGTTGGGATGGTGGACGGCGAAGGGAGCCACCAGCCTTTCGGCGCGGATGTCGCTGGCCATATAGGCACGGTTGGCCACCGCAAATCCCATCCCGGAATTGGCTGCCTCGTAGGACATCATGCACGAGTCGAAATAGATGCTCTTGGTCTCGCTGAGCACGAAGCTGGCGCCGGCGAAACCAAGCCAGGATTGCCAATTCTGGGTGCAGGTGTCGGAATGCAGCAGGGTGAAGTGCTTGAGGTCGTCCGGTGTCACCTTCGACAGCCGCTTATCGCCGAGGACTTCGTGGAACAGCTTGCGGCTGCACACCGGTGTCAGGTCTTCGCGAAACAGCAGATCGGATTGCAGCCCGTGAAAGTGACCGTCGCCATAACGGATTTCGAGATCGAATTCCGAGGCCGTGAACTCATGCGTCGCGTAGGAGGTCGAGACCCGCATCACGATATCGGGATATTGCTGCTGGAACAGCGGCAGGCGTGGAAATAGCCAGCGTGCGGCAAAGGTCGGCAGCACCGATATTTTTAGCACATGCTCCTGCGATTGCCCGGTCGCTTCCATGCTGGCGGCGACGATTCGCTCCAGCGCCTCGCGAACGCGCGAGACATAGGTCTCACCCTCCGGCGTCAACGAGACCGCATTGCCGCCGCGCTGGAAAATCTTGAAACGAAGCTGATCCTCCAGGCTTTTCACCCGCTGGCTGACCGCTGAAGCGGTAATGAACTGTTCTTCGCCGGCACGCGTGAAATTACCGTGCCTTGCAGCACTTTCCACGATTTTAAGCGAATTGAGGTTGACCTGACTGAGCAGACGCACGGTTTCGACCTTAAGCTTGGCTTACACTAGCACCAGCATTCCTAATTTTACAGGGGTGGGTGAATTAATCGACTGTTTACCAAGTGTTGCCCCCATCCTGGAGAAGTACAATGAACGCCCATACCATTCCCGAACTGCGTTATGCGATGAGCCGCGAAGCCATTATAGGCCATGAAACCGCCTGGAAAGTGTCGAGTTTCGGTGTCGCGCAATATCTGCACGGCTATGACCCGGCACTGCTTGCCGCGATCGAGGAGGCTGCCCTGAAGCTCAAGGCCAGCCATGCCGTGCACAAGCACCTCGATCTGACCTTCATCACCGGGGCCGACCGTTTCATCCCCGAGATCAAGGAATTGCTGCATGACAAGCTGCGCCTGGAGCGGCTGTCCGACATGATGGGCACCAAGCTGGAGCCCTATCCGCTGTCGATCGTCGGCTCGACGGTCACCTTCATGAATCCCAAGGACGGCGCCGTGGAGTGGCATTGCGATGGCGTTCCGGTCACCGAGCTCATTCCATTGTCGATCAGCAATCCGCTGGTCGGCGGCCACCTCGAAATCTACTGCGACGACTCCGAAACCGGCCGCGCCATTCTCGAAGCCGGCCGCGAGATCCCGCGCAACAGTGTCATGCGCATCGATCACAAGATGAACTACGCGACGCTCGGGCAATTCTGGGCGTCCTGCATCGCACCGCTCCGATCCGGTTCGGCGAGCGCGTCACGCTGGTGCTCAACCAGCGCTCGGTGGCCAAGCCCTATGTCGACGACAACAGAATGTTCTATCTCGCCGCCGACAATGACCACGACCGTGAGTGGGTCAGCGAACTGGCCGAAGATGTCTGGACCAACCAGTTGCCGGCCTATCGTCGGTTCGAGGCAGAGCATCCCGTGCCCGCGGCCGTCGATGCACCGGTTCCGGGCGGCGCCAGGGAATCATGGTAATGAACCAAGATCCCGAAAAGTCGGAACCGGTTTTCGGACAGGATCATGGTCGAACAGCAAAATAGAATCCCATGCCGATTGTTTCGGCAGGGATCCGGCTCGATATCCGCGTTGGTCTTCGCTGCCGGTGCGGTGGCGTTGTGGTCCACCAATGCGCTGGTCGGCAAATCCCTGCTGGCCAGCCACCCGGCGTCGCAGGTCCAGTTCCTGCAATTTGCAGGCGCTGCACTCGTCTTCGCCGCCATCCGATTGATGAGCCGGGAAAGAGTAGCACCGGTCACGGCCGGGGCGGCGCTCATCTCTGTCGCAGTCGGATTCATCGGTCTGGTCGGCACCATGGTGCTGCAATACATCGCCTTCGCTTCGATGCCGGTCATCGAGGCCAATCTGATGGCCTACACCTGGCCGTTGATGGTCGCGGTGGCAGTCATCGCCTTGGAAAATCCGCGGCATCCGGCCCTGTTGGGTCTCGCCACGGTGGTAGGCTTCATCGGCGTCGCACTGGTGATTTCGGGAGGGCGCAGCCAATCCTGGTTCCAGGGCGATCTGGTCGGCTATCTCGCCGCATTCGGGTCGGCGCTGTGCATGGCCTTCTACTCGATCATGGTGGGACGGGTCGCCACCCCAGCGGATCGCCTGTTGCTGCCATCGTCTTTGATTGGCGTCGCTTTGACGTTTCTATGGTGCGCTCGCGACGGTTTCACCTGGCCCGTCGGCGCGGACCTGGCTCTCGGCCTTTATCTCGGCGCCGGTCCGATGGGCTTGGGCTACTATTTCTGGTCGCGCGCCTTGAAGCTTGAAGGCAGCGGCAGGGTCGCGGTGGTCGCCTATCTCACGCCGATCGCCTCGACCCTGCTTTTGACCTTGTCCGGCGAGCGGCTGACGGTGACGGCCATTGTCGGAGCTATCCTCGTCATCGGCAGTTGTGTCGCGGTCGGTGTGGAACGTTCGGAGGCCGAAAACCATGTTTGACGAGAATGAGCGTCTGGCTATTAAGAAACGAATTGGCTGATCGATGAATTCGGCGCCGAGGCACCGCTTTACGCCGCGATGAGGGCCGAAAAGGCGATAGAACAAAAGGATTTCGCGCGTTGCGCCCGCTGGAAGCGTATTCTGGAGATATTGGACGAAAGTCCTGCCTCTAAGTCTGCTGGTTCCAAGTATTAGATTTTCTAATTTGCACAGCGTCGATTTTGCATGAATGCTATTTTTGCTGATTCTTGATTCTTTTATGAGGCTTGGCGGTCCGTTGGGGGACGCGGTTAAAGAGATACATCGACACAAGTCTTCGCTGGGGTGGATGATTTTGTCGCAAATAAGGTGAAAGAATTGTCAAATATCGATGATAAGACCGTTATCGAGCTGACGGCCGATATTGTCTCGGCCTATGTAGGCAACAATCCGCTTCCGGCTGCCGGCCTGCCCGAGCTGATTGCCAGCGTCAGCGCCTCGGTTCGCAAGCTCGCCGGCGCGGCTGTCGCGGAAGTCCCAAACCTGGTTCCGGCCGTCAATCCGAAGAAGTCGGTGTTTCCCGACTACATCATCTGCCTTGAGGACGGAAAGAAGTTCAAGTCGCTCAAGCGGCATCTGCGGACCGACTACGGCCTGAGCCCGGACGACTATCGGGCCAAATGGGGCTTGCCACCGGACTATCCGATGGTTGCACCAAACTACTCGGCGACGCGATCGGCGCTGGCAAAGTCGACGGGACTTGGCCGCAAGCCGGCAGCAGCGCCGGCCGCTGTCGCCAAGGCAACGAAGCGCAAGGCGACTGCCTGAGAGCAGGCAAGCCACTGTTCGGCTGCTTTGACGGCGCCCTAGCGGGCGTCGTTTCGAGGCCTTGTGCGGCCAACTGGCCCGCAAGGCCTTGCGAAGCGTTGATGTCCGGTGCAAAAGCGCGGCCATGCTGATCATCAACGACCTATCGCTCCGCATGGCCGGACGCTTGCTTCTCGACCATGCCTCGCTGACCTTGCCGGCCGGCACCAAGGCCGGCCTTGTCGGCCGCAACGGCACCGGCAAGACGACACTGTTCAAGGCCATCACCGGCGATTTCCCGTCCGAGACAGGATCGATCAGCCTGCCGAAGAGCACCCGCATCGGCCAGGTGGCGCAGGAAGCGCCGGGCACCGAGGATGCGCTGATCGAGATCGTGCTCAAGGCCGATCTCGAACGCACGGCGCTGCTCGAAGAAGAAAAGACGGCGACCGATCCGCACCGCATCGCCGACATCCATATGCGGCTGGCCGATATCGACGCGCACTCAGCCGAATCCCGCGCCGCCACCATTCTCGCCGGCCTCGGCTTCGACGACGCTGCCCAGAGGCGTCCGGCATCGTCCTTCTCCGGCGGCTGGCGCATGCGCGTGGCGCTCGCTGCGGTGCTGTTTGCCGAGCCCGACCTTCTGCTGCTCGACGAGCCGACCAACTATCTCGATCTCGAAGGCACGCTGTGGCTGGAAAACTATGTGTCGAAATACCCGCACACAGTGCTCTTGATCTCGCATGACCGCGACCTGCTCAACCGCGCCGTCAACTCGATCGTCCATCTCGACCAGAAAAAGCTGACCTTCTGGCGCGGCGGCTACGACCAGTTCGAGCGTCAATATACAGAGCAGAAGGAATTGCAGGAGAAGGGCCGGGTCAAGCAGGAGGCCGCCCGCAAGCACATGGAATCCTTCGTCGAGCGGTTCCGCGCCAAGGCCTCCAAGGCGAGACAGGCGCAGTCGCGCATCAAGGCGCTGGAAAAGATGAAGCCGATCGCGGCCCTCGTGAACGATTCGGTGCGGCCGTTCTCCTTCCCCGAGCCGGTGAAGACGGTGGCCTCGCCGATCGTGGCGCTGAACAACGTCAATGTCGGCTACACCGAGGGTCAGCCGATCCTCAAGAAGATGACGCTGCGCATCGACGCCGACGACCGCATCGCGCTGCTCGGCGCCAACGGCAACGGCAAGTCGACCTTCGCCAAATTGCTGTCGGGCCGGCTGAAGCAGGAGAGCGGCACCATGACGGTGGCGCCCGGGTTGAAGGTGGCGATCTTTGCCCAGCATCAGCTCGACGATCTCCGGCCGGACGAAAACGCCTACGAGCATGTCCGCCGGCTGATGCCGGAGGCCCCGGAATCGAAGGTACGCGGCCGCGTCGCCCAGTTCGGCCTCACGACCGAGAAGATGAACACCGCCGCCAAGGATCTGTCGGGCGGCGAGAAGGCGCGGCTGCTGATGGGGCTGTCGGCCTTCGAGGGCCCAAACCTGTTCATCCTCGACGAACCGACAAACCATCTCGACATCGACAGCCGCGAATCGCTGATCCATGCGCTGAACGAATTTCCCGGCGCCGTCATCCTGATCTCGCATGATCGCCATCTGCTGGAGGCAACCGCCGACCGGCTGTGGCTGGTCAAGGACGGCGCGGTCAACCCGTATGACGGCGACTTGGAAGACTACAAGTCGCTGGTCACCGGCGTCTCCGGCGACCGCCGCGGCAAGCGCGAGGCCGACAAGGCGTCAAAAGCCGACCGCCGCCGCGATGCAGCGGCACGCCGCGCCGCCTTCGAGCCGCTCGCCAAGGAGATCCGCGCCACCGAAGCGCTGATGGACCGCATTCGCAAGCGAATCGACGGCATCGAGGACGAACTGTCCAATCCGGCGGTGTACGAAAAGGATCCCTCGACGGCGACCCGGCTGGCCAAGGAGCGCTCGCAACTGGCCCAGACACTGGCCGGCCACGAGGAAAAATGGCTGACCATGTCGGCCGAGTATGAGGAAGGCACGGCGGAGTGAGCAGCCGGCTATGCAAGCGAATTCATCGTGCCAGCCGCACGATGAATTGCCTGTGAACGCCGGGACGGTGTAGAGTAGCGGCGGATCCGGCAGATGGCTGAAAGGCCTGTGGCACAGATGCACTTGCTGCGGCTATTTTGCTCGACCGGACGACGCTGCCCGGCATCTATTGCCGCCTTTGGCGTTTAGAAGCGGACCGCGGATCACAAACTCTTCCGCGACCATGCACGAGTTCCTGCTTTTTTCAGGCGGCTTTCCGCTCGTCTTTCCATGTCTCGTGCCGCTTTCCCCATGCCGACATAGCGGTGACCGCATCGTTCAGACTCATGCCCAGGGTCGTGACCGAGTATTCCACGCGTGGCGGTACCTCGTCATAGGCGCGCCGGCTGACGAGTCCGTCGGCCTCCATCTGTCGCAATTGTTGCGCGAGCATCTTCTCACTGATTCCAGGCAACCGCCGGTGCAGTTCGGCGAAGCGGTGCGGCCGCAGGTGCAATTCCCACAATAGCGAGGTTTTCCACTTTCCGCCGATTGCCTGCATCGCGGCGGCAAAGCCGCAACTGTCTGGCTCCTTGCTCCTCATGTGACAACTCCTGACATGATTCCAATAGCTTACCTCAAGGTGCGTACTTCTCAACACAGCAAGAATATATATCTTTGGATCAGCGCGCCAAACACAAACCAATCCCTCGTCGAGAGGGCTATCGGAGAAGTCACCATGAAATCCAATGTCTGCGTGCTCGGCGCGGGCCGCATGGGCTCGTCCATCGTTCGAACGTTGCTCGACCGAAATTATCCAACATCCGTGTGGAATCGCACTGCAGCCAAGTGCCAGCCCCTGGCTGCTCTTGGCGCGAGGTTGGCCTCTTCAGTAGAGGACGGAATCCGGTCGGCCGATGTCTTGATCATAAACGTTCTGCATTATGCCGCCAGCGATGCGCTGCTCAAGCAGCGCAATGTCGCTTCGGCGCTGGCCGGCAAAGCCGTCATACAACTCACCTCCGGCTCAGCGCGTTTGGCGCGGGAGGAGGCGCGCTGGATCGAAGCGCATGGCGCCGGCTATCTGGACGGCGCGATCCTGGCGACTCCGGATTTTATTGGCAAACCGGACACCGCATTGCTGTATTCAGGATCCCACGCCGTCTACGAAGCGAACAAGACCCTGCTTTTTGCCCTTGGTGGCGGCACGAGTTATGTCGGCGAGGTGCCTGGCCAAGCCTCCGCGCTTGACACCGCGCTGCTCACCCAGATGTGGGGCGGGCTGTTCGGCGCGCTCCAGGGCATGGCTGTCGCCGAGGCCGAAGGTCTCGATCTGGATACGTTCAGGAGCCATCTGTCCGCATTCAAGCCGGTTGTCGATGCCGCTTTGTTCGATGTGGTTGACCGGACAAAGGCGCGCCTCTTTGCCGGCGACGACGCAACGCTCGCGTCATTGGGCGCCCACTACAGCGCCTTCCGGCATCTTCTCGAAGCATGCCAGGAGCGAGGTCTTGACGCGGCCATGCCGCGCGCAATGGACGGGATTTTTCAGCAGGCGCTCTCGCGCGGGCGCGCGGATGATGATTTTGCATCTCTCTCACCCCTGTTTGGAAATGGCTCGCCCCGTCCGGGCAGGGAGCCCGCGAATGCGTGATGGCAAGACAGAGCGAAGGGCGACCTGCTCGTGTCGCGGCGCGGAACTGGTTCTCGCCGGAGAGCCTCGGCGCGTCTATGCCTGCAGTTGCCTGGAATGCCAGAGATGCACCGGGGCAGCGTTCTCATACCGAGCCATCTATGCCGACTCCGCCATAGTCGCCCAGAAAGGCGAGACGAAATCCTGGCGACGAACCGGTTCGTCGGGGCAATGGCTGGAGCAGACATTTTGTACCACATGCGGATCGATCGTCTTCATGCGTGCAGAAGGCCTGACGGAAGCGCTGTCGGTATCTGTCGGCTGTCTGGAGGACCTGGAATTTCCGGCTCCGGCAATTCTCCATTGGCCCAACAGGAAGCACAAATGGCTCTGCCTGGAAGGCGTGCCCCTGGCGGAAGTCTCCTGAAGCAGACTGCCCCAGCATTGAGTGGCCGATCGGCTTCTTCCAAAGAGGAGAAGGCAGGGGGCTTGCTCGCCGAGGCAAAACCGTGCGCCGCATCTGGCCCTACACGCGGCGTTCTGAACCCGTTAGTCTTGCAGAATGAACCAGCACGCGCACCTCCGCATCGGCCATTCGGCCTGTCCGCATGATTGCCCCTCGACCTGTGCGCTCGAGGTCGAGCTGCTCGACGGCAAGCGCATCGGCCGCGTCCATGGCGCCAAGTCCAACAGCTACACGGCCGGCGTCGTCTGCGCCAAGGTCGCGCGTTATGCCGACCGCGTCCACCACCCCGACCGTTTGCTGAAGCCGCTGATCCGCGCCGGCGCCAAGGGCGACGGCGCCTGGAAGGAAGCAAGCTGGGAGGCGGCGCTCGACCTCGTCGCCGAAAAATTCATCGCGGCCGAGGAGAAATACGGCTCGGAGACGGTCTGGCCCTATTATTATGCCGGCACGATGGGACTGGTGCAGCGTGACGGCATCGACCGGCTGCGCCACGCCAAGAAATATTCGGGCTTCTTTGGTTCGATCTGCACCAATCTCGCCTGGACCGGCTGGATGATGGGCGCCGGCGCCTTGCGCGGGCCGGACCCGCGCGAGATGGCGAAATCCGACTGCGTGGTGATCTGGGGCACCAATGCGGTGGTGACGCAGGTCAACGTCATGACCCACGCCATCAAGGCGCGCAAGGAGCGCGGCGCGAAGATCGTCGTCATCGACGTCTATGAGAATGCGACGATGAAGCAGGCCGATCTCGGCCTGGTGCTGAAGCCGGGCACCGATGGCGCGCTGGCCTGCGCGGTCATGCATGTCCTGTTCAGGGAAGGCATGGCCGATCGCGCCTATCTCTCGAAATACACCGACGACCCGAAGGGGCTGGAAGCGCATCTCGAGACGCGCACGCCGGAATGGGCGGCCGGGATCACCGGCTTGACGGTCGCCGAGATCGAGGCCTTCGCCCGCCTCGTCGGCACGACGAAAAAGACCTATTTCCGCCTCGGCTACGGCTTCGCGCGCCAGCGCAATGGCGCCGTCAACATGCATGCAGCGTCCTGCATCGCGGCTGTCACCGGCAGCTGGCAATATGAGGGCGGCGGCGCCTTCCATTCCAATTCCGGCATCTTCAAGCTCAACCAGGATGTGCTGGAAGGCACGAAGATGCGCGATCCTTCGATCCGCCATCTCGACCATTCGCGCATCGGCCCGGTGCTGATGGGAGCCAGCGACGCGCTCTATGGCGGCCCGCCGGTGACGGCGATGCTGATCCAGAACACCAACCCGGTGAATGTTGCACCGGAGCAGCGGCTGGTGACGCAGGGTTTTATGCGCGACGACCTGTTCACTTGCGTGCATGAGCAGTTCATGACCGACACGGCCAAGCTTGCCGATGTCGTGCTGCCGGCGACGATGTTCCTCGAGCACGACGACGTCTACAAGGGCGGCGGCAACCAGCACATCACGCTCGGCCCGAAGCTGATCGAGCCGCCGGACGGGCCGCGCACCAACCATTTCGTCATCGAGCAATTGGCTGATCGCCTCGGCGTCGCCGATCGCCCGGGCTTCGGCCTGACCGAGCAGCAGCATATCGACATCATCCTGGGCAAGCGCGGGCTGGGCAGCTTCGACAGCTTGAAGGAAGAAAAGTGGGTCGACCTGCAGCCGGATTTCGACACCGCGCATTTCATCAGGGGATTTGGCCATGCGGATGGAAAATTCCGCTTCCGTGCCGACTGGACGGGACAGGCAGCGCCCAATCGGCCGCCGAAAAGCATGGGCCTGTTCGGCCCGGTGGCGCGGCTGCCGGAATTTCCTGATCATGTCGATCTGATCGAGGTTGCCGACGAGGCGCACCCGTTCCGGCTGACGACGTCGCCGGCGCGCAACTTCCTCAATTCGACATTCTCGGAAACGCCGGTGTCGAAGGCCAGGGAGGGCCGCCCGGAACTGCTTCTGCATCCCGACGATGCCGCAGCCCTTGGGTTGGCCGACGGCGATCGCGTCGAAGTCGGCAACACGCGCGGCGAAGTCGTGCTGCATGCGAAGCTGTTCGACGGCATCAAGCGCGGCGTGGTGATCGCCGAAGGCATCTGGCCAAACAGCGCCCATGAGCGCGGCGAGGGCATCAACGTGCTGACCGGCGCCGATGCGCCGGCGCCCTATGGCGGTGCTGCCTTCCATGACAACAAGGTCTGGCTGCGCGCGGCGGGGTGAGGGCGGCATAGCCGGTCAGGGATTTCCTGGTCGTGCATCTGGCGATGCGGCAACAATAGCAAGTATTGGCCGCGCGCCGTGCATAGCTGCGACGTTAATATTGTTGAGATTTCAGCGGGGGCTATGTATCGCGGAAGTTAGGAGGGATTCGAAATAATTTCGCTTTGGGATGGATGCACGTGAAGTTCATTTTCAAGAAATATTAGAATATTTTTTATTTGGTTGTTGAATGAAATCGAAATTATTAGGTGGAAAACCGCAAAAAATATGAGGTAGAAAAACATATCGGCCCCATTTTCATTGGTTACTAAGAAATATACCCATCCAAAAAAGGCTAAAATTAAAATAGGGTATGATATCAATGTCCAACTATTAGTAAATGAGCCACGTATAAAATTACCATTTTTGCCTTCAATAAACTGTGCCTTAAATGTTGTTATGTTTCTGTATACTCCAGCTTCAATCCAGAATTTCTTGTTAACTTTGTCTAAAAGCACACTGCTTACCAGGTTGCCGTGTTTTTCATTCGAATCAGAAATTTTAAAGAATAGATCTTTTTCTAATGTCTCATATTTAAAATCCCCAACCATTCTAGGGAGGACTAAAATTCTTAGGAAATTGCTATATCTGGGAGATTTCATGAAGCGCCGCTTGCTCTCTTTTACCAAATAAGAGGTTTCGCATAAACTCCCAATTTAAAGCTACGGTTTTGTACCAGAGCTTTGCAACACCCTTTAGCGGGCTTTGCGTCATCTCACCACCATCACCCAATATTCTGGCTCTTCCGGCCGTGGCTGGCGTTTTTCCCATTCGACCGTAAATCCGGCTCCAGCTAGGGCCGCCCCCGCCCCAAACCAGGATCTCTAAAACACGATGGCGCTTGTCGCCGCCAAGCTGACGAAGGAGATTGCCAGCATGATGCTGACGACTGCGCTGGGATAGGCAGACCGCAGATCAAACCGGCAGGATTTCAGCCGCCTTGTTTCGGTCTCGTCGGAGGCTGATGTCGTCGGCGATCTGCTCTGCCTCGATCGAGATTTCGCGCAGCAATCCGGTGACCGGATTGTGAAACCCAATCAGATAAAGACCGAGGTCCGAAGCCCTCGCATTGACGCCGCTACCGCCTGGCTGGACGCCGGGCTCCAGCAATCTGGCATAGCCCGGCCGGAAACCGGTGGCGAAGATGATCGCATCGAACGCGCCATGCTTGCCATCGACAAAACGGGTGCCTTGTTCGGTGATCTCGGCAATATCGGGTGTGACCTTGATCGCGCCTTCGCGGATCTTGCCGACCGTACCGATATCGATCGTCGGGATGCGCGACGAGAGCGCGATCTGCTGCAGCATTCCTTGCCGCGGCCGCTTCAGCCCATATTTCCCCAGCCTGCCCAACGCCAGATCGAGAATGATAGGGAACAAGGCATCGTTTATGCGTTGCGGCATCAGGCGAGCCGCCATGCCGATCATCTGGATGGGCACGCCGAGTAGCTCGCGCGGCACGATATGGACGCCGCCGCGCACCGAAATCGTCGGTCGCGCACCGCCTTCCACCAGATCGAGCGCAATCTCGGCGCCGGTGTTGCCCATGCCGACGATCAGAACCGACTGGCCGGCAAAAGGCATGGCGTTGAGATAGTCGGCGCTATGCAGCCTTTTGCCCCTGAAGGCATCGGCGCCGGCAAATCCGGGCATCAGCGGCTCCGCGTTGTTGCCCGACGCGATCACCACGTTTGAAGCGTGCAGGGGGCCGGTTGTCGTGTCCACGAGCCAGCTTCTGCCTCGCCGGCTGATCGCCCGCACCGTTTCTCCAAATCTGGGCCGCAGATCGAAGCGTTGCGCGTAGGCATCGAGATATGAAGCGAACAGATCGCGCGGCACATAGCGCGGATACTCCCTGGGAAAGGGCACGAAGGGCAGCGACGAATAGCGTTTGGTCGTGTGCAAATGGACGCGCTCATAGTGGCGTCGCCACGCGGGTGCGGCCTGCTCCTCTTTTTCGAGCAGGACGAAATCCTGCCCTGCCTGCCGCAGGCACGCGGCAATGGCCAGGCCCGCCGGCCCGGCACCGATAATCGCAACTGGTGTGGTGTCGTCCAAGCGCGCCTCCCCCGACAAATTCGCTTCCGGAGAATGGCAAAAGCATGGCAGCCGGAGCCTGCCATGCCTGCAACGCTCAGCCGGGCAAGGGCACCGTCAACCCGACCTTGACCCTGTCCATCGCAACAAACGTGCGGAACTTGCGGACATTGTTGCTGTCGAAGAACAGTTTTCGCGTCAGCGCTTCATAAGCGCCCATGTCGGCCACGGTGATGACCAGGATGAAATCGGCCTCGCCGGTGACATAGTAGCATTGCTGGATTTCAGGGGTCGCCGAGAATTGCCGCTTAGCCGCGTCGATCAGTTCGGCGCGTTCGCTCTCGAGTTCCACCTCGACGAAGATGGTGATCGGCTGGCCGACCGCCGCCGGCTCGATCACCGCGACATTGCCGGCGATGACGCCGGTCTGTTCCATGCGCTTGATGCGGCGCTGCACCGCCGGCGCCGACAGGTTCACAGCTTCGCCGATCAGCCGCTGCGGCGTCGTGTTGTCGCGCTGCAGGATGGCAAGGATGGCGAGATCGAAACTGTCGAGCGAGGGCGGGATTGCAGGCAATGAGATATTCCTGACGAAACAAATTTGCATTCGGGAGGCCATATTACAGCGCTCCTTGCGCCGATCCTGCAATATATTCTCGCTGAATGCCAAGGAGGCCTGCCAGTGTTCCTGCTCAACCGCAATGCTTTGCATCGCCTGCCACTCGATCCAACCGATGCCGAAACTCTTGGCGTGGCCGGCGCCGACACGGTCGAGCGTTTTCTCAGCCATCGCGACAATCACCTGATGACGCGGCTGCATGCGCTGCCGGCGCTCGCCGCCGAATTCGGACTTGGCGCCGTCCACATCAAGGATGAGGGCTTTCGCCTCGGCCTCGGCAGCTTCAAGGCGCTTGGCGGCGCCTATGCCGTCTTCCGGCTGGTGCTGGAGGAGGCAGGCAGCCGGCTTGGTCGCCCTGTCGACGTGGCCGATCTCGATCGCTCTGATGTGCGGGCCGTCGCCGCGGCGATGACATTTGCCTGTGCGACCGACGGCAACCATGGCCGCTCCGTCGCGCAAGGCGCGCAACTCCTCGGTGCGCGGGCGGCGATCTTCGTCCACGCCGGCGTCAGCGAGGAGCGCATCGCCGCGATCGCCCGTTATGGCGCCGAGATGATCCGCGTTGACGGCAACTATGATGATTCGGTCAGGCAAGCTGCCCAGGTTTCGGCCGAGAAGGGCTGGACCGTTGTGTCCGACACCTCGTGGCCCGGTTATGAACGGATTCCTGGCCTGGTCATGCAGGGCTATACGGCGATCGTGCGCGAAGCCTTGCGCCAGCTCTCTCGGACGCCAACCCACGTCTTCGTGCAGGCCGGTGTCGGTGGCATTGCCGCCGCGCTGGCCGGCCATCTGGCCATCGTGCTCGGTGACGCCAGGCCGACCTTCATCGTGGTCGAGCCGGCGCGTGCCGGCTGTGTTTTTGCAGCCGCCCAGATTGGGCACCCGGTCAAAGTCGCGCACGGCCAGCCGACGGTGATGGCCATGCTTGAATGCTACGAGGCGTCGCCCGTCGCCTGGCGGGTGTTGGCGCGCGCCGCCGATGCCTTCATGACGGTGGATGAGGCCGACGCTGTCGCGGTGATGCGGCGGCTGGCACGGCCGGCCGCCGGCGATCCGGCGATCGTCGCCGGCGAAAGCGGCGGTGTTGGTCTTGCCGGGCTGATCCGGGCGATGGCCGACAACCCGACCGAGCTTGGACTGGACGGCAAATCGCGGGTGCTGGTGATCAACACCGAAGGTGCCACCGACCCGCATCGCTATGCCGAGCTGGTTGGCATGAGCCCGGCCGATGTGCTGGAAGGCAAGATGAAAGCCGAGGCAACGGCATGACCGCGATCGATGCACAGCGCCTGCTTGGCCGTATCCGCGAACTCGGTGCCGTCGGTCGCGACGGCGAGGGCAGGCTGATCCGGCTGGCCGCCTCCGACACCGACAAGCAGGGCCGCGATCTCTTCGTCGGCTGGCTGCGGCAGGTGGGGCTCGATGTCGCCATCGACCGGGTCGGCAATATTTTCGGCATCTGGCAAAGCCCGGACAACAGGGAGCAGGCGCCGCTGCTCATCGGCTCGCACATCGACACTGTCATCGATGCGGGCATCTATGACGGCTGTTATGGCGTGCTTGCCGGGCTGGAGGTGATCGAGACGCTCAAGGGATCAGGCTTTTCGCCGTCGCGTCCGGTCGCGGTCGCCGCTTTCACCAATGAAGAGGGCGTGCGCTACACTCCCGACATGATGGGCTCGCTGGTCCATGCCGGCGGCATCGATGCCGAAACGGTGCTGGCGGCTGTCGGCACCGACGGCAGCGTGCTGGGCCAGGAGCTCGCCCGCATCGGCTATGCCGGCGACCGGGAACCTGGGTTCCTCAAACCGCATGCTTATCTCGAACTGCATATCGAACAGGGGCCGGTGCTGGAGCGTGAAAGCGTGCCGATCGGCGCGGTGGAGAATCTGCAAGGCATCTCCTGGCAGCGTATCACCATAGACGGCGTCGCCAATCATGCCGGCACCACGCCGATGTCGATGCGCAACGATGCCGGCCATGCCGCCGCCCGGACCATCACCTTCCTGCTCGACCGGACCAAAGCCTCGAACGCGCCGACGGTGGCGACCGTGGGTACGATCCGCTTCGAACCGAATGCCATCAACGTCATTCCCTCGCGCGCCGTCTTCACCATCGATCTGCGCGATCCCGACGAACAGCGCCTGCAGGCGGAGGAGGCGGCGCTTGCCGCCTATCTCGAGCAGCTTGCCACCGATGGGAACGTGACGATCTCGGTCGAGCAACTGGCCCGCTTCGAACCGGTGATCTTCGACCTTCGCATCGTCGAGCTGATCGAGGCCGCCGCGAAGAACCGTGGCCTCGGCGTCCGGCGCATGACGTCCGGCGCCGGCCACGATGCACAGATGCTGGCGCGCATCGCACCGGCAGCGATGATCTTCGTGCCGAGCACCGGCGGCATCAGCCACAGTCCGCGCGAGCACACCGAAGATGCCGAGCTTGTTGCCGGTGCCAACATCCTGCTTGATGTGGCCGCGCAACTTGTGAAGTAACAGGGCGAAAAATGTCTGAACTCGATCGCGACGCGCTGAGGCGCGAGATGATTTTCTGGCGGCGCGATCTGCATGCGCATCCCGAATTCGGTTTCGAGGAGAAGCGTACCGCAGCCTTCGTCGCCGCCAAACTGCGTGAGTTCGGCCTCGACGACGTCAGCGAAGGCGTCGGCGGCACCGGCGTCGTCGGCACGTTGAAGCGCGGCAGCGGCAACCGGGCGATTGCGCTCAGGGCCGACATGGATGCGCTGCGCATATCAGAGCGGTCGGACGCATCCTACCGTTCCTGCAACCCTGGCATCATGCATGCCTGCGGCCATGACGGCCACACAACCATGCTGCTCGGCGCGGCAAAGCTGCTGGCAGGTGAGGGCGGTTTCGACGGCACCGTGCGCTTCGTCTTCCAGCCAGCCGAGGAATGGGGCAGGGGCGCGCTCGCCATGCTCGACGATGGGCTGATGCAGCGCTTTCCCTTCGACGAGATCTTCGGCCTGCACAACATGCCCGGCCTGCCGATCGGGCATTTCGAGACCCGTGCCGGCCCCATAATGTCGGCCGAGGATATCTTCGAGATCGTGCTTAAAGGGCTCGGCGGTCATGCCGCGCGACCGCATGCGGGCAACGAGACGCTGGTCGCCGCCTGCGCGCTGGTCACCAATCTGCAGACCATCGTCTCGCGCCGGCTGAGCCCGGCCGACATATCGGTGGTTTCGGTGACCGAGCTGATCACCGACGGCACCCGCAACGCTCTGCCCGGCCTTGCCCGCATCCTCGGCGATGCGCGCAGCTTCCGGCCCGAGGTCAGCGCCGAGATCGAGCGGCAAATGCGCATCATCGCCGAGGGCATCGCCGTCGCCTACAATGTCACCGCCGAGGTCAAGTACAGCAGGGAGTTCGTGCCGCTGCGCAACGATTCCGAACTGGTCGATGCGGCATTTGCCGCCGCAAGGCACGTCTTCGAACCCGGCAACATCGCCGTCGCCCGCGAGCCGATGACCGCCTCCGAGGATTTCGCCCGCTTCCTCGACCATGTGCCGGGTTGCTTCGTCTTCCTCGGCAATGGCGAGGCTTCCGCGCCGTTGCACAATTCCAGCTACGACTTCAACGATGAGGGGCTGTTGTTCGGCACGGACTTCCATGTCGCCGTGGTCAGGCAAAGGCTGAGTGGCGAGGCGGGAAGATGATCGAGTTTTGATCCCCAGGCCGCGCTCGCCGCTAGCCCAAACACCACCGCTATTGCCAACCAGCTCCGGAGTTTATTGAGATTGCGGGGATGATGGTCAAGACAAGCTTGTGACGGACCGGCGACCGATAGGGCCGTGCGCATCGGTACGTTTTTAACAAAGATAATCCCCCAATGATGCAGGGGAAAGACTCAGCTAGCCTCACCTGTGCGGCGGACCTCATTATCCGCTTGGCCGGCGCTTCATTCCTCCTCCCAAGCGGCGCCGGCCTTCTTCCCCAAAAGCCTGTCCGGGACGCCACAGCGGCATGCGGCAGTGCACGAGCCCCGCAAACGCCAAGTTCCGCCTCCGGTGCTCCGAGAATGCATCGGGAAAGCGCTGGCGAAACCCATAGCCGTCCTCCATCTTCGACTGCGCGCGTGGACGATTGGCAAGGGAACCAAAGGCGGTTTCCCCGGTTGGTTCTGCTCCAAAGGAGTGTTGCACCATGTTCCGTCTGCTCGTCGTCGGCGCCTTCGCCTATGTCACCTATCGTATCGCCAGGAAGATGGTCGAAAACGTGCCCGATACGGTCGACCCGCTGCTGTTGCCGCCATCGCAATATGATCGCGAGACCTTGCGGCGGCAGTCGGCCGACATGGGTGTCGATCCGCAACGCTAAGACACGGACGTCACGCTTCGGCCTGTCGAGCACGAGCCAGCCTCGCATCGACGTTGCGAACAAAGCAGAAACGATGCTTGATGGGCGATGAACCTCGCCACTGCTGATTCGACCTTTCGGGACCCGACCGTCCAGCCTGCCTATCTCGCCCGGCTCAACGATGCCCAGCGCCAGGCAGTCGAGCACGGCGACGGCCAAATAGCCGGTCCGCTGCTGGTCATTGCCGGCGCGGGTTCGGGCAAGACCAACACGCTGGCTCACCGCGTCGCCCATTTGGTCGTCAAGGGGGCCGACCCGCGCCGCATCCTGCTGATGACTTTCTCGCGCCGCGCCGCGTCCGAAATGGCCAGGCGCGTCGAGCGTATCGCCGGCGAAGTGCTCGGCCGCGATGCAGCTGTCATCACCGATGCGCTGACCTGGGCGGGAACCTTTCACGGCATCGGCGCGCGGCTGCTTCGCGACTATGCGCTGGAGATCGGCCTCGACCCTGCCTTCACCATCCATGATCGCGAGGATTCCGCCGACCTGATGAACCTGGTCCGCCACGAACTCGGCTTCTCGAAGACGGAAGCGCGCTTCCCCACCAAGGGAACCTGCCTTGCCATCTATTCGCGCGCCGTCAACGCACAGGCGCCGCTCAACGAGGTCTTGGGTTCTGCCTTTCCCTGGTGCGCCGGCTGGGCGGAGCAACTGAAAGAATTGTTCGCCGGTTATGTCGAGGCCAAGCAGGCACAGAACGTGCTCGATTACGACGATTTGCTGCTCTACTGGGCGCAGATGGCGGCGGAGCCCGAGATGGCGGCGCATCTGGGCGGGCGTTTCGACCATGTGCTGGTCGACGAATACCAGGACACCAACCGCTTGCAGGCTTCGATCCTGATGGCACTGAAACCCGACGGCGCCGGGCTGACGGTGGTGGGCGACGATGCACAGTCGATCTATTCGTTCCGTGCCGCCGAGGTGCGCAACATCCTCGACTTCCCCAACCAGTTCGCGCAAGCCGCCGACGTCGTGATGCTGGAGCGCAATTACCGCTCGACCGAAACCATCCTGGAGGCCGCCAATGCGGTGATCGGCGAAGCCTCGGAGCGCTTCACCAAAAACCTGTGGTCGGAGCGCAAGTCGACCGACAGGCCAAAACTGGTGAGCGTGCGCGACGAGGTCGAGCAGGCCAATTTCGTCTGCGATACCATCCTGGCCGAGCGCGAGGCCGGCACGGCACTGAAATCGCAGGCGGTGCTGTTTCGCGCCTCGCACCACAGCGGCCCGCTGGAGATCGAGCTGACGCGGCGCAACATTCCCTTCGTCAAGTTCGGCGGGCTGAAATTCCTCGATGCAGCCCATGTCAAGGACGTGCTGGCGGTGCTGCGCTTCGCCGAGAACCCGCGCGACCGCGTCGCCGGCTTCCGCGTGCTGCAGCTGATGCCAGGCATCGGCCCTTCGGCTGCCGCGCAGATCGTCGAGACCATGACGACGGCGCTGGACGAGGCCATGGGGCTGGCCGGCTGGCGTCCGCCGCAACGCGCGGCGGATGACTGGCCGGGCTTCGTCTCGCTCTATTCCGGCCTGCGCGCCGGCGCCAAATGGCCTGCCGACCTCGAACAGATCAGGCTGTGGTATGAGCCACATCTGGAGCGCATCCACGAAGATGCGACGACGCGGCGCGCCGACCTGTTGCAGCTCGAGCAGATCGGCTCGGGCTATGCCTCGCGCGAGCGCTTCCTCACCGAACTGACGCTCGACCCGCCGGACGCCACCAGTGACCAGGCCGGGCCGCCGCATCGCGACGAGGACTATCTGATCCTGTCGACCATCCATTCGGCCAAGGGCCAGGAATGGAAGAACGTCTTCGTGCTCAACACGGTCGACGGCTGTATCCCGGCCGATCTCGGCGTCGGCACCAAGGAGGACATCGAGGAGGAGCGCCGGCTGCTCTACGTGGCGATGACGCGGGCCAAGGACAATCTCAACCTGGTCATGCCGCAACGCTTCTTTCCGCACGGCCAGGCGGCGCGCGGCGACCGCCATCTCTATGCCTCGCGCACCCGCTTCATCCCGGCTTCGATCCTTGCCGCGTTCCAGCAGGTATCGTGGCCGACCGCGCAAGCGGCACAGGGCAGGGCGGCCCGGCCGGAGGTGCGCGTCGACATCGGCGCGCGCATGCGCGGCATGTGGAAATAAATAGCCGCGGGATAGCGCCATGTCGAAACCACCGGTCAGGGTCGCCATCGCGGGTGCGCTGGGCCGCATGGGCCGCGAGATGGCGGCGGCCGTGCAGGGCGACGCGCGGCTGGCGCTCGCCGCCCGCTTCCACCGGCCGGGCAGTATCGGCGAAGGGCTGGTGAGCCGCGACGAGGCGCTTGCCGTGGCCGACGTGGTCATCGACTTTACCACGCCGGCTGCCTCGGCTGATCTGGCCAGCATTTGCGCCGAACGCGGCGGGCCGGCCCTGGTCATCGGCTCAACGGGCTTCGATGCTGATGATTCGGCTGCGATCGCCGACGCCGCGAAAACAATTGCCATCGTGCGCTCCGGCAGCTTTTCGCTCGGGCTCAACATGTTGATCGGACTGGTCGAGCAGGCCGCGCGGGCACTCGATCCCGATGACTGGGACGTGGAGATTATCGAGGCGCATCATCGCCACAAGGTCGATGCGCCATCGGGAACGGCGTTGATGCTGGGGCATGCCGCAGCCGGCGGACGCGGCATCGATCTGGACACGGTCGCAAGGCGTGCACGCGACGGCGTCATGGGCTCGCGGCCGACCGGCGAGATCGGCTTTGCGGTACTGCGTGGCGGCAGCATCGTCGGGGAACACAGCGTCAGCTTCTGCGCCGAGGGCGAGACCTTAACCTTGTCGCATGCAGCCGGCGACCGCATCATGTTCGCCCGCGGCGCCATCGCCGCCGCACTCTGGGTGGCTGGACGTCCGCCCGGCGAATATGACATGCGCGACGTGCTGGGCATGACCGGCCTGTAGCGGCCGGTTTGTCGTCCCGGTTGGACGTACGCACCCATATCTCGTCCGCCTCCGCACCGTAAAAAAGAATGCTGGAGGGGTCAGGTCTCTTCAAACCGAACCGTTCGGTTCGATTTCTGTTGACGGACTGTATAGCAGATGGTGAACGCTGGCTTGGTTGTCGGCCTCGTATGGTGGGAGAAGAATCTCACTAACGATTTGATTTCGAACAGTAAAATTATGACCACCGAGGCCCTGTGCCAAATTTCAAGGTCCGAATTCGAGCCGCGGGGGAACATCTTCGTGATTGGAATCCGCGGCAGGGCAAGCCCATCTCGGGGTGGTCCGAGTGACGCGAAATTCCTCCCAAGGGCACGCCCCTAGACGGACAGAACAAAGAAATACTGGAGTAAATAAAATGACCAAGATCGCTCTTACCGCCGCCGCCATCCTCGTTGCCACGAGCACTGCTTTTGCCGGCAGCGACAACTATGGCTCGGCCAACGCCAATCAGCCTGCCGTCACTGTCGACCATTCGGTCACCGCTTCGACCTCGAAGGTGACACAGACCGTCCAGGCCCCCGCTTCGCAGGGCGCTGACCGCAATCTCTTCGGCCGCTAATCGCGACTGCCGATATCAACCCAATCTTGAATTCAGGAGTAAATAAAATGACCAAGATCGCTCTTACCGCCGCCGCCATCCTCGTCGCCACGGGCACTGCTTTTGCCGGCAGCGACAACTATGGCTCGGCCAACGCCAATCAGCCTGCCGTCACTGTCGACCATTCAGTCACCGCTTCGGTCTCGAAGTCGACGCAGACCGTCCAGGCCCCCGCTTCGCAGGGCGCTGACCGCAATCTCTTCGGTCGCTAATCGCGACTGCCGCTATCAACCCAATCTTGAATTCAGGAGTAAATAAAATGACCAAGATCGCACTCACCGCCGCCGCCATCCTCGCTGCCACGGGCACCGCTTTTGCCGGCAGCGACAATTACGGCTCTTACAATGCCAACCAGCCGGTTGCGAACCAGTCCGTGTCCAACATCGACACCACGCACACCGGCTCGATCCCGAAGTCCGTGAAGACGCAGGGTGATGCCAATGCCAACGTGCCGGCTCAGTCGGGCCAGGGCATCTGGGGTCGTTGATTTTCTGAAGTCTGCGACCACAAAGAGCGGTGGGCTTTGCCCGCCGCTCTTGTTTTTTATGCATGAGCAGGACTTCGGCCGACGGCGCCAGTGTCGGGCGCCGATCGTAATCGAACCAACTGGTTCAATTTATGTTGACGAATCGTGAACGGATGGCGAGCGCTGGCTCGACGAACCGCCGCACCGTGCGTCAGGTATCCCCCTTATAAGCGTTTGAGATCAATTGATAAA
Source organism: Mesorhizobium sp. M0870 (assembly GCF_040319775.1). Classification (NCBI taxonomy): domain Bacteria; kingdom Pseudomonadati; phylum Pseudomonadota; class Alphaproteobacteria; order Hyphomicrobiales; family Phyllobacteriaceae; genus Mesorhizobium; species Mesorhizobium sp. M0870. The sequence goes on from NZ_JAMYOI010000016.1 coordinate 107,619, forward strand.
ACAGGGTGAGCTCAACACCTTGGCCCACGTTCGAGGTCCGGATTTCGCGCGTGAGGGAACGTCTTCGTGATTGGAAGTCGGCGCACGAAAAACCCAGATCGAGGCTGTCCGAGCGACGCGAAATTCCTCCCAAGGGCACGCCACTAGACGGACAGGAACAGGAATACCGGAGTAAATAAAATGACCAGGATCGCTCTTACCGCCGCCGCCATCCTCGTTGCCACTGGCACCGCTTATGCCGGCAGCGACAACTATGGTTCGGACAATGTCAATCAGCCGGCCGTCACCTCGCGCGCGGTCAATGTCGACCACAGTTACACGGCTTCGACCCACAGGCTGGTCAAGCACCGCGACCTCACGCTGAGGCCCGATTCGGTCCAGCCGGAATCCGGCCAGGGCAACTGGGGAAACTGACGGCTCAAGCGGGCGTGCGGTGGGCTTGGCCTGCCGCACCTGCCATGGACGCTAGCCAAGGTCCTTCGGCCGCAGGCAATGTGTCAACCGGGCGGGGGACACGACGGACCAATCGCCTTCGAAGACCACCCGGGCCAGGGCTGCCGTCGGGAATTTCTCCTCAAGTCTCTTGAGCGCCTTGGCGTCTGACCCCGGCCCGGCAAGCTGTCTGGCCAAATGTTCCAGGCCCGGATTGTGGCCAATTACCAGCAAGCTGCCGCTTGAAGCGTCGGTTTGACCAATCTGGCTCAGAATGTCCGCCGCTGAAGCATCGTACAGCGCCTTGAATGCGATCCGGGGTGGCACGGGCAGCTCCGCCGCCACAAGCCGCCAGGTGTCGCGGGTGCGCAGTGCCGGCGACACCAGCGCCAGGTCCGGCAGCCAGCCGCGCGCCGCAAGCTCGCGTCCCATCAAGCACGCCGCCTTAACCCCGCGTTCGGCCAAAGGCCGGTCGAAATCATCGAGATCAGGGTCGTCCCAGCTCGATTTTGGCGTGACGGAGGAGGAGTAGTTGTCTCATCGATGTCGGTCAGGACCAGGGAGACTGGTCAGACGAGTGCGGGCCTTTTGTTTGATCGCTTCAATGTCGAAGGGATCTAACGGGCCGCTTTCCAATCCTTCCAGCCAAGCTCTGCGCAGCCGGTCCGTTTCGGCCTGGCACCGAGTCTGATTTGGCGGTTCCAGGCTAAGTGCCGTTGTCATTCCCGATCTAGGTTCAAGGCGTGATGCGCGCCAGATGCTCGAGGTCGGCTTCCTCGCGCAGCGGATCCGGGGCCATCACCACCGAGGTGCCGTTGTCGGCATCGTCGGCAAAGTGGGCAAGCACGGTGCGGCCGGCCTCCATGCGCGCCTTGCCTTCGGCAACCAGTCCCAGCGCCAGCGGATAGAGCCGGTGTTCGGTCTTCAGCACGCGGGCTGCCAATGTATCGGCGGTGTCGCCGACCATCACCGGTACGGCCGCCTGTGCGATGATCGGACCGTCGTCCATCTCGGAGGTGACGAAGTGCACGGTGCAGCCATGGATGCGGATGCCGGCGGCCAGTGCGCGCACATGGGTGTCGAGCCCCTTGAACGCCGGCAGCAGGGCAGGGTGGATGTTGATCATGCGGCCCTGCCATCTCTGGACGAAGCCGGGGGTGAGGATGCGCATATAGCCGGCCAGCGCCACGATCTCGGCGTTGAAGGCCGCGAGCGCCGCGTCTATTGCCGCGTCATGCGCCTGCTTGCTGCCATGGTCGGCACGCGAGACGACCTGCGTGGCGATGCCGCGCGCCCTGGCGATGCCGAGCCCGGCGGCATCCGCCTTGTCGGAAATGACACCGACGATCTCGGCCGGGAACGCCGGGTCGCTGGCCGCGGCAATCAGCGCGGTCATGTTGGAGCCGCGTCCCGAGATCAGGACAACGGTGCGTTTCCTCTGCGCGCTCATAGGCCGATCGAGCCCCGATAGATGACCCCGGCGTCGCGGCGCGGCACGATGCGGCCGATCGGCGTCACCGTCTCGCCGGCCTCCTGCAGCACGGCGGCGACCTGTGCTGCCTGGCCGGATGCGACGGCCAGAATCATGCCGATGCCGCAATTGAAAGTGCGCATCATCTCTTCCGGCGCCACGCCGCCGGTCTTGGCCAGCCACGAAAACACGGCAGGAACGTCGATCGCTTCGAGGTCGAGTTCGGCCGAAAAATCCTTGGGCAGCACGCGCGGGATGTTTTCCGGGAAGCCGCCGCCGGTGATGTGGGCGAGCGCCTTGATACCATGCGTGTTGCGGATCGCCTTGAGAATCGACTTGACGTAGATGCGGGTCGGCTCGAGCAGCGCCTCGGCCAGCGTGGCCTCGTCGTTGAACGGCGCCGGATCGCTCCACGACAGACCGCTGACGGCGACGATGCGGCGCACCAGCGAATATCCGTTCGAGTGCAAGCCAGAGGAAGCCAGGCCCAGCAGCACGTCGCCTTCGACAATATCGTCGGTGGGCAGCAATTGGCCGCGTTCGGCGGCGCCCACCGCAAAGCCGGCCAGGTCGTAATCATTGCCGTGATACATGCCGGGCATCTCGGCCGTCTCGCCGCCGATCAGCGCGCAGCCGGCCTGGCGGCAGCCCTCGGCAATGCCGCCGACGATCGCGGCACCCTGGTCGGGATCGAGCTTGCCGGTGGCGAAATAGTCGAGGAAGAACAGCGGTTCGGCACCTTGCACGACGATGTCGTTGACGCACATGGCGACGAGGTCGATGCCGATTGTGTCGTGCTTGCCGGCATCGATGGCGATCTTGAGCTTGGTGCCGACGCCGTCATTGGCCGCCACCAGCACCGGGTCGGTAAAGCCCGCGGCCTTGAGGTCGAACAGGCCTCCGAAACCGCCGATCTCACCATCGGCGCCCGGCCGGCGCGTCGCGCGCACCAGCGGCTTGATCTTCTCGACCATGAGATTGCCGGCATCGATATCGACACCGGCCGCGGCATAGGTGAGCCCGTTCTTGCGCTTGTTCACGTCGCGCTTGCTCATTTCTGGTGCCCGTTCAACAATTTTCCTTATCGCGGGCTCTTCGCATGAACGGTTTCTGTCCGCAAGGATAACGGCCATCTCGACCTACAAAACCGTGGACAGGGCGCGCGTAGGGGCTCGTGATTGGCGAAAGCCGGGCTGAAAACCGCTCTCCCATGCGGGGAGATCGGCAGCTTCTCCCTTGTTGCCACTCACCATCTTCATCATCTATCTCCGACCAAGAGGAGGTGCCAAGCATTTGACCATCCCCAACCTGATCACCATCCTGCGCCTTATCCTGGTGCCGGCGGTGGTGCTGGCGATGCTGCAGGCGCGCTGGGACTGGGCTTTTGCCGGGTTCCTCGTCGCCGGTATTTCCGACGGCGTCGACGGGTTCATCGCCCGCCGTTTCAACCAGCAATCCACCCTCGGCGCCTATCTCGACCCGGTGGCGGACAAGCTGCTGCTGGTTTCGGTGTTCGTTGTCATGAGCTTCATCGGGCAATTGCCGCTGTGGCTTGTCGTCATCATGGTGTCGCGCGACGCGTTGATCGTCTGCGCGGTGGTGTTGTCCGCCGTCATGACCCATCCGGTCGAGATGAAACCGTTGTTCGTGTCGAAGGCCAACACCGCGATCCAGATCGTGCTGGCCGCGCTTGTGCTGGGAGAACTTGCCCTTGCCGTTCACCTCGACCCGCTGAGGTCAGTTCTCATATTGCTGTCCGGGGTCTTGACCGTGGCTTCGGCCGCAGCCTATCTCGTGACTTGGCTGAGGCACATGAGCGGCTATGGCGAAGGCTCCACTCCGGACATCTGAGACAGAAGCGGCAGCGATCGAGGCCGCGGCCGCCGACACCGCCGCGTCCGCGACCTTTCGCCGCCAGATCTTCTTCTGGCTGGCCGGCGCCGCGCTGCTGGCGCTTTTCCTCTATGTTTTCAGCGCGATCCTGCTGCCCTTCGTCGCCGGCATGGTGCTTGCCTATTTCCTCGATCCCGTTGCCGACCGGCTGCAGCGGCTCGGCCTGTCCCGTTTCATGGCGACGGTGGTCATCCTCATCACCTTCCTCATCGTGCTGGTGCTGGCCTTCGTCATCCTCATCCCCGTTCTGGCCACGCAGATGGCCGATTTCGCCGGCAAATTGCCGGAATATCTGACCCGGCTGCAAAGCCTGATCACCTCGTTCGATCCGAAATGGCTGGAACAGAAGTTCGGCGTCAACGCCAATAGCTTGCGCGACGGGCTGAATTCGCTGCTGACCTCGGGCTTCGGCCTGATCACCACCGTCTTCACCTCACTGTGGAGTTCCGGCATGGCGCTGGTCTCGGTGGTCAGCCTGTTCGTGGTGACGCCGGTGGTCGCCTTCTACATGCTGCTCGACTGGGACCGCATGGTGGCGGTCATCGACGGTTGGGTGCCGCGCGACAACGTCGCGACCGTGCGCGCCATCGCGCGTGACATCAACACCGCCACAGCCGGCTTCGTGCGCGGCCAAGGCACGCTGTGCCTGGTGCTGGGCGCCATTTATGCCACCGGGCTGACGCTGACCGGACTGAATTTCGGCATCCTCATCGGCCTGTTCGCCGGGCTGATTTCCTTCATCCCTTATGTCGGCTCGCTGACCGGGCTGGTGCTGGCCGTCGGCGTCGCCTTCGTCCAGTTCTGGCCGGACTGGACGATGATCGTCGCCGTCGCGGTCGTGTTCTTCATCGGTCAGTTCATCGAGGGCAACATCCTGCAGCCGCGGCTGGTCGGCAAAAGCGTCGGCCTGCACCCGGTATGGCTGATGTTTTCGCTTTTTGCCTTCGGTGCGCTGTTCGGCTTCGTCGGCTTGTTGATCGCGGTGCCGGCTTCTGCGGCCGTCGCCGTGCTGGTGCGGTTCGCCATTGCCCGCTATCTCGAATCGCCGCTCTACAAGGGTCGCGGCACGGCACCTGTGCCGCAGCTTCCGGCCGATCGCGGCGGCGGCCACCGCACGCAACCGCGTCGCTGAAGTGACTGCCCAGCCAACCGACCCGCCACGCCAGTTGCCGCTCGATCTCGGCCATGGCACCGGCTATTCGCGCGACGAACTCGTCGTCTCCGGCACCAACAACCAGGCGGTGGCGCTGGTCGACCGCTGGCCGGACTGGCCATCGCCGGTGGTGGTGCTGGCCGGTCCCGCGGGTTCGGGCAAGACGCATCTGGCCTCGATCTGGCGCGCGCGTGCCGATGCGGTGGCGGTCGACGCCAGGCGCATCGGCGACAGCATTGCCAATCTCGGCGCGCGGCCGGCGCTGATCGACGATGTCGATACCGGCGCGGTCGATGAACAGGGCCTGTTCCATCTGATCAATGCGGTGCGTGGTGCCGGGTCGACGCTGCTCCTGACGGCGCGCCGCTTTCCGTCCGCCTGGGGCGTCACGCTGCCTGATCTCGCCTCACGGCTGAAAGCAGCGGCGACAGTGGAAATTCATGAGCCCGACGATCTCCTGCTCGCCGGCGTCATCACAAAACTCTTCGCCGACCGTCAGATCGAGGTCGAACCGCATGTCGTGCAGTATCTGGTCCGCCGTATCGAGCGCTCGCTGGCGACAGCGATGCGCGTGGTTGAGCGGCTCGACCGGACCGCGCTCGAACGCAAGACGCCGATCACCAGGGCGCTGGCAGCCGAAACCGTCAACGCCATGGACGAAGGGCAGGGCGAATTCGAGATTTAGCCTGAGAGGCCAGTCTCAGAGCCACATTCTGGCGAAATGACGGACCGCGAGGTAGACGGCAGAGTGAGCGGCGATATAGCCGGCGGCGACCAGCACAAACATTCCGATACTGATACGCCAGGAGCGGGAGACGACAGCGCCTGGGGCCTGCCTCGCCTGTCTGCGGCTTTCACGGTTGTTCCACATCGCCAGCGCGGCGCAGGCAATTGCCCACGTCACCATGAACGGAACGGTGATGCCGGCATAGGCAAAGTAGGCCGGTCCGAAAAGCGACACCCAGGCATCGATTCCAAGCATCTGAACCCCCTGTTTGCCGAACCGGCCCGCGGCTGCCGGATGCACGACCGGAGCCGGAGCAAGTGACCATATGGCTGCGCCGGGCATTGGGCTGTGAGGGGATGGTCGGAGTGGAGAGATTCGAACTCCCGACCCTCTGGTCCCAAACCAGATGCGCTACCAGGCTGCGCTACACTCCGAACGGTCTGTTGCCTATTCATTTCGGTGGTGCATGGCAAGTGCAAAAACCCGCGAGAGCAAAAACCTTGCCGCCGTGCGCATTGCGCAGTAATGACGGGCGAAGGGTGGCGATGCTGCCTTGCACAAGAACGAGGTGGCCATGTCCGCGCGCATTTTCAGCCCAGCCAAAACCGCGATGCAGTCCGGCAAGGCCAAGACCGGCCACTGGGTGCTGGAATTCGATCCCGAGACGCGCAAGAAGATCGATCCGCTGATGGGCTATACGACGTCGGCAGACATGAGAAGCCAGATCAGGCTTAGCTTCGACACGCGGGAAGAGGCGGTGGCCTACGCCGAAAAGCAAGGGCTCGCTTTCCGCGTCGAAGAGCCGAAAGAGACCAAGCGCCGCCAGATTTCCTATGCGGAGAATTTCCGCTATGACCGCAGGACGCCCTGGACGCATTGAACCGCCCAGCGCCAGAATATCCAGCCGGTCCAAAGGCCGGCCAGCGGTCCCGTAGCTCAGCTGGATAGAGCACCGGCCTTCTAAGCCGATGGTCACAGGTTCGAATCCTGTCGGGATCGCCAAAGCCTTTCGGGTCCATTCCGGACACATAGGTCGCGGTTTATACCGGAGACATGGGCTTTCAGAGAGCGTCACCAGGCCTCGTGCGCTCAAACCGCCGCCGCCAGAAGCAGCGTTACCCCCAGGACCGTCGACGCGTAGATCGTGGCTAGAAGCACGATCGGGCGAGGATATTCGGCGGGTGTCGCGAGGCCGGCAAAGTGGGGATTTCGAAATGTTTCGGTGCCGGGCGACGGGCCGTCGGCGGCAGCGGGAGTGTTGTCATTGCAAGCGAGTAGAGAAAGACGCTGGGCAATATCGGCGGCGATCAGAGGATCGTCCGCCACCAATTTCGACCAGTCCGAAACAATGCCGATTTCACCTTTGAACATCGCGCGCCTCCCGTTTGGGATCTAACAGCGATATCTAAATTATGTTCCGCCGATAGTTTGACGAGGCGGACCGCTCTTGGTCCTTGCAACCTTCTGATCGATGAAAACCACGCCCGCTGCCTCCAACCCTCGACGGATGGCAGCCAGCTTGGCCGAACTCGGAATCCTTCGTCCGCTCTCGAAACTGCCGATCGTTCCTTCGCTAAGGCCGCACTTCGCGGCGAGTCGCACCTGCGACCATTTCAGCATCGCTCGTGCGGCTCTGCACTGCTGGGACGTAAGGGGCTGGATCCCTGAGACGGTGGAGCTTCGCGTGTTCACATCCTCAGATCCCTTCGCTTCGGCGGGAGGTGGCTTTGCACCAGGTGCACCTTGTCCAGATCCACGGTGACCATTGTCCGAACGACACCGTGACCTTGTCGCCCTCGATCTGCGTAACGTCGCCGGATAATTCCATCGGCTGGCCCTCGGTCAGCTTGGTCGCTGGACCAATGACCGAATGCGGAAAATTGTAACCGGGGATCGACACGCTGACGCGGTCTTCCGTGACGCGCTTCAGCACCGTCGCCATGACCGCCACTTCGTCGCCGACCTTTATTGCCATGCTTCTGATTCTGGGGCGGCATCCGGCTGGCGTCAAGGATTAGCTATGCCTTATATAGCAAGTCACGGAATCACCTCTTTCCATCCAGGAATGCCACGACAGCGGTAAATACCGCAAGCTGTTCAGCTCTATCATGGTGATGAGGGGATTTAGCGTGGCCGGGCAGTCGGCTGGGGCCAGCGTATTATTTCGTTACTCTGCCTTTTCGGAACCTTCCCGCGCACGGCGCGTTCGGCCCGCTGTATTCGCGGACCCTCATATAAAAGTGGACAGGCGGGAGGCAAACAAGGGTGGGGAGGAGTGTTGCCATGTCGAAGCGAGAAATAGGCATATCTTCGGCTCTGGATCGGCGCATCGCCGACCTCAAGGCCAGGATGCAGGACGCCCGGATCACGGAATATGAAATGAAGACCTTTCAAAAAGTGGCTTCAGCCATGGGAGGCGACGGAGGCTCCCTGCGCCTCGATGCCGACGACCTGATCGCGGCATCCTTTGTCGTCGATGCGCTGAGTGAGCCGACGCTCAACTGACGACGAGCGGTCTGGCTTCGCGCGCCGTTTTGCCCTTGCTCGGCCGGCAATTGGCCCACGCCTTCAAGCTCTGAAACAGGATGGCTGCTTTCCAGCGGCCGTCTTGTGGCGTCTGTCGCAAGTCATAGACAGGGCCGGCGGGTTGGTTCCGCCGCCCGATATCGAATTGGAGGGAAAGTCTTATCAATTTGTTGGGGTTGGTGCGTCATAGTAGCGACGGCTAACGGAGTTGAACGCGATGAAGCTCGATCTGTCGCCGACGAGCTGGGGCAGGGTGATCGCTGTCACGGCAGTCGGTACGGCATTCTTCATTGCCGTGGCGTTCTTCGTCGATTCCTTCAATTTTCCCTATCTTTCGCCCGAGGCCGTGTGGCGGGCGCAGATGACCGACCTGATGCTGCCTTTGGTGCTGGGCGGCTCCTTTTTGTTTTTCCTGATGTGGAAGATTCGCCAGCTGGCCATCGCGCAGCGCGACCTCAGCGTCATCGCCGCGACCGACAGCCTGACGGCGGTGCTGAACCGTGGCGCCTTCTCGATGCTGGTCGAAGCCTATCTCGAGCAGACCCGAAAGCAGGAGCAGACCCGTTCGGGTGCGCTGCTGATCATCGACGCCGACCACTTCAAGTCGATCAATGACCGCCTGGGCCATGACTGCGGCGATCAGGCGCTCAAACTGATAGCGCAGGCGATCAAGGGGCAACTGCGTGGCGGCGATATCGTCGGCCGCATCGGCGGCGAAGAATTCGGTGTGTTTTTGCCCGGCGTGGATCCCTCGCAATCCTGGGTGGTTGCCGAAAGCATCCGCCGGCGTATCAGGGAGATGGAATTCTCACCCGGCGGCAGGCCTTGTCCGCTTTCCGTCAGCATCGGCGGCACAAGCTTCACCGGCCCGATCACCTATGAGGAAATCTTCTCCGCTGCCGACAAAAGGCTTTACACGGCCAAGTCGAACGGACGCGATCAAGTCAGCTTCGATCCGGCCGGAACGTCTCCGGCGCCTGCGCCCGGGGTCGCCACCGTGCATTGAGGGCAGAAACTTGCGGATGGCTGATCGGGAAGCTCTCGAAATCGACGCAGGCCGCTTTCTCTACGCTTCAATGCTTACAGTCATATGCCGGGATTCCGATCTTTAGGGATAGCATGCCGGCTCGATAGGCCATGGACTGCAACCGCTTGCCGGTATACTCCCCCGCGTTGGCGATGTTTCGTTGTCGGCAGAAACGGTTCTCACTCCTGAGTTTCCAAGGGTTACGGCCGACGTGCGATCATGATTTTTGACGCCGCGAACAATGGCGGAAACGGTCAGGTAAGCACAGCTATTATGATCCATTTGTTCAACGGCTTTCAGGATCCTTTCGGTGGCAGTGACCTCAAGACCTTGGAACTCTATCGGCTGTTGAGCGCCGATTCGGAGGTGCGCCTTTGGGCTGCGTCATCGCGGGCTTCAGATGAATTAATGCGGCAATTCCCGATACGTCGTATTTCCCCGCTTACGCGAAAAGTTCCGGATGGCGGCACTTACGTTTTTCTCGGAGCGCATTGGCGCAACAAGGTGTGGCCTTACCTGATCCCGCGGCCGCGCCGGCTGATTTACGACTTCAACACCCTTCATCCGAAGGTTCTCAACCTCACCACGCGCATGCCTCGGAGCTTGGGATGGCCCGCCGCCGAGATAGTGCTTGTTTCCGACTTTCAGAAGCGATTGCTCCAAATCGACGGCACCGTGCACCCCTCTCCGATCGAGATCGAACGTTTTTCACCACGGCGTCTGGATTCGGATCGTCCGTTCACCGTCGGACGCTTGAGCCGCGATGGGCCGGGCAAACATCATCCCGATGACATACCCCTTTACGAGACATTGCTGGCCGAAGGTACAGCCTTGCGGATTCAGGGAGGGACAGGGCTCAAGGGCAGCCTCATGCCGCATCCGCAACTCGAGCTGTTGCCACCCGGCCAATTTTCCGCCGAAGAGTTTCTGCAGACGCTCGACGTGTTTTATTATCGCACCGGTTGGCATGTGGAAACCTTCGGTCGCGTCGTGTTCGAGGCGATGGCCTGCGGGTTGCCCGTGGTCTGCCATTCATATGGAGGCTATTCCGACCATATCAGGCATGGCGAAAACGGTTTCTTGTTCGAAACGACGCAGCAGGCGGCGCGGATCCTGGCCGATCTCAAAGCCGATCCGGCGCTGCGGGCGGCAGTGGGCCTCAAGGCCCGGCAGACCGTCGAGCAGCTGTTTTCGCCGCAGGCACTGCGACAAAGGCTGGATTTCTATCTGCGTTAGCGGCACGTCATCCCTTGGGCGGTGCTTGACGCAACAACATGCCTGGCTGTCTGTCATCGATCTCGACATCGCGCTAAAGCAGGCACGCAAATCAGACCATTGGGGCTGACAGGCAGCGGCACGCCACAGGGCAGGACTTCTTATCGATGACATTGATGGGCGCGGCGGCACTGCTGATCCTGATCCTGACTTACGCCGGTGTCGCCATCGGCCGCATCCCCGGCCTGCGGCTCGACCGGGCAGGGATCGCGCTTCTCGGCGGGGCCGCGATGATCGCCATCGGCGCGCTCAGCATGGAGGATGCCTACCGGGCGATCAATTTCGACACCATCACGCTTCTGCTCGGCATGATGATCGTGGTGGCGCATCTGAAAGTGTCGGGAGCCTTTCGCGGCCTTGGCGCCATCGCCATCGAGCACGCGCACGCGCCCTTCATGCTTTTGGTGATGGTGACGCTGCTGACCGGCGTGTTGTCCGCCTTCTTGGTCAACGACGCCATCTGCCTCGTCATGGCGCCGATCGTCGTCCACGTCACCCGCATCATCAAGCGCAACCCGATCCCGTATCTGATCGCCACCGCCACCGCGTCGAATTGCGGTAGCGTCGCCACCATCACCGGCAATCCGCAAAACATGGTCATCGGCGCGCTGTCGGGCATTTCCTATCCGGCCTTTTCGGCAGCGCTGGCTCCGGTCGCCCTTTTCGGCCTCGTCGCGGTCGTCGTCATCATTCGCATCGTCTACCGGGCCGAATTTGCCCGCACGGTCCAACTGACGCCCGAAGTCTCGCGTGGCCGCATGCACAAGGGGCAGGTGCTGAAGGCGGTGGTGGTCTGCATCGGACTGGCAATCGCCTTCTTCGCCGGTGTGCCTGTCGCCAAGGCCGCACTCATCGGCGGCGCCATCCTCTTGCTCACCCGGGCGATCAAGCCGGAACGCATCTACCGCGAGATCGACGGTCCGCTGCTGTTCATGTTCGCCGGTCTGTTCGTTGTGGTCGCCGGCGCCGAAAAGACGCTTCTTTCGCCCGACATGATCGCTTCGGCCAAGAACCTCGGGCTGGGCGACGTCTGGCGCCTGTCCGGTTTCACCGCGGTGCTCTCCAACATCATGAGCAATGTCCCGGCCGTGCTGGCGCTTCGGCCCTTCATACCCGGCCTCGAAAATCCCGAGCGCGCCTGGCTGGTCGTCGCCATGAGTTCGACGCTGGCCGGCAATTTCACGCTGCTGGGTTCGGTCGCCAATCTGATCGTCGCCGAACAGGCACGCGCCGCCGGCACGACGCTGTCGTTCGGCGCTTTTTTCAAGGTCGGCTTGCCGTTGACGCTGATAACCCTGGCCGCCGGCACCGCATGGCTGGCGTTTGGGTTCTAATGCATGTCGCCCAAAAGTGGCCCCGGTTTTGGGGCAACGATATGCATAAAACCAAAGGCTTAAAGCGCGTCGCGCTTTAAACCGGGCTGCCTGAAATTCGCGCCCGCACCAGCGTCACCGCGGCGCGGCCGGCGGCCTCGATGTAATCGGGGTTGCGGTGGATCAGCATGATCGAAAAGCAGCCGTCAATCAAAAGCACGATCTCGCGTGCCAAGGCGGGCGGCTCGCCGACGCCATGGTCCGACAAGGCGCCGGCCAGCCATGTTTCGAAATTCAGCTTGTGCCGCGCGCCGACCTTGACCGCCGGATGTCCGGGCATCGAGGCGAGTTCGGCGGCCGTGCGCAGGAAGCCGCATCCTTTCCATTTCGGGTGACGAGCGGACCTCGCCAGATTGGTGAAGATCGCCTCGACCTTGCGATCCGCGCCGCCTTCGGCAGCATCGAACCAGCCAGCCATCCGCTTCAGATTGGGTTGGTCGCGGCCATCGAGATAGGCGGCGATGAGGTCGTCCTTGCTCTTGAAATGGTAGTAGAGCGTGCGCTTGGTGAGACCCGCTTCCTCTGCGACGGCATCGACGCTGACGCGACCGATTCCTTCGGCATAGAAGAGCCTGGTCGCGGCATCGACAATGCGTTTGCGGGTAGGACTTTGCGTGTCAGGCATGAGCTTAGGTATACCGACTAGTGAATATACACAAGCGGAAAGAGGCATAGTCTTCCGGTCATCAGCATGATGAAGAAGGAAGAGCCAATGACCGATCTTGTCCTTAGCGAAACCCGGGATGGGATTGCCATCCTCACCCTCAACCGGCCGGAGAAGCTCAACGCGCTGAACTATGCCCTGATCGATCGCCTGCTTGCGATCCTCGACGACATTGAAGTCGATGACAGCGTCCGCGCAATCATTCTGACCGGAGCAGGGGAGCGGGCGTTTTCGGCCGGCGGCGACATTCATGAGTTCTCGGCCAGCGTGGCGGTCGGCGTCGATGTCGCGATGCGGGACTTCGTCATGCGCGGGCAACGGCTGACGGCGAGGCTGGAAGCGTTTCGCAAACCCGTCATCGCTGCCGTCAACGGCATTGCCTTTGGTGGCGGTTGCGAAATCACCGAGGCGGTGCCGCTGGCCATCGCCAGCGACCGCGCTTTGTTCGCCAAGCCGGAAATCAGCCTTGCAATGCCGCCGACCTTTGGCGGAACCCAACGCCTGCCCAGGCTCGCCGGGCGCAAGCGGGCGCTCGAACTGCTGTTGACCGGCGACTGGTTTGCGCCGCCGCGGGCGCTTGAGCTGGGTCTCGTCAACGAGGTTGTGCCGCATGCCGAGTTGATGCCGGCCGCGATCGGCCTGGCCAGGCGCATCCTGCGGCACTCCGATCTGGCGATCGCCAGCATCCTCACGGCAGTGACGCGCGGCCTCAACCAGAGCATCGCCGAAGGCTTGGCTGTCGAGGCCGAGCAGTTCGCCCGCATGGCCCCGACCGCTGATCTGCGCGAAGGGCTGGATGCCTGGATCGCACGCCGCGAGCCGGGCTATGACGACTCGTGGACGCACATCACCCGGCCGGATGAAGCCAGGCGAGCGTCGCTGGAGCAGGACCGGCTTGCGGAACAGGACCAAGGCGCTGTCGTCGCCGGCACATGGCCTTCGATGTCTGGATGGAAGCGACCCTCAAAATAGGGCGGGGAGAGTAGACCTAGTTTTTCTAAGCCTAGGCGCTAGAACTACTCGCTTGCGCCATGCCGACCGACGGCTCCACCTTAGGCTCCATTCACAGCCGTATTGTCCGCCGGTTGGCAAAGGAGGCATCGATGGTCGCTCTCGCTCGCAGGCCCTGGGTTCCATCGCATTGCGACGAGTTTGCCCAGCAGTTGGCGCAGAAGACGAGCACTCAGAAGACCGATGCCGTCATGGCGGCAGTCAACAGGGGCATCGAGCTGAACCGTTCGATCCACGAGGCCGACTGCATCAACCTCAACCCGGCGACCAATGTGATGAACCCGAAGGCCGAAGCCGCACTCGCTTCCGGCCTGGGGTCGCGCCCGTCGCTTGGCTACCCCGGCGACAAATATGAGATGGGATTGGAGGGTGTCGAGCAGATCGAGGTGATCGCGGCCGAGCTGGCGGCCGACGTTTTCGGCGCCAGCTATGCCGAGATCCGGGTACCTTCCGGCGCGATCGCCAATCTCTATGCGTTCATGGTTGCAGCCAGGCCGGGCGACAGCGTCATTGTCCCGTCGCCGGCGATCGGAGGCCATGTAACCCATCATATGGCCGGCTGCGCCGGGCTCTACGGGCTCGATATCCACACCGCTCCAGTCGATGCCGACAGCTACACCGTTGACGTCGGCAAATTGCGCGACCTGGCCAGATCAATAAGGCCGAAGATGATAACGATCGGCAGCAGCCTCAACCTGCTGCCCCATCCCATTCGTGAGATACGGGAGATCGCCGACGAGGTCGGTGCGCTTGTTCTCTTCGATGCGGCCCATCTGTGCGGCATGATTGCCGGAGACGCGTGGCAACAGCCCTTGCAGGAAGGGGCTCATCTGATGACGATGAGCACCTACAAAAGTCTCGGCGGTCCGGCGTCCGGGCTGATCGTCACCAACGATGCGGTCGTTGCCGAAAAGCTCGACAGGATCGCATTTCCAGGCATGACCGCCAACTTCGATGCCGCCAAGTCGGCTGCCTTGGCGATCACACTTCTAGACTGGAAAGACCACGGCAAGGCCTACGCCGCGACGATGGCGCGGACCGCAAAGGCGTTGGCCGAAAGCCTTGCCGATCGCGGCCTGCCGGTTTTTTCGACCGGCAAGGGCTACACGACATCGCATCAGTTCGCCCTCGAGGCAGCCGAGTTTGGCGGCGGCCAGGCGGCGGCAAGGAAATTGCGGCTGGCCAACATCCTGACCTGCGGCATCGGCTTGCCCATAGACGCTGTCGACGGCGACATGAACGGGTTGCGCCTGGGTACGCCCGAGATCGTCCGCTGGGGCATGACCGAAGACGACATGCCGGCACTCGCGGCTCTCATCGCCAGAGGACTGCGCGGCAATGACGCCAGCGAACAAGTCGCGGCAGATGTCACGGCATTCCGGCGCCGGTTCAACAAGCTTCACTTTGTGAACTGACGCCTGAAGCGGCGGGAAAAGCCCGCCTTTCTCTAAAAAAACAGGGGAATAAAATGCGCATGATCGTGCAGATGATGACTGCTGCCCTTATGACTGCGGCTGTTGGTGCGGCCAGGGCTGATATTGTGTTCGGCGTCGCCGGCCCGATGTCGGGGCCGAACGCCGCCTATGGAGAACAGTACCGCGTCGGTGTCGAGATCGCCGTTGAACGCATCAACGCCAATGGCGGCGTTCTTGGACAAAAGCTTGCCGTGTCGATCGGTGACGATGTCTCCGACCCGAAGCAGGGCGTTTCGGTCGCCAACAAATTCGTCGCTGATGGCGTTCACTACGTTGTCGGGCACTATAATTCCGGCGTCACCATTCCCGCTTCCGAGGTCTATGCCGAGAATGGCGTTCTGTTCGTGACGCCGACTGCCACCAACCCGATGGTGACGGAGCGCGGCCTGTGGAATGCCTTTAGGGCGTGCGGGCGCGATGATCAGCAAGGCTCCATCGCCGCCAAATTCGTTCTCGACCGTTTCAAGGACAAGAAGATAGCGATTGTCGACGACAAGTCGACGGCGGGCAAAGGCCTCGCCGACGAAATGGCCAAGGCCTATAACGCCGGCGGCGGCAAGGAGGTTCTCCATGAGGAGGTCAACCCGGGCGAGAAGGACTACAGCCCTCTCGTCACAAGGATCAAGCAATCGGGCGCCGACCTCGTCTACTATGGCGGTCAGCACACGGAGGCTGGACTGATTGTGCGCCAGATGCACGATCAGGGCGTCACCGCGATCCTGATGGGCGGTGACGGCATCTCCAACAGCGAATTCGGCGCCATCGGCGGTGATGGTGCTGTTGGAACCCTGATGACGTCGTTCCCCGACCCGGCAACGTTTGCAGAAGCCAAGGATGCCGTCGCCGATCTGAGGGCCAAAAACGTGCCCACCGAAGCAGTGACCCTCTACGCCTACGCGGCAACGCAGATTCTTGCCGAGGCTATCGCCAAAGCCAAGGCCGACGATCCAAAGGCCGTTTCCGATTATCTTCATTCCGGCGCCGGTATCTCGACGGTGCTCGGTTCGATCTCCTATGACGACAAGGGGGATATCAAGCAGCCCGGGTTCGTCGTATTTGAGTGGCAGAAGGTCGACGGCAAGCTGACCCCGGTCGCCCTCAAGTAGAAACACCGCGTCGGCCGCCGGTCACCGGCCGCCGCCGCCATCCGGAAACGTCGGACGATGGCCGTAAATCCGCCGCGACCTCGAATGCCGCCTCTCAACACCTTGCGCGCCTTTGAAGCTGCCGCTCGCCAGGAGAGCTTTGCCAAGGCCGCCGATGAACTTGGCGTTACCCCGGCGGCCGTATCGTATCAGGTCAAGGCGCTGGAGGCGTGGCTGGGCTCGTCGCTGTTCGTGCGCCATGCCCAGGGGCTGCATCTGACCGAGGCTGGGCGCGCGGCGCTGCCGGCCTTCTCCACGGCGTTCGACTCCATGGGCCTTGCCGTCCAGGAACTGCGCATCTGGGCGCCAAGGCCGCAGGTGAGCATTGCCGCGCTGCCGTCGATTGCCCAGCTGTGGCTGGCTCCGTGTCTGCCGGCGCTTCGCGCTGCGCTTCCCGCCCTTCGCCCGTCCATCCATGCGCTGGAGGAGCCGCCGGATTTCAGGCGTGAACCCTTTGACCTCGCAATCTTCTTGACCAGGCACGCACCAGGGGGCAGCCGCGCGTTCAAGCTCTGCGACGACGTGATCTTTCCGGTCTGCGCGCCGGCGCTCGCCAGGCAGCTGAAAACGCCGGCTGATCTGTCATCGCAGCTTCTGCTTTGGGACACGACCTGGACCGGCGACTGGAGCCTGTGGTTCGAGGCTGCCGGGCTGAAAGGTCCGTCGATCGAGTCCGGTTCCGAATTCTCGCTCTACAGCATGGCGCTGCAGGCGGCCGTCGACGGCGCCGGCGTTCTGATGGGGCATGAGGCTCTGGTCGCGCGCGCTATCGCCGCCGGTTCGCTCGTGGCGCCGTTCCCGCAGCGCGTTCCGACCGGCCTCAGCCTCTCTATCCTGGCGCCGGACCGCCCGCCCGCCCAGGCAGCGCAGATGATCGAGTGGCTGCTTGCACAGGGCTGAGCGATCCGGGACTGACGCTTGGAACAACCGGCGGCAAAGCGATCGCTTCGCCGCCGGTTCCAAACCATCATGGCGTCACGTCGAGACGGCCTTTCATGTTGGGGTGAAAGCGGCAGAAATAGTCGACCGGTCCCGCGGCCTTCAATGTCAGGCTTGCGGATTTCTTCGGCGGGATCATCACTTCCCAGCCGCCTTTCACGGTGGCCGTGTGGGCGAACACATCCTTGTTCACCCACTCGATCGTGTCGCCGACCTTGGCCTCGACGGTGGCTGGCGAGAACACCAGCCTGTCGATGATGACCTGGATGGTTTCTGCTCGCGCCGGAACGGTACCGACGGCCAGCGCCAACGCAATCCACAGATGGCGTTTCGGCATGCTCCGGGCCCTTACTTGAGCATGCCGGCGACGTGCTCGGCGTGCTGCTCATGGCCCTGGAAAATCTTCAGGCCGGTTTCCAGCAGGCTCTTCAGTTCGGCATTCTGCGCCGACGGGATCAAAAGGGTTTCGAGCGCGCCGTTGACCTGCTTGTGGTAGGCGACCTCATTGTCGACATAGGCCTTGTCGAAGGCAGCGCCGTCGAGTTTGGCAAGCTTGGCCCGCTCCTCCGCCGCAGCTTTGGTCAGCGCCTGGCTGGTGGCGTTGTCTTCCGGCGTGACCTTGAGCTTCTTCACCAGGTCGAGCGCCTGAACATTTACAGCCTCGTGATCCCGGACCATGTCCTTGGCGAAATCGACAACCTCCTTGTTCTTCGATTTCTCGATCGCCAGCTTGGCCGCTTCGACGTCGATGACCCCGGCCGTGTAGGCGATGTGGGCGATCTGCGGATCGGTTGGCTTGTCGGCGGCTTGTGCGAATGGGGCAGTGCCAAGCAGCAACAGGGCGGCGAGCGCGGCAGTGTGTCGGATAGACATGGCATCTCCTTCGTCCGGACGCTGAAATCGCGCCGGACTGTGTTTTTCGGTTGACGTTCATTGGATGCTGGTCAGCGGCAAACGTTCCCGCTGAAATGAACTGAAATCCGGTGAGGGTCAGCTTTCCAGCCCGAGCCGCCGCATCACGGCGCTGGTCAGTCGTTCGCAACGCCGGCCCGCGAAGGGGAAGGCATCGAGCAGCACCGGTCCGATCTGGTCGTCCAGCGCCTTGCGCACGAGGGCGCGCGCGCGGTGCAGCCTCGTCTTGACGGTTTGCGGCCGCACGCCGAGGAGATCGGCGGTCTCCTCGATGCTCAGCCCCTCGATCACCCGCGCCACGAACACCGTCCGGTAGACGTCGGGAAGGCTGTCGGTGGCCTGTTCGACCAGTTGGAGGATCTGCCTTTGCGCCATCGTCCGTTCCGGATCGTCGCTGGGGTTGAGAGGGAACCGGATGATCTCGGCTTGCGGATTTTCCGGCAGTGCCACCGTTCTGCGCCTGTTGCGCAGGCGGCCAAGCGCCTCGTTGATGACGATGCGCGACAGCCATGTGGCGAGCGAGGAGTCGCCGCGAAACGCATCGAGATGGGCGAAAGCCTTGACGTAGGCCTCCTGCACGATGTCCTCGGCCTCGCTGTCATTGCGCACGACGCCGCGCGCGATCCGGTAGAGCCGCTGATTGTGTGTCTTGATGATGGTGCGGAAGGCATCGCCGTCGCGCGCCAAGGCGCGGCGCACAAGCTGCATCTCGCCTGGCACAGCGGAAGGCACGGCCGTCAAGACAGCAGGCATGGCCAGTTTCCTCAACCCAATCTCCGGACCGGACCTCGATTGAGAGATTGGACGCTGTCGCCGGCAAAAGGTTCCCGAAGACTTTTCGCGGGGCCTGGCGGCGGTACCCTACCGCGCGAGTGAAGGCTTGTCAGGCAGCCTGCAGGCGCGCCGTGGCCGCCAACAGATCGGTCTGGGTGATCAGCCCGAGAATCCGTTTGTCGTCGTCGACGATGATGACCGCATGGCTGCGGCCGTCGGTGAGCACCGGCAGCAGACCCATGGCGGCAAAACCTGCGGCGGCTGTTGCCGCGGGTGATATGACGGATCCGACTGTCCCGGAGGCCTGGGTGAGTTCGCGCAACCCCACGGTGCCTGCCAGCCTGGCTTCCGCATTGACGACCGGCAGGGTCCGGATGTTGTGGTCAAGCAGCAATTGGCGCGCTGCCTCGGTGGAGGTGTGAGTATCGACCGAGATCACATCGCGCGACATGATGTCCTCGCACAGAAGCGTCTTGTGCGCGCGCACCATCGCCTGCAATTCGACCTGCCGCAGCAGCCGGTCGAGATCGTTGCGATCGATATCGAACGTCTCGTCGAGTGCGCCAAGCGCGGCATCGATGTCTTCGGACCGGAAGCCCACGCGCAGCTGCGCCGGCGGATCGCCGGTGCCGTGGCTGTTCGCCGGCGCTGCAACCGGTACATGCGGATAATTGCGCCGGGCCAGCCTGTGGAAGCCGTAGCCGAGCGCCACCAGCAGGATCGAGTTCAGCGCCACCGGCACGAATGGAAACAGGAAGCCGGCGCTGATGACGGCAGGCCCTCCCAGCACCGCGGTCAGCGCGGCCGCTCCGCCCGGCGGATGCAGGCAGCGCGTGAACGACATGGCGGCGATGGCCAGTGCCACCGCGATGCCGCTGGCAAGGGCGGTTTCGTGGATGAAATGCGCCACGATCACGCCGACCAGCGCCGATATCGTGTTGCCGCCGATGATTGACCATGGCTGTGCCAGCGGACTGGCGGGCACGGCGAACAGGAGCACCGCCGACGCCCCCATCGGCGCCACCAGCAGCGGCACATGCGGGCCGTTGCCGAGCACAAGGCTGGCGATCACGCCGGTGAGTGCAATGCCGATCGTTGCGCCGATACAGGCTACGAGACGCTCACGCAGCGTCGCGCCGGCAAGAATGGGAACAAAAAGGCGGAAAGCCATGGGGTCGAAAACTCTGCCGGTATTCCAGGGGACGTCGAAAATGTGCTGATTGCACCGCAATGATGCGGCATCGTTGAATTTGAAAGCCAAACTGATCCGCGAAATCGCAATTTTAGGGAATAGAATTCCGCTAGTGCATGTCGCCCAAAAGTGACCTCGGTTTTGGGAGAACGACATGCACAAAAACAAAACCTGAAGCGGGTCGCCTGAAAATCTTCAGGCGCGACACGCTTTAGGCCGCTGCTGCGGCGGTCAGGCCGCGCGAAATATCGGCCTTCAGGTCGTCGACATCCTCGAGGCCGATCTGCAGGCGGATCAACGGACCCTCATAGGGGGCTTTTGCAACGACGCGGTCGCCGAGCCAGACCGGTACGGCAAGGCTCTCATAGCCGCCCCAGGAATAACCGAGGCCGAAGATCCGCAGCGCGTCGAGGAAGGCGTGCTGCTGCTTCTGGCCGCCACCGGCAAGAACGATGGAAAAGATGCCGCTCGAGCCGGAAAAGTCGCGCTTCCACAGAGCGTGATCCGGATGGCTGGGCAGGGCCGGGTGGAGCACGCGCGCCACGCCCTTCTGGCCCTCGAGCCAGGAGGCGATGGCAAGCGTACTGCGCTGATGGTGTTCGAGGCGCACGCCCATGCTGCGCAGGCCACGCAGCACCTGGTAGACGTCGTCGGGCCCGGCGCAACAGCCAAGCGTGCAGAAGCTTTCGTAGAGGTGCGTCCAGCAACTCTCATTGGCCGACACCGTGCCAAGCAGCACGTCGGAATGGCCGGCCGGGTATTTGGTCGCGGCATGGATAGATATGTCGACACCGTGGTCGAGCGGGCGGAAATAGAGTGGCGTCGCCCAGGTGTTGTCCATCATGACGATGGCGCCCGCGGCGTGCGCCGCCTTGACGATGGCCGGGATGTCCTGCACCTCGAACGTGTTGGAGGCCGGCGATTCCGTGAACACCACCTTGGTGTTGGGCTTGATCAACGCCGCGATGCCGGCGCCGACATCGGGGGCGTAATACTCGACCTCGACGCCCAGCCGCTTCAGCATCGTGTCGGCGAAATTGCGGGTTGGATGATAGACGGTATCGACGATCAGCAGATGGTCGCCGGCCGAGACGAAGGCGAGCAGCGGCACCGTCACCGCCGCAAGGCCCGACGGCACCAGGATCGTGCCTGCCGAGCCTTCCAGCGCGTCTATGGCATGGGCAAGCGCATCGGTCGTCGGTGTGCCGCGCGTGCCGTAAGTGTATTTCTGGGTTCGCGCCGCCATCGAAGCCGCGTCGCGGAAAAGCACGGTCGAAGCATGCACCACCGGCGGATTGACGAAGCCGAAATAGTCGTGCGGATTGTTGCCCGAATGGGCAAGCCGCGTGTTGATGCCCATCCCGCCGTGCTCGCTGCCGTCTTTCGCCATCTGCGTCGCCTTGTTTGATAAGCCGCTAGCCATAGTGCGGCGCTATGGACCGTGCAACAGCCACCGCCCGCCAGGAGGCGGACTTCGAATATGCCAATTCGTCGCGGCAAAAACAGCGATGCGGGGACGGAGTATTAAACGAAAAACCCGCCTGTGCGGCGGGCTATCGGCGCAAATCAGCACCATGGACGAATATGTACCATAGCTGAGGGCAGGGAGTCAAAATTCCTATCAAGAAAAGCGACAGGCACAAAAGCTACCGGCACAAAAAGCTGCTGCCGCCGCCGCCGACCTGTTGTCGTCAGGTCTTTTGTTGACCTGCGTTCGGAGCCCTTGTCCCAGCCGATCGGTCTATTGTGGGCGGCGGTGAATGGTATATGATCGTCGGCTAATGTTAATCGCCGGATTGCTTCGATCAGATGCTGCCGGATGGTTGCTGCCGGTTGACTTCTGGTCCTCCACGATCCGGATCGCGCTCACGAAGCGTGAGCGCGGCAAGGGAGGAATGCCATGCCGGACGTCAAATGGGCCATGAAGGCGAGCGAATTCATCAACTGCAACTGCGCCTATGGCTGCCCGTGCCAGTTCAACGCCATGCCGACATACGGATTCTGCCAGGCGGTCGCCGGCATGGAAATCGAGAGCGGCCATCACGGCGACACCAAGCTCGACGGGTTGCGGTTCGTCGGGATTTTCAGCTGGCCCGGCGCCATACACCAGGGCGGGGGTGAAGCCGCGGTGGTCATCGACGAGAGGGCGACGGAAGCCCAACGTGGCGCGCTGCTTCGCATATTGGGCGGTCTGGACACCGAGCCAGGTGCAACGATATTTCAGGTCTTTTCGACCACGCTGGAGAAATTCCACGACCCGATCTTTGCGCCGATCGAATTCAAGATCGACGTCGACGCGCGAACCAGTCGGCTGCATGTCGAGGGTATAACCGACGGTCGCGGCGAGCCGATCCGGAATCCGGTCACCGGCGCCGCGCACCAGGCGCGCATCGACTTGCCGCACGGCTTCGAATACGCGATCGCCGAGGTCGGGCGCGGCTGGACCAAGGCGACGGGCCCGATCAAGTTCGAGCTGGCCGATACGCACAGCCATTTCGCCAATCTGCATCTCACGCAGAGCGGCATCGTGCATTGACCTGATCCAATGGGCGATACGGCCCTCGAGGCGGTGCTGAGGCGCGATCGCGCGGTCGTGACGGCCGCGCTCGTCGTGATCGCCGTGCTCGCCTGGGCCTATGTGCTGTGGCTCGCCGCCACCATGGTCATGCCCGGCTCCCCTTTGCCGGACGGCGGAGGCGGCGACATGGCCGGCATGGATATGGGCGGCATGGATATGGGCGCCGCCATGGCGCCCGGCTTCCGGCCCTGGGCATTGGGCGATTTCGCCTTCACCTTCACGATGTGGGCGGTGATGATGGTTGGCATGATGACGCCTTCGGTCGCGCCGATGCTGCTACTCTATGCCGGTGTCGGCCGCAAGGCGCGGGCGGATGGCCGGCCCATCGCTTCGACGGGATGGTTTTTTGCCGGCTATCTCGCCGTCTGGGTCGCCTTCAGCCTCCTGGCGACCGGTGCGCAATGGCTTCTCGCCCGTCTAGCCTTGCTCGATCCCTCGATGGCGACCGTCAGCGCGATCCTCGGCGGCCTCGTCCTGATCGCCGCCGGTCTCTACCAATGGACGCCGATGAAGGGCGTCTGCCTGCGCCAATGTCAGGCACCGATCGCGTTCCTGGCCAGCCATGGCGGATTCCGTTCCGCTCCGCTCGGCGCGCTTCGGCTCGGCATGGATCACGGCGCTTATTGCCTGGGGTGTTGCTGGGCGCTGATGGCTCTGTTGTTCGTCGGTGGCGTCATGAACGTGCTGTGGATCGCCGGCATCGCCATCCTTGTTCTGCTGGAGAAGACGGTGCCGACCGGGCAGCTGATTCCGCGCGTTTCAGGCGCGTTGATGGCCGCCATCGGGATCTGGATCGTCTTTCAAGCCTTTTGAGAACAGTCTTTCGTCGGCGGTCTGTATTGGTATGCAGCCGTCAGTAAATTGTCAGATGACAATCTTGGGACCTGGTAGTTCGTCGCACCGGAGGTCAACAACGACGAGGTATTGCCCGGGATGGATTTCGCTGCCGCGGCCCGTATTGGCCCCGCGTTGGCGTTGCATGAGATTTGCCGCCTTTATTAGCCCTGCTGGCTAAATCGCGGGCGTGTTTGTCTGTAAATCGGGCATTTGCGGCAATCGGTTTTCAAACTCTTTGGGTTTCGGTCATTTCCCTTGACCTCACAGGAATTATCGCCTTCGATGACATTTGTGAACGGGAGGCGGCGCGTCGGTTACGATGCGGGGTTCCGGGATGGGCCGGGATGGGAGCCGCGTTCACACGGGAGAAAAAAATCAGGATTTACTCCTGAAAAACAGAGAAAAGGGTCTGTGGGTCATGAAACATATTGCTATCGGCATTCTAGGCGCCGCCACGCTTGGATTGATGGCGTCCGCCGCGTCGGCGGCCACGCTCGACACCGTCAAGGCGAAGGGCTTCATCCAGTGCGGCGTCTCCACCGGCCTGGCCGGCTTTTCGGCGCCGGACGACAAGGGTGACTGGCAAGGCATCGATGCGGATTTCTGCCGCGCTGTCGCGGCCGCCGTCTTTGGTGACGGCTCCAAGGTCAAGTTCACGCCGCTCAGCGCCAAGGAGCGGTTCACCGCGCTGCAGTCGGGCGAGATCGACATCCTCTCGCGCAACACCACCTGGACCATCAACCGCGATACGGCGCTTGGCCTGAATTTCATCGGCGTCACCTACTATGACGGCCAGGGTTTCATGATCAACGCCAAGAAGCTGCCGGGCGTCAATTCGGCATTGCAGCTTTCGGGCGCCGCAGTCTGCGTGCAGAGCGGCACCACCACCGAGCTGAACCTCGCCGACTACTTCAAGGCCAACAAGATGGAGTACAATCCCGTCGTCTTCGAAAAGCTGGAAGAGGTCAACGCCGCCTATGATGCCGGCCGCTGCGACGTCTACACCACCGATCAGTCGGGCCTCTATGGCATCCGCCTGACGCTGGGAGCGCCGGCCGACCATGTCGTGCTGCCCGAGATCATCTCCAAGGAGCCGCTCGGACCGGCCGTTCGCCAGGGTGACGACCAGTGGTACCACATCGTCAAGTGGACCTATTTCGCGCTGCTGCAGGCTGAAGAGCTCGGCATCACCAAGGCCAATGTCGATGAGATGAAGAACTCGGCCAGCCCCGAGATCAAGCGCGTGCTCGGCCAGGAAGCCGATACCAAGATCGGTACCGATCTCGGCGTCTCCAATGACTGGGTGGTCAACATCGTCAAGGCCGTCGGCAATTATGGCGAAATGTTCGAGCGCAATGTCGGCTCGGGCAGCCCGCTGAAGATCGCGCGCGGCATCAACGCGCTGTGGACCAAGGGCGGCCTGCAATACGCGCCGCCGATCCGCTGATCGAAATGTGATCCGGGAGGCAGATCACCTGCCTCCCGGTTTCTCTTTCCAGGGACGGTCGAATGGCATCGCAGGAAGTACTTCGCGAGGAGCCCAGCCGCGGTTCCTTCATCAACGATCCGAAAATCCGGGGCATATTCTTCCAGGTGCTGGTCGTCGTGCTGCTGGTGGCGGGCGTCTGGTGGATTGCCCACAACGTCATCGACAACCTGACGCGGCTGCGCATCGCTTCGGGCTTCGGCTTCCTCAAGGGTCGCGCCGGCTTCGACATCAGCGAGAGCGCGATCGCCTATTCATCGGATTCGACCTATGGCCGCGCGATTCTGGTCGGCCTCATCAATACCTTGATCGTCGCCATCGTCGGCATCATCACCGCGACAATCATTGGCTTCGTCATCGGCATCGGCCGGCTCTCGCAGAACTGGCTGATCAGGAAGATCTGCACGGTCTATGTCGAGGTTTTCCGCAACATCCCGCCGCTGCTGGTCATCTTCTTCTGGTATTCCGGCGTGCTGGCCGTGCTGCCGGCGCCACGCGACAGCATCGGTTTGCCGTTCGGCTCCTTCCTCAACCAGCGCGGTTTCTATTTTCCACGCGCCGTGTGGGGCGACGGCTCATGGCTGATCTTCGTCGCCCTGCTCGTCGGCATCGCCATGGCGTGGTTCGTCGCGCGCAGGGCGCGGCAACGGCAGATGGCGACCGGCCAGCAATTTCCAGTGTTTTGGACGTCCACCGCGCTGATCGTCGGGCTTCCGCTGCTCGCCTATGCGCTGAGCGGCTTTCCCCTGAGCTTCGACTACCCGAAGCAGTCGACTTTCAACCTGGCCGGCGGCTTTCAGGTCCGGCCGGAGTTCCTGTCGCTTTATCTGGCGCTGTCCTGCTATACCGCCGCCTTCATCGCCGAGATCGTGCGCGCCGGCATCAGGGGTGTCAGCGCGGGCCAGACGGAAGCCGCCGGTGCGTTGGGCTTGCGGTCCGGATCGATCCTGCGGCTGGTCGTCGTGCCGCAGGCCATGCGCATCGTCATTCCGCCGCTGACCAGCCAGTATCTCAACCTGACCAAGAACTCGTCGCTGGCTATCGCCATCGGCTATCCGGACCTGACGGCGACCGCCGGGACGGTGCTAAACCAGACCGGCCAGGCCGTCGAAGGCGTGGTGATCATGATGGTGATCTATCTGGCCATCAGCCTCCTGACCTCGCTTGTGATGAACTGGTTCAACGCCAAGATGGCGCTGGTGGAGAGGTGAGGTAAGGACATGCAAGAACATGATATGTCCTGGGTGCGAACCGAAATGGTGCTGGCGCAGCCGGCGCCCGCCAGCGTCACCGGCCTCGGCGCATGGGTGCGCAAGAACCTGATCGCTTCTGCCGGCGACACCATTTTGACCATCGTCGGCATCGCCCTGGTGGCGATGATCCTGCCGCAAATCATCAATTGGGCGTTCATCAACGCCGTGTGGACCGGACCGGACCGGACCGTATGCGCCACGGTGGCGCAAGGCGGCATCCAGCCGGATGGCTGGACCGGCGCCTGCTGGGCTTTCGTCAACGCCAAATTCGGCCAGTTCATGGTCGGACGCTATCCCATCGAGGAGCGCTGGCGGCCGATTTTGGTCGCCATACTGTTCGTGGCACTGCTGGTGCCGATGCTTATCCCGAAAGTGCCGCGCAAAGGGCTGAATGCGGTTCTGCTGTTCTTCGTGCTGCCGGTCGTCTCCTTCGTCCTGCTGGTCGGCGGCATGTTCGGCCTGCCGCATGTCGAGACCTCGCTGTGGGGCGGGCTCTTGGTAACGCTCAGCCTGTCTTTCGTCGGCATTGCCGTGTCGCTGCCGCTCGGCATCGTGCTGGCGCTCGGCCGCCGTTCCAAGATGCCGATCATCAAGACGCTGTGCGTCGTCTTCATCGAGACGGTGCGCGGCATCCCGCTGATCACCGTGCTGTTCTTTGCCAGCGTCATGCTGCCGCTGTTCCTGCCGGAGGGTGTCTCGTTCGACAAGTTCCTGCGCGCTTTGATCGGTGTGTCGCTGTTTGCCGCCGCCTATATGGCCGAAGTGGTGCGCGGCGGCCTGCAGGCGATTCCCAAGGGCCAGTATGAAGGTGCCGATTCGCTCGGTCTCGGCTATTGGCAGAAAATGTATTTCATCGTCATGCCGCAGGCGCTGAAACTGGTCATTCCGGGCATCGTCAACACCTTCATCGGCATGTTCAAGGACACCAGTCTGGTCATCATCATTTCGATGTTCGACCTGCTCGGCATCGTCAAACAGAATTTTTCCGATGCAAACTGGGCAACCGCGCAGACGGCGAGGTCCGGCCTGATCTTCGCGGCCTTCGTCTTCTGGCTGTTCTGCTTCGGCATGTCGCGCTATTCAATGTACACCGAACGCCGGCTCGACACCGGCCACAAACGTTAAACAAAAGAACAAGGGGACCCCCTGTCATGGCCACCGAAAATGCCGTCAGCGCCGAAGAGATCAAGGTCAACGCCGCCAAGATGCAGATTTCCACCACCGATGTCGCCATCGACATCATCGCCATGCACAAATGGTATGGCGAGTTCCATGTGCTGAAGGACATCAACCTGAAAGTGATGCGCGGCGAGCGCATCGTCATCTGCGGCCCCTCCGGCTCCGGCAAATCGACGATGATCCGCTGCATCAATCGCCTGGAGGAGCACCAGAAGGGCAAGATCATTGTCGACGGCAAGGAATTGACCAACGATCTCAAGAAGATCGACGAGGTGCGCCGCGAGGTCGGCATGGTGTTCCAGCACTTCAACCTGTTTCCGCATCTGACCATCCTGGAGAACTGCACGCTGGCGCCGATCTGGGTGCGCAAGACGCCGAAGAAGCAGGCCGAGGAAATCGCCATGCATTTCCTCAAGCGCGTCAAGATTCCGGAACAGGCCAACAAATATCCCGGCCAGCTTTCCGGCGGCCAGCAGCAGCGTGTGGCGATTGCCCGCTCGCTGTGCATGAACCCGCGCATCATGCTGTTCGATGAGCCGACCTCGGCGCTCGATCCGGAGATGATCAAGGAAGTGCTGGAGACGATGGTTGGTCTTGCCGAGGAAGGCATGACCATGCTGTGCGTCACCCACGAGATGGGCTTCGCCCGCAAGGTCGCCAACCGGGTGATCTTCATGGACCAGGGCCAGATCGTCGAGCAGAACACGCCGGCCGAGTTCTTCGACCACCCGCGCCACGAGCGCACGAAGCTGTTCCTGTCGCAGATCCTGCACTAGGCCTCGACGGCCACGAAGAGCCCGGCTGAAACACTGCCGGGCTCTTTTGCGTGTGGGATAACAGGCGGGCGTTCGTGTCGCGCCGGAGCGCGTTTGCAGGGCCGCCTTTCATGAAAAGACTGGGACGTTTTCTAGGTCTTCTGTTGGTTGTCGTCGCACTCGCCGTGACGACGGGCACCTTCGTGCCGCGGCCGCTGTGGCCGGCGGCCGCGGCCATGCCCGCGGCGACGCGCCACATCCTGGTGCTGAACAATCCGATCCACACCGATATCGCCATCCCGGTCGATGACGCCGTGCGCCGGCGGTTCCATTTCCTGGTCGACGCGGGCATACCGGCCGACAGGCCGGAGGTCCGCTACATCGTCTTCGGCTGGGGCGGCCGCGCCTTCTACCTGGAGACGCCGACATGGTCCGAGCTGAAGGCGGTCCCGGTGATGAAGGCACTGACACTCGACGCCTCGGTCATGCATGTCGATGTCGCCGGTGACATCGTCGAACCGCGCCCCGATATCGCGGGGTTCGACATCACCGAGGATCGGTTCACGGCGTTGCTCGATTTCATCGATGCGAGTTTCCAGCGGGGACCGGAAGGCCCGCTCCTCGTTCCGGACGCAGCCTATTCGAGGTTCGACGGCTTCTACGAAGCCAATGGCCATTTCAACGCACTGGTCGGCTGCAACACCTGGACGGCGGCCGCCTTGCGCATCGCCGGCCTGCGCACCGGCTGGTGGAACCCGCTGCCTGTATCGCTCGGCCTGTCGATGAGCTTGTACAATTAGCGTGGGTATTCCGCGAATTGGCGTCGCGTTCCTTCACACCCCCCTCTGTCCTGCCGGACATCTCCCCCGCAAGGGGGGAGATTGGCAGTTGCAACGCCTCACTTCCCCTCGCGACGTTGGTGATTGGCGAAAGCAGTGGTGACGGCTGATCTCCCCCCTTGCGGGGGAGATGTCCGGCAGGACAGAGGGGGGTGCTGTCCCACCAACCGATTGTGCTTGTACGCTCAGCGTCGAATGATCTTCTGAGCCCGCCAGCCGTAGAGCCAGTCCAGATCCGCCGCGAGTTTTTCCGACGAGCGCACCTTCAGGAACACATTGCGCGCAATCGCCACTGGACCCGAGGCATGCCAGGCCAGCCGGTTGACAGCGCCGCGTCGGGTGACCTGCGCGACACGCGGCCGCCGTGACTGCTCCCAGCCGGCAAGCGCGGCCAGGGGGTCGGCAGGGAAGTCGGCGATGATGTCGGCAAGCGTCGCCGCATCCTCGATCGCCATGGCCGCACCTTGCGCCGCGAATGGGGTCATCGCATGCGCCGCGTCGCCGATCAGCGCGATGCCGTTCGGTGTTGTCCAGGGCTGTTGCGGGTCGACTGTGTGGATCGGCCATGCGGTCCACGGACCGGCCTGCTCGACCAGACGGGCAAGTTCTGCCGCGGTGCCGCGCAGGGCGCTGCTCAGGATCCCGGCGTCGGCGTTGCCGGACCAGCCCTCGGCAATGCGGTCGCCCTTGGTGAAGGCCGCGAGATTGAAGGCCGCACCCTTGCTGACGGGATAGGCGACCATATGGAAGCCGGGATGCAGGAAGGTGGTGACGCAGTCCTTGGCGCCGATGGCTGCAAAGGTTTGCCCGGCGGCGCTGTCAACAGCGACGGTGGCGCGCCAGGCCAGTTCGCCGGAGAAATGGCTCCTTGCGAAGGCCGCTCCCTTGCTCGAGCAGGCAAGCCCGCGTACCGACGACCAGACGCCATCGGCGCCGACCAGCAGGAAGCCCTCGGCTTCGACAGTCTTGCCGGCCATCTCGGCCGTCGCCGTGATGCCATGGGTGTCGGCGGCAATGGTGCTGATGCGCGCCCCGGTGACGATCTCGATGTTGGCGATTTCGTCGGCCCTCGCCAGCAGCGCGCTCTGCAGGTCGGCCCGATGAGCGACGAGATAGGGTGCCCCCCAGCGGCTTTCGGCGGCTTGCCCCAGCGGCACGCGCGCCAGTTCGCGCAAGGTCACGGCCTCCTTCAACACCACGGCTTCCGGCCGCACCGCCGCCGGCAGCAGCCGGTCGAGTACGCCAAGCTGGCGAAGGATGCGTGTCGCGTTGGGAGAAAGCTGAATGCCGGCGCCTGCCGCTTCCAGGCGCTGCGCCTGTTCGAACACCCGTACCGAGTAGCCGCGTTCGGCGAATGCAAGAGCTGCGGTCAATCCGGCGACACCCGCCCCGGCGATGACAATTTGCCGGGAGCGCGTGTCGGTCATCGGGCTGGTCGCGAAAGACTCAGGCGGCCTGATCGATGTAGATGCAGCCGGCCGGCAGCGTTTCGGTTGCCTTCAGCTTCGGCGAATGGCGGTAGAGCGTCGAGCAATAGGGACAGACTTTTTCGTTGTCGTCGCCCATGTCCAGAAACACATGCGGGTGGTCGAAAGGCGGATTGGCGCCCGTGCACATGAATTCCTTCACGCCGATGTCGATTGCCTGATAGCCCGCATCGTTCTGAAAATGGGGAATGGAACCGCCTGCCATCGTCGTCTCCTTAACGCAGTCTCGTCTGCATCTGGATCATATCAGGCCTCTTTGCAAGTTCGATGAAATCAAACTGTCGCAAAAGCCTGTCAGAGGATAAGTTAAGCCGGTTAACGCATGGCCCCGAAGACCGACACCGGTTTTCGGCAAGGACCATGCGTCGCCTTGGAGTGGTAGAGCGTCCTTTGCGCGTCCTGAATGACGCGCGGCGCTTTAGCTGGCTGACGGTGTGGAAGAGCGGGAATCATGAACGAACTGAAGCCGGTGCAGAACGAATTCGTGGATGTCGAGGTGGCTCGCCCGGAGGGCGGCAATCCGGACCGGTTTGTCAACCGCGAGTTTTCCTGGCTGCAGTTCAACCGGCGCGTTCTCGAGGAATCGCTGAACCTCAATCATCCGCTGCTGGAGCGCGTCCGCTTCCTGTCGATCTCGGCGGCCAATCTCGACGAGTTCTTCATGGTGCGCGTCGCCGGCCTCGCCGGCCAGGTGCGCGAGGGCATCACGCTGAAGAGCCCTGACGGCCGCACCCCCGAACAGCAGCTCGAACAGCTGCTGCGCGAGGTCGAGCGGCTGCAGGAAGACCAGCAGAAGAGCCTTTCGGCGCTCACCGTGCTGCTCAACAAGGAAGGCATCGAGAGCATCACCCGCGATGCGCTGACCAAGGACGAGAAAATCTGGCTGGAAGACCATTTCCAGGGGCAGGTGTTCCCGGTGCTGACCCCGCTGTCGATCGACCCGGCGCATCCGTTCCCGTTCATTCCCAATCTCGGCTTCTCGATGGCGCTGCAACTGCGCCATCGCAAGAACGGCGAAGAGATGAGCGCGCTGCTGCGCCTGCCGGTAGCGCTGAAGCGCTTCATCCGTCTGCCGGACCGCAAGCATCACGTCCGCTTCATCCCGCTGGAAGAGGCGGTCGGCCTCTACATCGGCAAGCTCTTCCCCGGCTATGAGGTCAAGGGCTCCGGCACGTTCCGCATCATCCGCGACAGCGATATCGAGGTCGAGGAGGAGTCCGAGGATTTGGTTCGCCTGTTCGAAACGGCGCTGAAGCGGCGGCGGCGGGGTTCGGTGATCCGCATCGAATTCGACAGGCTGATGCCTGATGAATTGCGCGACTTCGTCGCCGGCGAGCTTGGCGTGTCGTCCAGCCGCATCAGCGTCTTGACCGGTCCGTTGGCGCTCAGCCAGATTTCCGAGATCGTCGCCGTTCCCCGCGACGACCTGAAATTCACGCCCTACAATCCGCGTTTTCCCGAGCGCATCCGCGAGCATGGCGGCGATTGTTTCGCGGCCATCCGCGAGAAGGACATCGTCGTCCATCACCCCTACGAATCGTTTGACGTCGTGGTGCAGTTCCTGCGCCAGGCGATGGCCGATCCGGAAGTGGTGGCGATCAAGCAGACGCTTTACCGCACCTCCAACGACAGCCCGATCGTGCGTGCGCTGGTCGACGCGGCCGAAGCCGGCAAGTCGGTCACCGCACTGGTCGAGCTCAAGGCGCGCTTCGACGAGGAAGCCAACATTCGCTGGGCGCGCGACCTGGAGCGCGCCGGCGTGCAGGTCGTGTTCGGCTTTCTCGAGCTGAAAACCCATTCGAAAATGTCGCTGGTGGTGCGGCGCGAGGACGGCAAGCTGCGCAACTACGTGCACCTCGGCACCGGCAACTACCATCCGGTAACGGCGCGCATCTACACCGACCTGTCCTTCTTCACCACCGATCCGACGATCGCCCGCGATGTCGCCCAGCTGTTCAATTTCATCACCGGCTATGCCGAGCCGACGGACGAAATGCGGTTGGCGATCTCGCCGTTCACGCTGAGAAGCCGCATCCTGAAGCACATTGCCGACGAGATTGCCTACGCGGTGCAGGGGAAACCGGCGCGCATCTGGATGAAGATGAACGCGCTCGTCGATCCGATCATTATCGACGCGCTCTACGATGCCAGCCGCGCCGGCGTCGAGGTCGACCTGGTCGTGCGCGGCATCTGCTGCCTGAGGCCGCAGGTTCCGGGCCTGTCGGAAAACATCCGCGTAAAATCGATCGTCGGCCGTTTTCTCGAGCACAGCCGCATCTATTGCTTCGGCAACGGTCATGGCCTGCCATCGGACGAGGCGATCGTCTACATCTCCTCGGCCGATCTGATGCCGCGCAATCTCGACCGCCGCGTCGAAACCATGGTGCCGATCACCAATCCAACTGTGCACGAACAGATCCTTGGCCAGATCATGCTGGGCAACATCATGGACAATCAGCAAAGTTTCGACGTATTGGCTGATGGAACCTCCCGGCGCGTCGTGCTGGAGGAGGGCGAGGAACCGTTCAACGCGCAGGAATATTTCATGACCAATCCGAGCCTGTCGGGACGGGGTGACGCGCTGAAGTCGCATGCGCCCAAGCGCATTGCGCAGTTCAAGCGCCGCAAGAAGAACGCAGCAGCGTCCGGCTGATGCTGTCTGATTCCCAGGGCCGGTTGCAGGACCGCCGACCGCTGTCCATCATCGACATCGGATCGAATTCGATCCGTCTCGTCGTCTATGAGGGGCTGGCGCGTTCGCCGACCATGCTGTTCAACGAAAAGATGCTGGCCGGTCTCGGCCGCGGCATCGTGTCGACCGGCAAGCTCGACCCCGAGGCGGTGACGCGCTCGATGGAGGAGTTCCGCCGCTTTCGCGCGCTCTCCGACCAGGCCGGCGCCGAGCATATGTATGTGCTGGCCACCGCCGCCGCCCGTGAGGCTATCAACGGTCCCGATTTCATTCACCGCGCCGAGGACGTGCTGAAGACCGAGATTCGTGTCATCAGCGGCCGTCAGGAAGCCTATTATTCCGCGCTCGGCGTCATTTCCGGCTTCCACCCGGCCAATGGCATCGCCGGCGATCTGGGCGGCGGCAGCCTCGAACTGGTCGACGTCAGCGGCGAAGCGATCGGTGACGGCATCACGCTGCCGTTGGGCGGCCTGCGCCTGCAGGACATGGCGAAGAACTCGCTGGCTCAGGCGGCGAAGATCGCGCGTGACGAACTGGCGAAGGCGAAGCTGTTGAAAGGCGGGCAGGGCCGGCCCTTCTACGCCGTCGGCGGCACCTGGCGAAATCTTGCCCGGCTGCACATGGAAATGACCAACTATCCGCTTGGTGTCATGCACCATTACGAGATCTCGGCCGAAAGCGCGGCGAATTTCCTCAAGCAGGTGGCCAAGGCCGAGATCGAGAAGGTCAAGGGCATCGAAGGCGTTTCCAAGAACCGCCGTTCGCTGCTGCCCTATGGCGCCGTCGTGCTGCAGGAGATCATGGCGGCGATGCAGCCGTCGAAGATCATCGTTTCGGCTCTGGGTGTACGCGAAGGCTTTCTCTATTCGCTGCTCGACGAGGCGGAGCAGAAGGCCGATCCGCTGATTTCGGCCTCGGAAGAACTCGCCCGCCTGCGCTCACGCTCCGTCGCCCATGCGCATGAGCTCGTCGACTGGACCGCCAAAACCTTTGCTGCCTTCGGCATCGACGAGACCGAGGACGAGGCGCGCTACCGCCACGCGGCCGCATTGCTGGCCGACATCGGCTGGCGCGCGCATCCCGAATATCGCGGCAAGCAATCGCTCAACATCATTGCGCACGCCTCCTTCTTCGGCGTCGACCATCCCGGCCGTGCTTTCCTGGCCATGGCCAACGCCTATCGTCACGACGGCATCTTCAACGAAGCCATCGCCCCCGAGATCAAGGCGCTGGCGCCGCCGCGTTATCTGGAGCGGGCGCGCGTGCTCGCCGCGATGATGCGCGTCGCCTACCTGCTGACGGCGTCGATGCCCGGCATCATGCCCAGGCTGAAATGGGAACAGCGCGCCAACGGCGTGCTGGCGCTGGTCTTGCCGGCATCGCTGGCCGATCTCTATGGCGAGCGGCCGGCCGGGCGCCTGGCGCAACTGGCCAGGATCACCAACCGCCGGCTGGTGCTGGCCGTCGAAGGTGGGCCCAGTGGGTCGGTGAAGTAGAGTCGGAGCAGAGCGGATTAGAACCTGCTCGGTCGAGTTTCTTCACACCCCTCTCTGTCCTGCCGGACATCTCCCCCGCAAGGGGGGAGATTGGCTGCTTCGTCGTCGGTGCTTTTTTCTTGCAACATTGAAGATTGGCGAAAGCCTGGATGACATCCGATCTCCCTCGTTGCGGGGGAGATGTCCGGCAGGACAGAGGGGGGTGCTGTCCCGTCGACGTTTCCAACCCAGTCCGTCAGGCCAAACCGCGCCCGTCGACCGACCACGCTCCCGCACCGGCCATCGCCAGCGCAACGAACCCGCCTGCTATCGTAATGTCCTTCATCAGCATCTGCTGGTGCAGGAAGGCGAGCATCGCGTCGCCGCCGCCCTGGCCGTAATGGCCGATGAAACCGGCGGCAATGCAGAAGGCGGCGAGCAGCAGCGCTGCGATCCGGGTCTGGAAACCGACCAGGATGAGCAGCCCGGCGATCAGTTCGAATACTCCCGTGCCCCAGGCGGCAAGCGTCGGCAGCGGCAGGCCGAGGCCGGCGAAATAGCCTGTCGTGCCGGCAATATCGCTCAAAGCTTGGAAACCGGAGGGCACGAACAGGGCGGCGAGCAGCAGCCGGGAGAGCAGGAGCAGCGCGTTGCGGGGCATGTTCACCTCCGTTATCGGCCGCCGGCCGGCCTCGTCCGATGCCCCGATCCTATAGAAAACTCCGGCCGACAGATCGGCGGGCATGTACCAACAACGAAAAAGCGGCGCGGAAAATTCCGCGCCGCTCTTTCGTTCGGCTATTGCCAGTTTTTGGCTCAGCCGCGCTTGGCGTCGATCGAATAGGCACCGGCGCCCGAGGAAGCCAGCACGAGGAAGCCGCCAGCGATGGCGAGGTTCTTGAGAAACTGGATCATCTGCATCTGGTCAGCCCAACCGGTGTGGGCGACCAAGCCGGTAGCGACCGTGAAGATCGCCAGCACCCAGGCGACAATCCGGGTCTTGAAGCCGACGAGGATGGCGAGGCCGCCGAGAAGCTCGATCAGGCCGACGACAATGGCCGTTACGGTCGGCAAGGGCAGGCCGAGGCTGCCGAAATAGCCGGCCGTGCCGGTGATGGCGGTCAGCTTGCCGAAGCCTGAAAGCAGGAAGATGACGGCAAGCAGGACGCGGCCGAGGAGAATGGTGGTCGAGGCATTGGATGCGCCGGAACCGGCGACTGAAGTGTTGATGGACATGGTGGCTCTCCGGAAGGGGTTGATACCGGTGAGATAGAGCAAGCCGACTGTTCACCAAAGCCACCAGGTTGGCGACACATTGTTCACAGTACTTACATTTCCGTGATCGGGCGGCCTGCGAAAAATTCGCTTCAGGTCAGGTCGTGACGGGAGTAAATTCTCCCGTCGCCAAATACCGGGCTTTTGGTTGACGCAATTCCGGACGGAAAACCGCAAGACATTTTTCCTGGAATTGTTTACCCCGGATGCGTCATGTCCTCCGGCCGCACCAGCCGGTCGTAATCGGCTTCGCTGACCAGCCCGGTGGCAAGCGCTTCCTCGCGCAGCGTGGTGCCCTTCTTGTGCGCGGTCTTGGCGATCTTGGCGGCATTGTCGTAGCCGATGGTCGGCGCCAGCGCCGTCACCAGCATCAGCGAGCGGTCGAGTGCCGCCTTGATGTTGTCTTCGCGGGCCTCGATGCCGACGACGCAATTGTCGGTGAAGGAGACCGAGGCGTCGGAGAGCAACTGCACCGACTGCAGGAAGTTGTAGGCCATCAGCGGGTTGTAGACGTTGAGCTCGAAATGGCCTTGGCTGCCGGCGAAGGTGAGCGCCGCATTGTTGCCGAACACCTGCACGCAGACCTGCGTCAGCGCCTCGCACTGGGTCGGGTTGACCTTGCCCGGCATGATCGACGAGCCCGGCTCGTTTTCCGGCAGCGACAGCTCGCCGAGGCCCGAACGCGGGCCGGAACCGAGGAAACGGATGTCGTTGGCGATCTTGAACAGCGCGGCGGCCGCCGCATTGATGGCGCCGTGCGAAAACACCATGGAATCATGGGCCGCCAGCGCCTCGAACTTGTTCGGCGCGGTGACGAAGGCAATGCCGGTGATGGTGGCGATGCGATCCGCCACCCTTTCGGCGAAGCCGACCGGCGCGTTGAGGCCGGTGCCGACGGCGGTGCCGCCTTGCGCCAGTTCCTGCAGGCCTGGCAATGTCAGCTCGATGCGCTTGATCGACGAGGCAACCTGCGCGGCGTAGCCCGAAAATTCCTGGCCGAGGGTCAGGGGGGTGGCATCCTGCGTGTGCGTGCGGCCGATCTTGATGATGTGCGCGAAGGCCTTGGTCTTGGCCTCGAGTGCCTTGTGCAGGTGCTTCAGCGCCGGCAAGAGGTCGTGCACGATGCGTTCGGCGCAGGCGATGTGCATGGCCGTCGGATAGGTGTCGTTCGACGACTGGCTCATATTGACGTGGTCGTTGGGATGCACCGGCTTCTTGGAGCCCATGACGCCGCCCAGCATCTCGATCGCCCGGTTGGAGATCACCTCATTGGCGTTCATGTTGGACTGCGTGCCCGAGCCGGTCTGCCAGACCACGAGCGGGAAATGGTCGTCGAGCTTGCCGTCGATGACCTCTTGTGCCGCCTCGACAATCGTCTTGCCGATCGCCGGGTCGAGCCGCTGAAGGTCCATATTGGCTTCGGCCGCGGCCCGCTTGACGATGCCCAGCGCGCGCACGATCGATGCCGGCTGCTTTTCCCAGCCGATCTTGAAATTGCCAAGGGAACGCTGCGCCTGCGCGCCCCAATAGCGGTCGGCGGCGACTTCGATCGGGCCGAACGTGTCGGTTTCGGTTCTGGTCTTTGCAGCGGTCACGGGTCTCTCCTTGTCGAAGTCGGCAACGGCGTATCGCGTTGCACAAACGGCTTCAAGCGGAGATTGCGGACGGCGAGGATGCAAATCGGTTGAAGGTGCGGCGCTTCTCGCCTTCTCCCCTTGTGGGAGAAGGTGGATCGGCGCGCAGCGCCGAGACGGTTGAGGGGTGGGTGACGGAGTGCCGTCGGCGCCAAGCTGGAACACCCCTCATCCGACCTCTTCGCGGCCACCTTCTCCCACAAGGGGCCCGTTGCGTTATTAAGTTATAGGGGCAAGGAGGGAGGGTCAGGCCAATGTGGGGTGCCTTGCGGCTCGGGTTTGAGGCCGGATTGGCTGGGGTTTGACGGGTTCGGCGGATTTCGGGCGCAATGCGACCCTGTATTAGGTCGCCAGCGTCACCCAGCGGCGCATGTTGAAGGCCATGGCGGCGATGAGGATCTGTCCTGCCGCCTTGGCCAAGCCGCGGTAGCGGATGGCGCAAAGCCGCATGCGGTTCTTCAAGGTGG
>NZ_JAMYOI010000017.1:0-5000 GCF_040319775.1 Mesorhizobium sp. M0870
GTCGCCAGCGGCGAGCCGCCCTCGTTCGTGAGGCGTATATAGTCGCCACACTCGACAACTGTCAACACACATCGACAATGTTTTTTCGATTTCTCGTAGAGATATCCACCGGACCGAAATTCATGAGTTGGCTTGGCTGAATTGTGGGCGGCGTTCTAGCGCCTACCATTCCTGTGATGCGTCCCGAGCTCGAGGCGCTGATGTGTGCCATCGCACCCGCCGCGCCTGGAGGACTGCCGAGCAATTCACCACCGAAGCGCGCCGTTTAGAGCTGGTCCTCGAGCAATTCCGGCGTGATGTTCCGGCCGGCGTAAAAGATGCCCAGGATCAGGACCCGCCCACCCTCGACGGCGAAGGCAGTGCTGACCGCGCGGCGATAGCCAACTATCCGCAGCCCAGGCATGATCTCGACCCGCTCGGTGCCCCGCTGTGGAAAAGTAGACAGGCCGAGACAATGGTCGCGGATACCCGCAATGAAATTCCAGGCGATCGCCGGCGACGCACGTCCGGCTATATCATCATCATCGTAGAGTTGCTCCAGCTCGGCTTCTCCCCTGGGTGGAAGACAGTCCGATACTCCACCCCTACTTGGCTTTCGCCTCCTTCGCGCGATGACGCGCCTCCAGCCGGGAGAAAACCGTTTCGGCAGGATTCCCTTCGATGAATCCTGCCGGAGTTCAGTTAGGCGCCCCGGTATCTCCTCGCGCAGCCATTTCTCCCGCTCCGCCTCGAAATCCTCAAGCATGCGCAGGCCCGCGCGGACAACCTCGCTGGCATTACTGTAGCGGCCTGATTCGAGCTGCTTCCTGATGGAGCTCTCGTAATGGTCATTCAAAGCGTAATTTGGCATTGGCACCGCCCTGCGGGAACATGGGAGTGATCCCGAACCTGGATAGATGTCAGCTATTAGCAAAATTGGCTGATTCGACCATGCCACGCCTTGCGCCACTCATCCCCAGAGAATCACCCTTCACTTGATTCGACTTGATCGAGGCGTCGCTTCAACGCCCCGGGCCGTTCGGCCAACGGCACTTGCGGCTATTGCGGCGTGACACACCCAACGGCCGGCGCGATCGAGAATCCACATGCAGGTCGATTCGCGGTCCTCAGTCATTGTCATGGCCGAGGGTGGCCACAAAAGCCGGCTGAATAGAACGCCACCCCGACCCAATTCATTTCGTATTTGATTGCAAGTCATCACCGACATCACTGACCGATGC
The DNA here is from genome assembly GCF_040319775.1 of Mesorhizobium sp. M0870. NCBI lineage: Bacteria > Pseudomonadati > Pseudomonadota > Alphaproteobacteria > Hyphomicrobiales > Phyllobacteriaceae > Mesorhizobium > Mesorhizobium sp. M0870. The sequence goes on from NZ_JAMYOI010000017.1 coordinate 1,221, forward strand.
CTGACAAGAGGATCGGATGCTTCGTCTTTTTTGCCTCCGATTCGGTTGATCCGGTCATGGCGGCGGCTGGGCACTTCACTGCCAGTCCCCCTAAACGCAAACGGCCCGCGGCTGCGGGCTGTTTTGAATTAGGTTTTGTCGAGAGGCTTGTTTTGTTGTCGTAGCTTGTCGGCTGAGGCCTCTTTGTGCGCCGAGGAGTGCCGCGCTTGCAGGCACCATTGTCCCCCGAATGCGAACGGCCCGCTGGCTGGTGCCTGGGGGACTGTTGCTTGGTGGAGATTGGTTTGCGGGGGACGGGATTGGGTTTTTTGTCCCGCAGCTTGGGCTTCGCCTTGTTGCGGGCGCCTGATCCGGGGCAATCGATGGCCAGCCCAGCCGAACATCAAAACGGCCCGCGGGCTTTGTGCCAGGCGGGCCGTTTGATTACCGCAGATTGGTTGCGGGGACAGGATTGAGTTTTCTGTCCGGCGGCGTCGGCTCCGCTTGCTTGCGGGCGCCTGATGACAGGTTAAATCGCCGGCACCACGGCACAATACAAAGGAGCCCGCACGAGGGCGGGCTCTTTTGTATTTGGTTGCGGGGACAGGATTTGAACCTGTGACCTTCAGGTTATGAGCCTGACGAGCTACCGGGCTGCTCCACCCCGCGTCAACCCTAAGCAAGCGTTTGCTTGCATTCCCTAAGCAAGCGTTTGCTTGCATTCCCTAAGCAAGCGTTTGCTTGCATTCCCTAAGCAAGCGTTTGCTTGCGTTCCTAAGCAAGCGCTTGCTTGCTTTTTTTGTGTAAGCCGAGGCCTACAGATAGGTATATGGCTGACCAAATGAAAGGGCCGCTTACGCGGCCCGTGATCCCTTGGCGGGCCATTTCATAAAGAGAAGATTTCTCTCACATCCGATTGGATGTGAGTTCAACGTGCGTTTGGCAGACCTGGCAGCGACCTACTCTCCCGCGTCTTGAGACGAAGTACCATCAGCGCTGGAGCGTTTCACGGCCGAGTTCGGAATGGGATCGGGTGCAGCCGCTCCGCCATAACCACCAGGTCGGCAAAACGCACGTTGTTCGAGAAGCTTTTTTGAGCGAATAGCCAATAGTGAGTAGCGAATAGGGACCCTATTTGCTGCTTTCTCTGAGCTGTTCGCTGGTCTTTTTTGTGCCTTTACAGTTCTTTTGGTCCTGGCGCCTTTCGAAGCGAAGCTTCGCAAGGTCGACCGACCGTCGGCGCTGATGCGCCGCACCCACGTAGCGCCGCCCGCAGGGCGGAACAAGCGTGAGTGAGAACATCTGACTTTGTCAGATGAGCATAAGGAATGAGAACGATCAAGCCGATCGAACTATTAGTACCGGTAAGCTTCAAGCGTTGCCGCTCTTCCACACCCGGCCTATCAACGTGGTCGTCTTCCACGGTTCTCAGGGAATACTCGTTTTAAGGTGGGTTTCCCGCTTAGATGCCTTCAGCGGTTATCCCGTCCGGATATAGCTACCCTGCTATGCGGCTGGCGCCACAACAGGTCCACCAGAGATCCGTCCATCCCGGTCCTCTCGTACTAGGGACAGATCCTTTCAATATTCCTACACCCACGGCAGATAGGGACCGAACTGTCTCACGACGTTCTGAACCCAACTCACGTACCGCTTTAAATGGCGAACAGCCATACCCTTGGGACCTGCTCCAGCCCCAGGATGCGATGAGTCGACATCGAGGTGCCAAACAACCCCGTCGATATGGACTCTTGGGGGTCATCAGCCTGTTATCCCCGGCGTACCTTTTATCCGTTGAGCGATGGCCCTTCCACGCGGGACCACCGGATCACTATGACCGACTTTCGTCTCTGCTCGACTTGTCAGTCTCGCAGTCAGGCAGGCTTATGCCATTGCACTCAGCGAACGATTTCCGACCGTTCTGAGCCCACCATCGCGCGCCTCCGTTACTCTTTAGGAGGCGACCGCCCCAGTCAAACTACCCACCATACATTGTCCCGGACCCGGATAACGGGCCGCGGTTAGACATCCATAGTAATAAGGGTGGTATTTCAAGGGTGGCTCCACCTGAGCTGGCGCCCAGGTTTCAAAGCCTACCACCTATCCTACACATGCCACTACGAATGCCAATGTAAAGCTATAGTAAAGGTGCACGGGGTCTTTCCGTCTAACCGCAGGAACCCCGCATCTTCACGGGGAATTCAATTTCACTGAGTCTATGCTGGAGACAGCGGGGAAGTCGTTACGCCATTCGTGCAGGTCGGAACTTACCCGACAAGGAATTTCGCTACCTTAGGACCGTTATAGTTACGGCCGCCGTTTACTGGGGCTTCGATTCAGAGCTTGCACCCCTCCTCTTAACCTTCCAGCACCGGGCAGGCGTCAGACCCTATACGTCGTCTTGCGACTTCGCAGAGCCCTGTGTTTTTGATAAACAGTCGCTACCCCCTGGTCTGTGCCACCCTCCTCTACTTGCGTAGAAAAGGGTCACGCTTCTTCCGAAGTTACGCGTGCAATTTGCCGAGTTCCTTCAGCATAGTTCTCTCAAGCGCCTTGGTATACTCTACCAGACCACCAGTGTCGGTTTCGGGTACGGTTTATAAGGAGGAGCTATTTCCTGGAACCACGCAGCAGCCCGTTCAATCCGATAAGATTGGACTACCTCAATGATCCGTCACTACCTCCAAGCCCACGAATATTAACGTGGTTCCCATCGACTACGCGTTTCCGCCTCGTCTTAGGGGCCGGCTAACCCTGCTCAGATTAGCTTTAAGCAGGAACCCTTGGTCTTTCGGCGGGGGAGTCTCTCACTCCCCTTACGTTACTCATGTCAGCATTCGCACTTCTGATACCTCCACCACCCCTCACGGGTATGGCTTCATCAGCTTACAGAACGCTCCGCTACCGCTTGGCCCTTGCGGACCAAACCCTAAGCTTCGGTGTATGGCTTTAGCCCCGTTACATTTTCGGCGCAAAGACCCTTATTTAGACCAGTGAGCTGTTACGCTTTCTTTAAATGATGGCTGCTTCTAAGCCAACATCCTGGTTGTTTTGGGATCCTCACATCCTTTCCCACTTAGCCATAACTTGGGGACCTTAGCTGTAGGTCAGGGTTGTTTCCCTTTTCACGACGGACGTTAGCACCCGCCGTGTGTCTGCCGACTAGTACTCCCAGGTATTCGGAGTTTGGTTAGGTTTGGTAATCCGGTGAGGACCCCTAGCCCATCCAGTGCTCTACCCCCTGGGGTATTCGGTCGACGCTCTACCTAAATAGATTTCGCGGAGAACCAGCTATTTCCGAGTTTGATTGGCCTTTCACCCCTAGCCACAAGTCATCCCGAACTATTGCAACAGTTATGGGTTCGGTCCTCCAGTAAGTGTTACCTTACCTTCAACCTGCTCATGGCTAGATCACTCGGTTTCGGGTCTAATGCGACGAACTGAACGCCCTATTCAGACTCGCTTTCGCTGCGCCTACACCTAGCGGTTTAAGCTTGCTCGTCACACTAAGTCGCTGACCCATTATACAAAAGGTACGTGGTCACCCAGGACGAACCTTGGGCTTCCACTGTTTGTAGGCAATCGGTTTCAGGTACTCTTTCACTCCCCTTGTCGGGGTGCTTTTCACCTTTCCCTCACGGTACTAGTTCGCTATCGGTCATGCACGAGTACTTAGGCTTGGAGGGTGGTCCCCCCAATTTCAGACAGGATTTCACGTGTCCCGCCTTACTCGAGGACGATTGATTGCATTACGCGTACGGGGCTGTCACCCACTATGGCCCTACTTTCCAGAAGGTTCCG